>JAHEJT010000032.1 GCA_024638765.1 Verrucomicrobiales bacterium
CTTTTTTTGTGCCCCTGGGCTATCTTGAGGCCGCCCCGTTGGGGCTTCGGGTAGTCGGCAGGCGATCGATCAGCGGGATCACGACACGCACGCTTGTCATCCTGAGCGAAGTCGAAGGATCTCTCTATGTTCGGGGAGCCGTTCTGTCGGCAGACAACGCTAGAGGGCTGGTGGTGCCCCCGAACTTTTATTGGGAAATCGAGCCCACAGGGTCGGGAGTGAGATCCTTCGACTCCACTCAGGATGACACACAAGAAGCGAAACCGGAGGAGAGAGGGAGAGGGCGGCTCCGGGGGCTCCGTGAATAGTCTGCCGGGCGGGCCGTCTGACTTCTTGTGCAGGATGGCGAGAGATGGTGTAGTGGGGGGAGGATGACGAGAAGACGGTTTTCAAAATCCCTGGCCGCGCTGGCGATTTGCCTGACGTGGTTGGCAGGCGCCACATTAGCACCCGCGGCGGGCGAGGAATACCTGGACCTCTTTGCGGACGCCGAGCAGTCGCGCGGCGATCTTGGGAGGCAGGGGATCGTGTGGGTGGTCACCGTGGTGAGCCTGGAGAATGGGGAGGAAAAGACACTGCGGATGCGCGTGATTCACCAGTCTTCGAAAGTTCTCGCCGAGGTGCTGGAACCGGAGAAATCGCGAGGGACTAAATACCTGGTGACCGACGGAAAAATGTGGTTTCACAAGCCCGCTCTAAGCCGCCCTATTTCGATTTCCCGCCGTCAGCGAGTGATGGGGAACGCCGCCATCGGTGATGTGGCTGCGATCAGCTATCTGGAGGATTATTCTGTAGAAGCCGTGGAGGACGGAGAGCATCAAGGGGATTCCTGCCATGTGTTCTCACTTAAGCAGAAATCCAAGAGCGCGAGTTATCCCGCGATTCGGTATTGGGTATCCAAGACGCGGCGCGTGGGAGTGAAGGCGGAGTTTTTCAGCGTGTCGGGCACGAAACTTCGCACCGCGATAATGGAGTACGAGCACAAGGTGAATATTGATGGGAAGAACCGTGATTTTATTTCGCGGATGACCGTGGAAGAACAGTTGGGGGCGACGAAATCGACGACCTTGCACTTTGGGGATTTCGAGTTGAAACAATTTCCACCGGGGATTTTTGAACAGGAGTCACTGGCGCCAGAGCGTGCCGCGCGTCCCGGAGGTCCAAAGAAACCGTTTTAGAAAGTAGCTGCGGCTTCTCTCCCGGCAGGTCGGGACAGAATCGGCTTGGACTGCGGCAGGATGCCGCAGCTACACTTCACCGGCGGCCATGTTTCAACTGAGCGACGAAGAGTTCCGGGAAGCGACGGCGTTGCTCCAGGACCTGATCCGGTTCGACACCTCCAACCCGCCGGGCAACGAGCTTCCGGCCGCCCAATATGTTGCCGGGGTGCTTGAGGCTGAGGGTATTGTGCCTGAGCTGGTGGAGGCGGAACCCGGGCGAGCCAGCGTGGTGGGCCGGTTGCGGGGAGAGGGGGGCGCACGTCCGCTCTTGTTGAGTTCACATCTCGACGTGGTGCCCGCGGTGGAAGGCGAGTGGACTCATCCTCCTTTTAGTGCGGTGGAAGCGGAGGGATGTATCTGGGGCCGCGGCACCGTGGACATGAAGGGGATGACGGCGATGGGACTAACAGTGATGCGTCTCCTGGCTCGCAAGGGGTACTCTCTGGATCGCGACATCATCCTAGCGGCGGTGGCGGATGAGGAAGCGGGATGCACGCACGGTTCCGCCCATCTGGTGCAACACCGGCGCGAGTTGATTGACGCGGAGTACGTGATCAACGAGGTCGGCGGGTTTACTCTCGAGGTCAAGGGCAAGCGGTTTTATCCCATCCAGGTGGGAGAAAAGGGAATCGCCTGGTTGCGGCTTTGTTTCCGGGGAACGCCCGGACACGGGTCCCTTCCCGCGCCCGAATCCTGTGTTGCCAGGCTGGCGGACGCCGCCGGAAAGCTGGCGCGTTCACGTCTGCCGATCCATCCCACGGAGGTTGCGCGTGAGTTTATCGGAGAGATGGGACGGGAACTCGGATTTCCGGAGAGCCTGGTGATGCCGCTGTTGTCTACTCCAGGGAGAGGAGGCTTCGTGCTCGATCACCTTGTAAAGAATCCCGAACAGAAAGCATCTCTTCAAGCGACACTCTGTAACACGGTGAATCCGACTATCATCCGGGCGGGATCCAAAATCAACGTGGTGCCCGGGGAAGCCGTCCTGGAGCTGGATGGGCGCCTCCTGCCGGGACGGACGGCATCCGATCTCGTCGCCGAAGTGCAGGGAGTAATCGGGAGGGATTTCGAGATTGAGGTGATCCGGGAAGCCAGCGGCGCGGTGCACTCCTGGAAGACGCCGCTTTTCGAGTCGATCCGGGATGTGATCAAGGAAAGGGATCCGGACGGTGTCGTGCTGCCTTACCTGGTGCCGGGGTTCACGGATTCGCGCTGTTACGCGGAGACGGGTGCGACCTGTTACGGTTTTTATCCGCTGAGACTTCCGGAGGGGATGGTTTTTTCCCGGTTATTCCACGGCACGGACGAGCGCATTCCGTTGGAGTCGTTCAGGTTTGGGATCGAGGCGTTGTATGATGTGGTGACGCGGTTTGGGGAGGGATAGGTATCAGGTATCAGGTGTCAGGTGCTGGTGTTTGGAGATCACTAAATCACTGCAAACCAGAGCGAGAGATCTCCTGATACCTGATACCTCCTCTCTACTCCTCCACCTGGAGCGTCTCTGGGAAGTCGTAGCCCCATTCATTGAGAGCGAAGTCCCAGTTGCGCGCGACGCGGTCGACCTGGGATCGATTCAGGACGTGGACGTTCCGGGAGTATTCCTTGTGGGCGTCGATATACTCGGCGATTTTTTTCAGCGCCGTCTCTTTTCCGGGAAGCGAAAAGGAATCGTAGATTTTCTCGATTTCGCGCAGGGGATCGGAGGTTAGATCTTCATAACGGATTTCGTGAAAATCGGCCGGATCGATCTTTTCGCGATGCTCGAGAAACCGCCGCATGAGGAGACGGTAATTTTCCAAAGTGATGGTGTCATAATCGAGATCGTCGAATTTCTGCCAGGCGAACGCGGACATGACTCGGCCGAAACGCGCATGACTGGAGGCGAACACCTCGTAAGGATTCCGTATGATATGCACAAATTTTGCGCCGGGAAAAATCGACTTCAAGAAAAGCATGCGGCTGGTGCAGCACGGGTTTTTTAGAAGCAGGCGTTTCCCGTCATTCGCGTAATTCAGCTTTTTCACCAGCAGCCGGTAAGCCTTGGCCAGTTTATCAAGTCGCGCCTGAGAGACTCCTTCAAAAAGAATCGCCTCGTTGAAGTAATGGCGGAGTTTTCGGGGAAAATAATAGCAGTTGTAATAGGAGATGCGGTTGAGACTTGAGAGGGCCATCTCCTCTTCCTGCGGGGAGTCGAGGCTCAAAGAGACATTATCCATCCCGCGGGTTTCCGGAATGAATTTGTTCATGATGGAATGTGCGACGACGACTTTCTTTCCCAGCATGTCCCAGGGCAATCCGGTCTGGGCGAAGTTGAGCCATGCGAACTGGGGATCCTGGCTGAGCAGATTATGCAGGTGCGTGGTTCCGCTGCGCCAGTGGCCGATGATAAAGATCGGGTCCTCCGCGATTATCTTTTGCTCGATGGCCCGGCGCCACCAAAGGCGTTCGAACTGATAGAAGGGGAAGCGCGCCAGGAGCGTGGCGAACGTGAACAGCCTTTGGATCAGGCTGCGGCGCTCGTAAGGCAGATTGGAAAAGTAATGCCCACAGAGCGTGGTGAAATTGGCGCCATCCAGGGGGTGGAGCAGCGGCGGTTTTTCTTTGGCCGCCCGTTCAATGGTCCACTTCTGGGACATTCCGGGTAATCAGCCTGATTATTCCGTACCCACGCGAAGCGGTGAGGAGGATTTCCGATCGCGGAACTTGCCGATGGTTTCCGGGGAAATGAGGTATCCGTCTACCTGCAGCCGGGCCGGTTTAGCGTCCCAGCTATCGAGGAAACGGTAATGGAGGAGCGCGTCTTCCTCCTCCACGGGCCCCAAGGTGACGCGCAGGTCGGGGTTCATGCCTGTGAGGAGACTGACGAGGACGCATCCGGTAATTTCGTCCCGCTGCCGCCCCGCCAGAACCTGGAGTTGCCTGGGGTCGGCGTTCTCAAGAATTTCATCCACCCCTTCGGGGAGGTAAAGCGTTTCCGTGATTTCCTGGTTGAGTCGCAGCAGGCCTCCGGTGGTGAAGAGAATATCGTGAGAAGTCTCCAGGCGTCGAATGGCATCGAAGGTCCGGAACATGGGCGGAAAAGAATAATCCACCACGAGGGCGCCGGGCTGGAGGCGATTGATGTCGAGAATGCCGGGCAGGCCGGTGGTGCCGACGAGGAAGGAAGACGCGTAGAGTTCGTCGGGGAGCATTCCCTGGCTGGAGATGACGCGGGCCTCTCCCTGGAAGCCGTGGGCTTTGATGACCTCATGACGGATGCGCTCAAGATCTTCATTTTTGAGGTAGGGATCGCACAACGTGATGGAGCGGGGATGGTGAAGGGTCTGGAGCATGAGTTCCAGGGTGCCCCGGCCATTGGATCCGAGTCCCACGATGGCCACGTCTTCCTCGGAGAACTCGCGGCCGGCCTCCTGAAGCATGCCCTCGATGGACTTGACGATGGTGGCGGTGCGCGTGGCGTCCCCCGTGGTGATCGCAGGAAGATCCTTTCGATTCTCTACCCACGCGGTGATGGCGCGTCCGTAATCGGTGGCGGAAGGGATGACTCCGGTCAATGAAACAGTTTTCGCGCCCATGCCGGCGGAGATTTCCAGGGCCTGGAGGATGGCATCCTTTACCGTCTCGCCGTTTTTATAGAGATCGAGTTCAAAACAGGGCAGCATGACGACGCCGATAGTGCCTTCCTTCAGCGCGTAGGTGTTACTGAGGAGGGCGCGCCCCTGAAACCAATCGCGGATCAGTTCTTCCTTGGTGGAGCCGGCGAGAGCGGCGAAGGAGTCCGGGATATAAGTAAGCGCGACGGCATCGACCGCGGGCAGGTTTTTCGTGTCTCCGGGTTCGACGCTTTCGATGGTGAGGTGATCGCTTTCGAGGAGATCGCTTAGCGATAATCCCGGGATCTGATCGGCCTCTGCTGAGGTCAGCTCTAATTGTTCTTCCGCGGAGTGATGCAGATAGCGGGCAAGTTGTTCGATGGTGGGATTGCGCAGGAAGACTTGGACCGGCAGCTCGCGATTAAAAGCCGAAGAAACTTCCAGGAGGATCCGGACCGCGAGCAGGGAGTCGCCGCCGATTTCGAAGAAGTTATCATGGATGCCGAGTTCTTCCGTTTCGAAAGCCTTGCTGAAGATATCCCAGAGGACTTGTTCGCTGGGAGTTTGGGGCGGGACGAGTTCGGTTCCAAGACCTTCCCGGTCCAGCGAGGGCGCGGGAAGTCGATTGCGATCGACCTTGTTGTTGGGCGTGAGAGGGAATTCCTCCAGCGGCTGGTAAAAGGCGGGGCGCATGCTCTCGGGCAAACGCTCGGAGACATGATTGCGCAGTGCGGGGACGAGGTTTTCGTCCGGACTTTCAGGAACGAAATAGGCGACCAGAGATTCTCCGCCAGGAAGATCCTCACGCTTGACCACCACTGTTTCTTTGACTGCCGGATGAGAAGTGATTTGCGACTCGATGTCTTCGAGTTCCATACGGACTCCGCGGAGCTTGACTTGAAAATCGCTTCGTCCCAGGCACTCGAGTTTCTTACCGCGCGTCCAACGCGCCAGGTCGCCGGTCTTGTAAACGCGTTCGGTCTTTCCCTTGGGAAGAGTGATGTCAATGAACTGCTGCTCGGTGAGGTCGGGGCGCTGATAGTAACCACGGGCCAGTCCGGCGCCGCCGATGTAGAGATCGCCGACGAAACCAGTGGGCACCGGTTTGAGATTATGATCGAGGACGTAGACTGTGGTGTTGGCGATGGGCTTCCCGATGGAGATAGTGCCTTCTCCTTCAAAAACCCGCTCACAAGTGGACCAGACCGTGGTTTCGGTGGGTCCGTAAAGGTTCCAGACCTCGCTGGCGCTGTTGACGAGTGAGTTGGCGAGGTCGCGCGGCATGGCTTCTCCGCCGCAGAAGACGCGGAGGTTGGCTTTCCCTTCCCAGCCCGCATCGAGCAGGAGGCGCCAGGTCGCCGGGGTTGCCTGCATGACGGTGATGTCGAGTTGGTCGAGCAGAGTGGCGAGACGGCGGCCGTCCCTGGCTTCGTCCCGCGTAGCTATGAAGGTCCGCGCGCCGGACAAGAGCGGCAGGTAAAGTTCCAGCAGAGATATGTCGAACGAGAGCGTGGTTACCGCGAGCAGACGATCACTCTTGGAAAGACCCGGTTCCTTGCCCATGGCATGCAGAAAGTTGACGGCGGCCTGGTGGGGTATTTCCACGCCCTTGGGCATCCCGGTAGAGCCCGAGGTGTAAATGATGTAAGCCAGGGACGCGGGCGTCAGATCTCCGACCACGGGCGCGGAGTCGGCGGGTTCGATTTCCTCGATGTCGATTCTCTTGAAGGATCCGGACGGCAGGAGTTCCGACTCGAGCCGCCCCGTGACGACCACTGCGGGCGTGGCATCCTCAAGCATCTGTTGCAGCCGATAAGCCGGGAAATCGGGATCCATCGGGATGTAGCAGCCACCGGCTTTGAGCACACCGAGGGTGGCTACGAGCATATCGACGGATCGATCGAGGAGGACGGCGACGGAATTATCCGGTCCGATGCCTTCATCGCGCAGTCGCGAGGCGAGGCCATTGGCGCGCTCATTGAGTTCTTTGAAGGTAAGCGACTGGGCGCCGCAGGAGACCGCGATCGCATCGGGCGTTTGCGTGGCCTGTTCGGAGACCAGCTGGTGAAGGAGTTTCTGCTCGGGGTAATCGGCCTCGGTGGCATTCCAACGCTCCAGGATCCTCCGTTCCTCATCTGCGGGAAGAAGGTTAATCTCGGAGATGCGTTGGGTGGCATCCGAGGTGACTTCCTGGAGGACCTGTGCGTAAAGGGTATTGAGATGGGCGATGGTATCGGGATCGAAGAGATCACGATTGTATTGCCAGCATCCGTAGATATTCCCGCCCGCCTCCTCGACGACGAGCGTGATTTCGAACTGCGCCTGGCGCAGGGTCAGGTCCACGGTTTCGATGGACATATCGCCGACGTGGAATTCATGTCCACCTTGGCCGATAAGGAAGACGGCGATCCCTTGTTCATCGAAACCGGGGATGCGCTCCATGGAGAAGGAAACCTGAAAGATGGGCGAACGGCTGGGATCACGGCGGACCTTGAGTTGGTCCACCAGCCGGGCCATGGGGTATTGCTGGTTTTCGATGGCACCGGCGACTTTTTCGCTGTTGGCTTCGAGGAATTCCAGGAAAGTGGGGTCGTTTTCCACACTGCTGCGAAGAGCCACGGGATTGATAAAGTATCCCACCATGCTCTGCAGTTCAGACTGGTTACGGCCGGCCAGGGGACAGCCGAGGAGAATGTCTTCCTGGTTGCAGTAACGGTGCAGGACGACCTCGAAGGCGCTGAGTAGAGTGGTGAAGAGCGTGGCCTTATGTTCCGAGGTCAGTGCGATGATTTGATCCGTAAGCGATTCATCCAGTTTGAACCCGTGGGTGGCGCCGTTGAAGGTCTGCACCGGAGGCCGAGGCCGGTCCGTGGGAAGGTCGAGGACCATGGGGGCGCCCATGAGGGTGTCTTTCCAGAACTGGAACATTTGCCCGCCGGATTCGCTGTCCAAGTGACGCATTTCCCAGTCGACGAAGTCACTGTAGCGGTGCTCCAGCGGAGTGTAATGAGGCTCCTTTCCGGCTTTGAGGGCGAAATAGCTCTCGATGAGGTCGTTGAGTATCAGGGTCACGGACCAGGCATCCGAGATAATGTGATGCATGCTAAGCAACGTGATGTGCGCGTCATCACGCGTCCGGAACATCTCGAGGCGCACCACCGGGCCGGTTTCAAGATTGAAGGGTTTGTTGGCGTGCTCCACAAGGAGCGACTTGATTTCATCGTCCGATAGACCGGTGGCGTCGTGTTCCCGAAAATCGATGGTGCGGCCTTTGTGCAGTCGCTGGACCGGCTCGCCATGCACCGTGGTGAACGTCACATCGAGCATGGGATGGCGCTCGTAGAGTGATTGGAAGGCCTGTTTCATGACCTCGATATCCACCAGGGGCCGGAACTTGGAGCTGAAGACGAGGTTGTAAGCGGGACTGTCGGGGGCCAGTCGATGCAGGAACCAGAGGGCGCGCTGGCCTTCAGTGAGAGGAAACTCGGTGACTTCTTCCTCGGCCTTATTCAGAGGTACGGAGGAGGCTCCGGCCGCGGAAATCGCGGCGGTGCCTCCGCCTTCAGCGCCGTCGGAACTTTCCACCAGCGTCTTGAGGACGGGGACGGCGAGCTCGCGGATGTTGGGACCGTTGAGGACTGCTCCCATGGGCAGGGACATGCCGAGTTCGCCCTCGATCCGGTTCATGAGCTCGATGGCCATGAGGGAATCGAGGCCCAGGCTGGTAAGCGGTGTGTTGCGGTCTACTTTGGAAACGTCGGTGCCAAAGACCCCGGCGACCTGCTCTGCAATGAATTCCTCGACGAGGCGCAGCTGTTCGTCGGGTGCCGCCGAAAGAATGCGCGGGCGGACAGAACCCCCGGCTTCACCTTCCTGGTGCTTGCGGGCGACCGGGGCGTACATGTTGGAGTGGGCGGCCACCGGACTGAGTCGACCAAGGGCATTCCAGTCGACCCGGGAAGCCGCAATCTGGACCGGATCCAGGGGCAGCATGCGGCGGAAGACGCGGAGAGCCTCCTCCATGGAAAAGGCTTTCATGCCGAGCATTTCGAGATACTGCGCGGTCTTTTCGTTTCGCTCGACGAAACCGGCTCCCGAGAGGGCCCCCCAGTTGAAGGTCAGGGCGGGCAGGCCCCGGGCGCGGCGATAATCGGCGAGGGCATCCAGGAAATAGTTACCGGCATTGTAATTCGATTGTTTCACCGCGCCGATCACGGATGAGAACGACGAGAAACAGATGAAATGTTCCAGGGGCGAATCGAGCGTGAGCGTGTGAAGGTTCCACGCTCCCAGCATTTTCGGATCCAGCACCTTGTTGAAGCGCTCGTGATCGAGTTCCGCGATGAATTCGTCATCGAGGACCATGGCGCCGTGGATGAGGCCGCGCAGCGGGGGAAGGTTTTTCCTGATGTCATCCAGGACATTGCGGACGTCTTCCTTACGGGTGACGTCGCCGCGGGCATCGACGACGTTGACACCGGCCTCGCGCATGCTCTCAAAATCTTTCTTAGCGCCCTCATCGCGGGGTCCGCTGCGGCTCATGAGGACCAGGTGGCGGGCGCCCTGGCGGGACATCCACTTGGCGATTTCCAAGCCGAACCCCCCGGCGCCCCCCGTAATCAGGTAACTTGCATCGGGACGGAAGAGATTTTCTTCCTCGGTGCAGGGACCGATGGGGATGGACGGCGCCTGGAAGCTGAGCACGTTTTTTCCAATGTGCTTGCCTTGGGCCATATACCGGAAGGCATCGACGACATCGTTGATGGCAAAGACCTTGTGCGGCAGTGGCTGGTAATCCCGGGCCGCAAATTTTTCTCCCAGCTCTGCAAACATGGAAGCGACGAACTCGGGCTTTTCCTCCAGGTGCTGCGCGAGATCGATGACGAAGTAAGAAATATTGTTGCGAAGGGGCTCGAGACCGATGCGGGTGTTGTTGTAGATATCAATCTTTCCGATCTCGAGGAACCGGCCGAAGGGCGCAAGGACGGAGAAATTCTTGGGAATAAAATCACCGGCGAGGGAATTTAAAACGGCATCGACGCCTCGGCCCTCGGTGATCTCCATAATCTCGTCCGCGAAATCGAGCGACCGTGAATCCATGACGTGATGGACGCCCATTTCTTCAAGCAGGGCGCGCTTCTCGGGCGTGCCCGCGGTGGAAAAGATTTCCAGCCCCAGATTGAGCGCGATCTGGACGGCGGCTTGTCCGACGCCTCCGGTGCCCGCGTGAATGAGGACTTTCTCGCCCTTCTGCATGCGCGCGAGATGATTAAGGGCGTAATGCGTGGTGAGGAATACGGTGGGCAGGGTGGCTGCCTCTTCGAATGAAATATGGTCCGGCTTCCGGAAAACCATGTGGCGGTTGACGGTAACGTAAGAACGGAAACAGTAAGGAGCCATGCCGACGACGTTATCGCCGGGCACGAGGTCGCGGACATTTTCGCCGACGCGGACCACGGTGCCCGCCAGGTCGTCCCCGAACCATTTGAGATCGACGGGATTTCCCGGGTACATTCCGAGGGCCTTCATGACGTCTCTGAAATTGATGCCGCCGGCTTTGACGATAACTTCGATCTCATCGGGGCCGGGCTCGCGGCGCCGGGTTTCATTCAGCGATAAATTCGTGAGGATGCCGGGCTTATCTATCTGAAGACGGTAAGGAAGAACGCTTCCGTCTTTCTGAACCGCATCGTACCGCAGTTGGGGAAGGTCCTCGGCTTTGACATTGTGAAGCCGGTTGGCGCAGCGACGGCCCTCGCGATGGGCAATTTCAATTTCGCCGTCCCCGAGCAGGAATTCATTGGCGAGGTCCTCGATCTCAGTGGCCGGAGTTTTTGGATCGAGATCGATGGTGGTCCAGCTGAGGTTGCTGTTCTCATTAGCGGCGACGCGGATGAGCCCGGTAAGCGGGGCCGAAGCCAGCCGGGAACAACCTTCATTCTCGAGCACCCCGCGGACACCACGAGTGACAAAATAGATATTGGGAGGGTCTTCGAACGTGGTGCTCTCGAGCGCCTGGCCCAGGGCGAGGGCGCTTAAGACCCCGGTCCGCTGGGCGCTAGTGAGATCCTCCAGTGAAAGATCATCGTCGCTTGCGGGATGATCCAGCGACCACATGTGGAGGATGAGATCGGGTTCCGTTTGTGACTCGGCGAGTTCGCTGAGGAGACGCTTCATGTCCTCCCGGGAATCGGGGGCCACGGTGTAATCATCCGGACCGTGGATGACAAAGGTCTCCCCGGCCTTGACGCGGATGATGCCGGCGCCCGAGGCGAGCAGTTCCGTGATGAGGTTTTCCGCGGTGCCGCTTTCGTCGGTAAAAATGAGACAAGTCTTGGCGTCTGCGGAAGAGGAATCATCGGCGGCTTCATCTTTCGACGCGGCTTCGGGCGGGCCGGCGGCGGCGCGCAGCTCGGCTTCCTCGAGCGCTGGTCCGAGAGCGAGAAAGACGCCTTGCCCGCTTTCCTGTTCATCGGGAGAGCTTACGAACGAGGTGACATCGCGATACCCGCAGTCCGCGAGCAGGCGTTCCCATTCGTGTCTCTCCAGGAGCGCGGACTCGGGCCGGAGGTCCGTGTCCGTATATTGCCACCAGCCTTTGAGGAGGCCGAAGACATTATCGAGGGAGGTGCGACGCATGGTCACCTCGAGGAACATGAGCAATCCGTCCGAGGCCAGGCAGGACTGGAGGTTGGCCAGGGTGTGCCGGAGATCGGAAGTCGCGTGCACGACATTGGTGGCCAGGATGAGATCGTAGCCGTGCGGAGTGATGCCTTGTTCCGCGGGATCCTTCTCGATATCGAACACGCTGCATTCGAGGAAGGGATAATCGCCGAACTGTTTCCTGGCCTCTATGAGGAAGGCGGGGCCGTTATCGGTAAACGTGTATTCGGTACGATCGGGGGGCAGTGCCGGAAGCACCGCGCGGGTGAGGGAGCCGGTGCCGGCGCCGACTTCGAGGACGCGCAGGGCACGGCGGGGAGGGAGTTTTTGCGCGGCCTTGGCCACAGCGATGCTGATGAGCTGGTTGCTGGCCGGGAAGTCCGCGCCCTCGCGGTAGAACCGTTCCAGGTGTTCCGAGGAACCCTTGGGGAAAAGGATGGCAAGGGGATCTTCCTCGCCCGAGAGGACCTCCGCGAGGCGGGGGCCGGTAAGTCCCTGTAACGCGGCCTCCGAAGCAAACCGTGGGTATTCCTCGCTCAGCTTTCGCAGTTCATCCTCCGCGGCGGCCCGGACCGGGAGATCGATGACTTCCCAGGCGTCCTCATCGACGCCGCGCAGCCAGCCTCCTCTTGTGAGGGAATTAAGCTCGGAGCGCAGGAGGCGGTGGTGCTGCTCAATGACACCAAGATTTTCCGCGAACTCAGTAAAGGTGAAGCGTTCGCCGACGCGCGGCTTCCACCCTAGATCGATTAAGGCGTTCTGAATGAACTGGCACACCGCCTTTTCCATGCGCGGTATGAAGTCACTGTAGTAATCGGGGAGGCCCTGATCCTCGAAAATTTCCGGGACTGATTCCTTGACCGTCTTGACGATATCACCGGTGGCGGCGAACTGGGTGGAACCTTTCAGGCCGGTCCCCCGGAGGCGGCAGGGTTCCCACTCGAAGTGGTAATAGCAGCTCTCGATGTCCTCTGAGCCGGCTTCCTTCTGTTCCACCCGGTCGACGCGGAACCCGAGAATCTCTGCGACGAGGTCGCCGTCGTCATCGTAAACGAGGATATCCGAGAGGACCGATTCCCCGTCGTCCTGGAGAATGCGGGCATGTGCCCAGAGTTTTTCCGGAGTCCGCTCCCGGTGGAGGCGGATCCGGCGGATGGCGGCGGGCAAATAAAAGTGGTCCGAGGCGCGCGCGCCATCCGGGATCGTCTGGGCCCCTTTGACGGCGTGAAAACAGGCGTCGAGGATTGCGGGATGGAAAAAATAATCGGGCGCGGTTTCCAGCACTGCCGCGGGCGGGGTTATTTCCGCGATGGATTCTCCGGGCACCCGCCAAACGTTCGCGAGGTGCTGGAAATTGGGGCCGAACTGGTATCCGGCCTTTTCGTAATCTTCGTAATACTCCTGGTGGCTGATTTCGTCTTCCATGCGCTCCCGGATTGAGGCGAGGTCGACCGAGGAAGGTTTTGCGGGGGTGAGTTTTCTGAGGCTTCCCTGGGCGTTGAGATCCCAGGACTGTCTATCGCCGGTGGCGCTGTATACGTAGAAATGCTTATCCGTCTCGTCGAAGACGACGCGCACGAGGGGGACTTTGCTTTCGGAAACAAAGAGGGCTTTCTTGGTTTCCAGTTCCTCGACCACGTAGGGTTCATCCGGAAAGAGGACTCGGGTCAAGGCGAGACCGATCTCGCCGTATCCTGCGGCCGGAAAGACGATGCTGTCCCAGAACCGGTGGTCGTCGAGGTAAGCGAAGTAGCGGGGATCAAGGTGGAATTCCCAGGTGGGATTGGGCGCCGTGATCCTGAGGCCGAGAAGCGGGTGGACTTCTGCACCGAGGCGATAATCCGCGGACTCGCTCGATTCCAGCCAGAACGTTTCGTAATGCCAGGGATAAGAAGGCAGGCGGACGTAATTGCCGGGGCTCTGGTTGACGGCGGCCCAGTCTATCTCGACGCCGTGGATGTGGAGGTGGGCGAGATTTGAAAGCATTTCCAGCGATTCATCTTCCTTGCGTTTCAGCGAATAGAAGATGGCGCCTTTCTTCCCTTGATCGGCGAGGCATTCATTGATGGAGCTTTGCAGCGCGGGATGCGGGCCGAGTTCAAGGAAGAGATCTTCTCCTCCCCGGACGAGGCCGGCCATGGCGGGACCGAAGAGGACAGGCTCGCGCACATTGCGCCACCAGTAATAGGCATCGAGTTTTTCTCCCATCACGAGGCCGCCGGTGACGGTGGAGATGAAAGGGATGGTGGCGGCGCGCGGAGTGATATCGGCGAGGGCATCTAGGAGTTCATCCTTGATGGGCTCCATCTGATGGGTGTGGAAAGCGTAATCGATGCGCAACCAGCGCACGAACTTGCCCGCGTCTTCAAGGTCCTTGACGATCGCCTCCAGAGGGTCCGTGTCGCCCGCGAGTGTCACCAGGTTGGGGCTGTTAATGACGGCGACCTGGACTTGATCTTCGTGGCCCTTGATGGCGCGACGCGCGTCTTCGGCAGAGATGCCGAGCGCGACCATGCGACCGTGTCCCCCGGTGGTGTCCTGGAGGCGGCTGCGGTGGTAAATCACTTTGACCGCATCTTCCAGTGAATACACGCCCGCGCAATAGGCGGCGGCGACTTCTCCGACGCTGTGGCCGACGACCCTGGCGGGCTCGATCCCCCACGATTTCCAAAGGTCCGCGAGCGCGACCTGGAGAGCGAAAATCGCGGGCTGGGCGATATTGGTCCGGTTGATATTGGAATCCTCCTCCGAGCGGGTCATCTCCTCGAGGAGGGACCAGCCGGCGAGAGGTTTGAGCAGTCCGTCGATTTCCTCGATGGTCTGCCGGAAGAGGGGTTCGCGATCGAGGAGTTCCTGGCCCATGGCCCACCACTGGGCTCCCTGGCCGGTGAAGACGAAGACGACGGGGCCGCCTTCTGCGGGATGGCCGGTAACGACGCCCGCTTCATCTTTACCGCGGCTGCAGGCCTTGAGGCGGCTGCGGAGTTCCTCGCGATCCTTTCCGATGATGACGGCGCGATTGAGCAGATGATGTTCTTTGCGGGCACCGGCGCTGTAACAGACATCCGGCAGGGTAAGGGAAGTGTCAGCCAGGAAATCCCGGTAAGCGTCCGCGTAACCGCGCAGGGATTCCTCGTCGCGGGCGGAGATCGGAAGGATCAGGGGTCTCTCGACTTGCGGCCGGGTGGCTGCCTTAGCGCGTTTGCGCGGGAGGGGCGCCGCTTCGAGGACGATGTGGGCGTTGGTGCCTCCGAAACCGAAGGAGTTGACCGCTGCAATGGGCGGCGACCCGTCCTGATGGGGCAAAGGCTGAAGTTCGGTGGCAACCTTGAGCTTCAGCTTTTCAAAGGGAATGTTGGGGTTGGGAGTTTCGAAGTTGAGGTTGGGGGGGACGGTGTCTTTGTAAAGGACGAGCGCGGCCTTGATGACCCCGGCGATACCGGAGCCGGACTCCAGGTGTCCGATATTGGTTTTGACCGAGCCGATGAGACAGGGTTGGTCTTCGCGGCGTCCCTCGCTGAGGACATTGCCGAGGGCGTTGGTTTCGATGGGATCGCCCACGGGAGTGCCGGTGCCGTGCGCTTCCATATAGACGACTTGACTGGGATCCAGGCCCGCTTGCGAGTAAGCAATGCGGAGCATTTCCTCCTGGGTTTCCAAGCCCGGGACCGTCATCGAGGAGGTGTTGCCGTCCTGGTTGATGACAGCCTCGCGGATGACGGAGTAAATGAGATCGCCGTCTTCGAGGGCCCGGTCGAGGGGTTTGATGTAAATCATCCCGGCTCCTTCGCCGCGGACATAGCCGTTGGCGCGGGCGTCGAAGGCGAAACATTGGCCGCTGGGCGAGAGCATGGTGGCTTTGCTGAAGCCGATGGACGCGTCCGGGGTCAGGATGGCGTTGACTCCGCCGGCGAGTGCGGCGTCGCATTCCCCGGTCCAGATGGCCTGGCAGGCAAGATTGATGGCCACCAGTGCCGAAGAGCACGCCGTATCCACCGACATGCTGGGACCCTTGAGGTCGAGAAGGTAAGAGATACGGTTGGAGGCGATGCTGAGTGTGCTGCCGCTGTTGGTGTGCACATCGACCTCGGCGAAATTGCGCATTTGAATGCTGGCGTAATCGTTGCTGGCGATGCCGACGAAGACGCCTGTCTGAGAACCGCGTAATTTGCGAGGGGGGTGACCGGAATCTTCCAGGGCTTCCCAGGCGACCTCGAGCAGCCAGCGTTGCTGCGGATCCATGCGGAGGGCTTCGCGGGGAGAGATTCCGAAGAACTGGGCGTCGAATTTTTCCAGGTTGTCGACGAAGCCACCCCACTTCGTAATCATTTTCCCCGGGATCTCGACGTTGGGATGGTAATAGCGATCGCGGTTCCAGCGGTTTTCAGGAACCTCCACAATGCCGGAGCGGCCTTCTTCGAGAAGTTTCCAGAAGGATTCGGCGCTGTGAACCCCTCCCGGCATCCGGCAACCGATGCCGACGATGGCAAGCGGTGTCCTTCCATGACCGCTGTCGCGGGTTTCTTCTCCCTGCCTGGAAATCATAACTGTGGCGTTGGGTTCCTGTCTCTAAGCGAGTCTCCGCACGAAATCAGGATCCGGAAATCATCGTGGATGTCCGGGCGTGATTCCACGGGCGCGAGTGATCCAAGCGAGCCCTCTGTCCATGGTGTTGATCGGGAGGCATAAATGCGTAACTACGGCGATAGTCTTGCGATAATGCGCCCGGAGGTGCGACATTTTTTCGCGGATTCTCCCTATCGGGGAGGGGAGATAGGGAGGATACAGAATATTCCCGGGGCGCAAAGGTCAAGCTTTTAAGGGCTTGAAGGGATCGAGCCGGAAAGCGGTCCCGATACTGGCCTCATCGGGGGGCTCGAGGTCCCCTTCGGAGCGGTGGAGCAGCGCTCCAAGGACCCAGGCGTTGTCCCGGCCGAGGGCGGGTCCGGGAACGGGGGAGGGAGGGTGGATTCCCGAGATCCGGAAGGGCATCCCCATGAGCAGGTTGCCCGGGTTATTCACATCGCCCTGGAACCAGCCCCGGGCGCGGACATGGGGATCCAGGAGGATCTCCCGCAGATTCAAGACCGCCCCCGCCGGGACGGCGGCGTGCTGGAGAAGATTCATGGCTTTCTCGTGATCCTGATCGCGGGTCCAGGCCCCGATCAAAGTGTCGAGGGTATCATGATTCTTGGCTCGCGCGGGCGCGTCCTGGAAACGCGGATCTTGCGCCCACTGCGGCTGTTGGAGCACCTCGCAAAGCGCGCGCCATTCCGCTTCGGTGCGGACCGTGAGGGCGAGCCATTTATCTTCGCCCCGGCACGGGTAACATCCCTGGGGGGCAAACGCGGGGTGCCGATTCCCCGTGGGCAGGCTTTGGGACTCGTTCTGCGCAAACTCGAGCAGGGACTCGCCCATGAGCGCGTGAGTGGTGACTTCCATTTGGGAGAGATCGATATGTTGGCCCTGACCGGTATGGGCGCGATGGATGAGAGCCGTCATCAGGGCGCATACCCCGGCAACTCCGTTGAGGACATCCATTTCGCGAATACGTTCCGGTTTACCCTGGGGCCCAATTGCGGTCAGGTTCTGGAGTCCGCTCATCGCCTCGATGCTGCCGCCGTATCCGGGGAAGGTGGCCAGTGGCCCGGAAGCCCCGAAGGCGGACATCGAGACCATAATAAGATCGGGTCTCAAGGCGCGGAGTTTGCCGTATCCCAAGCCCAGGCGGCTCATGACGCCGCTGCGAAAGTTTTCGATCACGACATCCGCTTGACGGACGAGTTCGAAAAAAAGCGTGCGTTCCTTTTCCGACTTCAAGTTCAAAGTAAGGGAGCGTTTGTTGCGGTTCAACTGCGACCAGAGGGGCTGGCGATCGTAAGCTTTGCCGGCTCGGCAGACGCCGCGGAAGACGCAGAGGCGCGAAAGGTTTTCGATGCGAATGACCTCCGCGCCGTAATCGGCGAGGATGCGCGTGGCATGGGGTCCGGCTTCCACGTGGGTGAGATCGAGAACGCGGATCCCGGAGAGGGGAAGGCGGGAGGGCAGCGAAGGGGAGATCGAGGCGGAATCCCCGGGCGTGGGCGCGCCCTCCGCGCGGGTGGGTGCGATGTGGGTGATATTGAGAGAATTGAGAACCGCGTCGGTGTGTTCGCCGAGCAGGGGAGCGCGAGTGGTTTGCCAGGGTGTTCGCTGCAAGCTGAAAGGCGCTCCGCAGTAGGACCGGGGTCCGGTTTCCGGATGCTCGATCTTTTCGAAAAAGTGGCGGCTGCGATGCTGCGGCGAATCGAGCACTTCTTTCAGGGAGGGGAGCGCGGCGAAGGCCAGGCCGCGGCCGATGCCTTCGCGGACAATTTCCTCGCGGGTGCGGGTAGCAGCCCAGCGCCGGGTCAGGCGGTGGATCCTGTGAAGGAAAGCCGATTTCAATTTCTCGGAAAGCGCGGAGCCGAGAGTACCGGCGCGGGAGGAATTCCGGGAGCGGGCATTTTCCATCTTTTTGAGGCCCGCCTCGTAGATTTTTTCGAGCAGCGCCCCCTCGGGAAAGAGCCGCGCAAAGTAACGCCACCGCCGGAAGGGGGCGCCGAGGATTGCAGCGTGGCCGTCTTTACAGGGGTAGACGCCCCAGGGCACGACGGGCGGCCGGGCGAGTTCCGCGCGGCTCGGCGAAAGTCCCGCACGGAAAAAAGGCATGGCTTTCATCTCCATATTTTCCAGGCCCGCCTCGTGGACGGAGACATCGATTTGTCTGGCTTCGGGGGATCCTTCTTCACGCATTTTCAGAGCCATGAGGATGGCGGCATATGCGTGGAGGCCGGCGGTCATCTGTGAGATCGGCGGGCCGGGTGCAAGGGGCGGGTGGGTGGGATCACCGGTGCCGAACATCTGCCCGCTGAGAGCATAGGTGACGATTTCTTCCGCCTGGTAATGGCGGTAGGGCCCGTTCTGACCGAAATCGGTAATCGATGCGAGCACCAGCCCGGGATTCCATTGCCGGAGGTGCTCAAAGCCGAGATCGAACGAAGCGAGGTGACCGGGGGCGAAAGTTTCCACTACGACGTCCGTGCGTGCCACCAGGGCGGCCAGTTGATCCCGGCTATCGGGATTGGTGAGATCGAGGGTTACGCTCTTCTTCCCGGTATCAAACCAGAGATGCGCGATACTGCGCTCGAGGCCGCGATGATTCCCGCAGAAAGGCGTTTGATGGCGGAGGGGGGATCCGGAGCCGGGGGTTTCGATTTGGATCACCTCGGCGCCGTAACCGGCGAGCAACTTGGCGCAGTAAGCGCCGGCGATACGGTGGCTGAGGTCGAGGACGCGAACGCCGTCGAGGGCTCGTGGCGGTGTCTGCATGTTCCGTGCGGTCTCCTGGGAGGAGGGGCCAAAGGATGGGGAAAGCGGCAGCGGAACGAAAGGGAAAAGGGGGAGTGAGAAATGAGATGGATTGAGGGAAGGGAGTGGAAATAAATTGGGAAGAGTGAAAAGTTAAGAGAAGCGAATTGACTGGGAAAAAGGCAAGAATTCAATTGACCAGAGATAGAATTTATAGTAATTATAGAAATTATTATAAATATTATCTGAGGGTCCTGCCCGATCTGCGAACCATCAAACTTCAAAACCATGAAACCGAATACCAAACCCAGTCTCTATCTCACCGCCCGACGTGGCGCAGTCTCCGCGAACGCAGGCTTCAGTCTAGTGGAGTTGCTCACCGTCATTCTGATCATCGGAATTATCGCCGCAATCGCCATTCCCATCCTCGGGGATGCTTCCGATGCCGCAGAGACGGCCAAGAACAAGCGTAACGCGCAGTCGATCGCTTCCATCTATGCGGCGGCTTCCGCGGCAGGCCTCTCCTTCGCCGATCCGGGTGGAGATTTCAATAACACCGTCGATAATACCATCACAGGGGACACCGTCAGTGAGGGAATCTTCGCGGGTGAGTTCTTCGGTGTGCCGAGTCTCGATCCGCTCGAAAAAGACGGGGCGAAGGACTATCTTCTGATTCAAGGCGATTCGCTGGTCTATAACGAGGAAGGTCTCTAACCGCACGCCCGAACCACCTTGCTTCAGCAAACCATTCAACCGCTCGTTTAATTAAAATATTTCGTGATTGTGAATTGATAGGGACACAGGGTCGGTAACGCTTGGGTTCCAAGACCGAGTCATTGGAACCCAGGCGTTGCCCCCGACTCGACACTGCAGTCCCGGCGTTTTTCCAGGCTGAACAGACACCACCTCAGCCACACCAAGAGACCAGCATCCTAATCCTCCAGGATGCTGGTCCTTCTTTGTACGGATATCTCGGCCGCCCGGTGATGATGTCGGTCATGGTGATTCTCTCCGCGGCGATGTTTCGGATGCCGCGTGAGGAATTCGCGCTGCCCTCCGCGCGATCGCCGCCATCCGATTTCAAGGCGGCCGTTCTATTTGGTGCTCTTTAGACGCTGGTGGTGTTTGGGATGGCTATCGCAAAGCAATACCTGGGCCGGGAGGGACCCTTCCTGATCGCCGGCCTTTCGGGACTGAGGGACATGGATGCGATCACACTATCGAGGGCGCAGCTGGTGAAATCGGGCGGATTGGAGGCGGGGACCGGGTGGCGGCTGATCCTGGTGGGAGGAATGGTCAAAATGGTGTGTAAGGCTTTGGCAGCGTTGTTCCTGGGGGGGGCGTGCACCTGTGTTGGAGGGTGGGGGTGGGGCTCGGAATCGCGTTGATGGCGTGGACGGCGGTCCTGCTGTGGTGGCCCGTGTGAAAGGGAAAATCGGCCTGCCGAGGGACTGGAATGCCCGTCCGCAGGGGAATAAGGGGGCAGGTTGACATAATTACCAAAATATACTATAATTTTAATAATTACAGTATATTAGGTGGTGGGGTGTCGAACGAGCTGCTCCGCTCTCCGACCGAGGGCCGCACCGGAGGTGCCGGGGACGCCCTCGGAGAGGTGTTATGCAAATCATCCAACAGAAGGCGTTTCACGGGACGCGGAGTTACGAACTCACGGAGAACGACCGTATCCTCATCAGCGTCGACAAGAATGGCGAACTCAACCAGTTCGCTATCGATGCCGCCCAATTGGATCCCGATCCCGTGCGCAGCCGTCATCGCCGCCGCAACTGGATAAAGTTCTTCCTCCTCGCCGGAGCGATCGTCGTGGCTGCGATTCTTTTCAGCGCGGAATACGGTGAATCGCATCCTCGTATCGCCCTGTTCGGAAGCGGGGGCGGTTTGATACTGGCGGCTTACCTGTTCTACGTTTCGATCCGAAAAAGACAGGAAGGAAATTTTGATGTCATCTGTTATCAGAATCGGTTTAACGGCGAAACCGAATTGATTCTACATACTTATCTTCCATCGGACGTGGAGGTGGCTGCGTTCCTTACCGAACTGAACGAGAGAATTTCCACTACCGCGGAAAAGCCTGAAGAAACGGATATGGACCACTCTACTGCGCGGGAAATCGAAAGACTGGCGTTGTTGAAAGAGAAGGGGTATCTCTCGGAGTTGGAATTCGTGCAGGCGAAAAAAGATCTCCTGCAGGAGTTCAGCCGTTCCGTCAGTGGTGCTCCCATCGGGTTTCAACCCTGAGCATGGTCGCGCGGGGCGCGAGGACGTTCCTCTTCCCGGCGGGATTGCCGGGGACGCGAATGCCGAAAGAATCCTCGCTTCAGAAGAAATTCGGCATGGCCCCGGGATGTCAGTCGTCCCCTGAAAAACGACGACCCGCTCTCCACCGGTGAAGGCAGAGAAGCGGGTTTCGCAGGGAGATTATCGGAGACCTGGTTGGTTGGAACGCCTCCCGCGACAAACCGGTCGAAGAAGGGCGCCGCCCCGTTGTTTATTTTGTCTCCTAATTCCCTCGCTTGCCACTGGCATCGATCGTTTTTCCCGGGAACCGATCTCCGGGAACTGATCCGCTATGTTTTAAGAAGAAAACAGCCTCGTTTGCTAAGCTAAGTTAAATATTAAATAAAGCAGGCTATTAGTCAAGTCTAATACTTAATTTTTTAAAATATTTCACATTTGCGAGCCAGATCGTAAAAAAACCAGGTTTCCCGGGCTTCCGAGGCGGGCCCGCAGATCGCCTCCAGCCCTTACCGCCAGCCTTTTCCCGGTTCCATCGGGGGTTTATGGGGCACCCTGATTTTTTAGAGGTTTCGTCCACCGGGGAATTTCGCCCCCTTCCTCGCCCCGGCCCCCCAGGGGTCCTCCCGGGTCCAAAGCCTGGAATCACGGCCGATTCAGCCTCGACTTCGCATGAGGGTCACCCTTGCGGCCTTGTGGACCGACTCACCTTCTCTAGAATAACGAGAATGAAAGCATTCTGGGTGATCTGCGTCCTTTCCCTTGGCCCGGCGGCGGGACTGTTCGGAGAGGAGAAATGGGAACCGCTCTTTGACGGGGGCTCATTATCCGGTTGGAAGGCGCCCGACATGAGATTCTGGTCGGTAATTGACGGGGCCATCACGGCGCGGTCCTCCGAGGAATTGCCCTGCAAGCACAACCAGTTTCTTGTCTGGCAGGGGGGTGACTTGGACGACTTCGTCCTTCGGTTCCGATTCCGCATCGAGGGGACGCAAAAGGCCAACTCGGGAGTGCAAGTGCGCAGCCGCGTAGAGGAAGACGGACACGTGGTGGGATACCAGGCCGACATCACGAAGCCGACCGGCCGTTTTCTGGGTTGTCTCTATGACGAACACGGGAGAAAGATGCTGGCCGAACGCGGCCAGCGCACCGTGATTCGGGCGGATGGCACCAAGGATGTGAAGACCCTGGCTACCCCGGAGGAGGTTGCGGAAGAAATTGAATTTTCCGAGGGCGGCTGGAACCGTTACGAGATCACGGCGCGCGGGAATACCATCACGTTAAAAATCAATGGCGTGGTTACTGCGGAAATCACGGATCTCCAGGAAGCGGAACGCGAATTGTCGGGAGTGCTTGCTTTGCAACTCCACAGTGGACCGCCCATGACGGTCCAGTTTAAAGAGATCCTGTTGAAACGCCTGTAGCGGCGGCATCTTGCCGCCGACTCAGAGAGGAACGGCGGCAAGATGCCGCCGCTACTTTCCGGTGTCCCCTCTTCTCAATAGCCCAACAGCCAGTCGCGGGCTTGTTCTTTTGTCGCGAAATTCTTCGTGACGAAGTGCTCGGCGGGATCCGCATAATCGTAATCTGGCGGCACTTCTGCGTCTTCTCCCCAGACAAACGCAAGTTTCTTTACGCCGGCGGCGTTGTATTGCCGCACTATGGTCTGTTCCCGCCATTCCAGGGTAAGTTCGCTCGGCTGGAAGGATAGATGACTCATGTCCTTCAACAAATGGGCGGAACGATATTCGCCGGCCAGGGAGGCAAAACGCGACAAGCCCTCCTTGTAATCCGGATCCTTCATTTCGCAACTCTGCTCCTTCCAGGTGAGGGTCAGAATCCCCGCGCCAGTACCCCTGGTGATGGCGTAATAATCGGTTTTCGCAAGCTCCATTTTCTGTCTCCCCCCTTGTCCCTATCTTGACGGTTTCATAGTTAGATCAAATCCGGCCCTTGGCTCAACCTTCTTTCTTACGCAAAACCACGACCACGTCTTCTCTGCTGCCGTCGAGTGGAAGGGGGTCGTCAAGATCGTAATTGAAGCTATACTGGGCGATCCGATCCAGGTCCGGAATTTTTCGGAAGAGTTTCTTCAGTTCGGCGGCGTCGTAAGTCCGGCATTTCCAGAGGGTTTCCAGGCGCTGCGAGGCGCCGTTGGACCTCCGGATCTCCAGCCGGTTGCGCAGATCTTCGAGCCGGCGTTTGCGATCCGCCGGCCAGGTCCGCGTGTTGCAAGTGACCTCCACACCGCGGCGGTTCCCGGTCCAGCGTTCATGGTGCGGTTTTTGCCGTGAGTAATCGGTGAGATGAATGCCCAGGACGAAGAGGCCGCCGGGTCGCAGGCGATCCGCCGCCCGGCGGAGATGGGAGGCCGACGCGTCTTCCGTAAGAAGATATTTGAACGAGCTGAGCAGACAATGGACGAGGTCGAAGCGGCCCGGCACACGGAAATCTTCCATGCGGTCTTCCTTTACTCGCGCGCCGAGACCCGGACGCCGTGTTAATTTTTCTCGAGCCACTGCGAGCATCCGTGGATTGGCATCGAAACCGGTAACGTGATAACCGCGGCGGGCCAGTTCCACGACCAGGCGTCCGGTGCCGCAGGCGGGTTCCAGGACGCGAGTTGCTCTTTTCCGATTGGCGCACGCTCCATGCAATTCAAGGACGGCTTCGAGAAAATCGGCTTCCCGGCGGGTGTCCTGATCAAAAATGATGTCGTAATACCGGGGACAGTCGTACCAATCGGCCTCTTGGTATCCGCTGCTTGCTGCCATCGGTTTCTTTCGAGCCCCTTGCGACTGGAAGAGTTTATCGGGTTACGGAGGATTTTGTAAGGAGAAATCGTTCCCGATTCCCGTCAGCTGGTTTCGATCACCGCTTGCAGGCCTGTGGAGTGCGGTGGCTTGCCTGCGGGGCGAAGCCTTGGCGAAGACCGGACACCGCTTTTGATGATTCCGTGGAGGCTCCCAATCCCCCATGCTATCCAAAGCGCCGTCCAGCCGGCGCACTCCAAAACCTGGCGCAATTGCGGGGCACTTTGCTGTAGACCGCAAGAGCTCACCCGGAATGCAGCTTGATCCCGGAGGAATTCCCGTGCCAGTCTGGAAGACCATGATGAAACCACTGACACCGTCCCAAGCCCTCCTCGGCGCCGCGCTCGCGGGCTTTGTCCTCCTGCTTGCGTCACCCGCCGGCGCGCAGGACAGCGTGAATTTCTCGACCATCGGCGAAATCGTCCGCCTCGACAACGGCTTGAACCGCCTCATCGATCGCGAGGCGAAAATCGAAGTGCTTGCATCCGGGTTCGTGTGGTCGGAGGGACCCGTGTGGGTCGCGGAGGAAGGGAACGAGTACGGGGGATACCTGCTTTTTTCCGATATTCCGAAGAACTCGGTGATGAAATGGCAGGAAGGCGAGGGCGTTAGTGTCTATTTGAAGCCATCGGGCTTCACCGGGGTTGTCGAATACGGCGGGGAGCCGGGCAGCAACGGCCTGTTGCTGGATTCCGAAGGCCGGCTGGTGTCCTGCGAACACGGGGACCGGCGGGTTTCCGTGCTCACGAAAAACGGGGGCAAGCGGACGCTGGTGGACCATTACCAGGAGAAGCGGCTCAACAGCCCGAATGACGCTTGTTACCGGTCCAACGGCGATCTCTATTTCACGGATCCGCCTTACGGCTTGCCCAAACGCTGGGAGGATCCGGATCGTGAATTGGAATTTTGCGGCGTTTACCGCCTGTCGGCCGACGGAGAGCTCACCCTGCTTACGGATGAGATGACCCGGCCCAACGGCATCGCGTTTTCGCCGGACGAGAAAACGCTCTACGTGGCGCAGTCCGATTCCGAAGCAGCAATCTGGAAAGCTTTCCCCGTCAAGGAAGACGGCAGCCTGGGCGACAGCCGGGTATTTTATGATGCCACGCAAATGATGGGCAAGCTGCCGGGGGCGCCGGACGGGCTCAAGGTGGATCGCGAAGGAAATCTGTTTGCCACCGGTCCGGGAGGCGTGCACGTCTTTTCTCCCGAAGGAATTCCGCTGGGGCGGATCAGCACGGGAGAACGGACGGCGAATTGTGCGTGGGGCAATGACGGCACGGTCCTCTACATGACCGCGGACACTTACCTGTGCCGCATCCAGACAAAGACCAAGGGCGCGGGGTGGTAAGCCGGCGGAGCCGGCTGTTCTCGGTTCTCAGTTCTCGGTTCCGGGTTCTGCAATATCCGATTGCGGATTTGAGACGCGGATTGCCTGGGTCCGGCTCTCCTCGGAGAATTTGACCAGGGGGTAGCGGTAGGCGCGCCCGTCCTCCAGCTCCAGAATGGCATTTTCTCCTTCCACCCGGAGAAGCTTCGCGATCACTTTTTTTCCCTCGCGGTTCGTCCAGGTCTGCAGTTCTTCGGACTCTTTGGACGAGAGTTGCTCGAGGATGTCTTTGCCCGGCCGGATGTATTTCTCCGGGAGTTCTTCTTTGGGGCCTTTTTCGCCGCGCGCACCGTTGATGGCGGCGCCCTCGTAAATCCAATTGGCGACGAGGAGTACCTCTTCCTGGGTAAGGGGTGTGCCTTTGTCGGTCGGAGGCATCGCGTCCTCGTCGTCGTGCGGCCGGCTCACGGTGACGAAGAGATAACTCGCGTCCCAATTGCCGGGGATGACGACGTCGTTCTTGGCGAAGCGCTTTTGAAAGTGCTCCGGATCATCGAGACGCAGGCCGCCCTTTACCTTCTCCGCCTCCGCGCTGTGGCACTTGTAGCACTTCGCTTCGAAGATGGGCATGACGTCCTTCTCGTAGTCGAGGGCGGAGAGTCGACCGGGAAACGTGAGGGCAATTGAGAATGCGGTGGGGGCGAGCCAATACTTGACGGTTTGTGAAACGTGCATTCTCACGATGAAAAAACGGATAGAAATCTATCAGACTGCAATCTTGATGGTTCGAGTGAAGACCGCCTCCAATCAAGGCTAGGCATCTCCGGATGGGCAAGGACTATTCGTGGTCATTCGTGGAAATTTGCGGCCATTCGTGTTAAAGAAGAAAGAACGCGAATTAACACGAATGATATACCAATTAGCGCGAATTGAGTATCGGAATGAACCTCCGATGATGAAGAAAATTCCTCTTTAATCCGTCGTTTCCTAATGAGAAGGTCCCCATCATGAATCAACCAGGAACCCTGAACGTCCTGTCCTCTGTAGCCTCGGCGAAGGAGGATGAACCCGGAACGGTTCGGCGAGGAAGCGCCGCACGGCTGGCTTGCCTCGGAATATTTTTTCTCATTGCGCTTACGATTCACGCGGGTGCCAAGCCGAACATCATCTACATCATAGCAGATGACTTGGGGTACGGGGACCTCGGGTGTTTCGGGCAGAAAATTATCCGGACGCCGGAGCTGGACCGCATGGCAGCAGAGGGGATGAAGATGACGCAGCATTACTCCGGCTCCACGGTGTGCGCGCCCTCGCGCTGCAGCCTGATGACGGGTCTGCACCAGGGGCACGCCTTGATCCGGGGCAACCGGGAAATCCAACCGGAGGGGCAGGCCCCCATGGCCGAGGACGCGGTCACGATTCCGGAAGTGCTCCGCAAGGCCGGCTATGTGACAGGGGGATTCGGGAAATGGGGCCTCGGTTATCCGGGATCCGAAGGCGATCCCAACGCACAGGGGTTCGACGAATTTTTCGGTTATAACTGCCAGCGCCAGGCGCATTACTACTATCCGCTCCATCTCTGGCATAACCAGGAGAAGGTGTCGCTGGATGGCGAGACCTACGCCCACGACGTCATCATGGACCAGGCCTTTGAGTTCGTGAAGAAGCAGAGCCGGTCCGATGCGCCCTTTTTCCTGTTCCTGCCGGTCATCATTCCGCACGCGGAACTGGCCGCGCCCGAAGACTCCATGGCGGAATACCGGGGCGTCCTCGAGGAGTCCGGTCCTTACGGCGATCCCTCTGCGCCTTATCAACGGAAAAAATACAACGCCCAGGCGCATCCGCACGCGGCCTTTGCAGCCATGGTGACGCGCATGGATCGCGACGTCGGACGCCTCCTGAATCTGCTGCGCGAGTTGGGGATCGAGAAAGACACGCTGGTGCTGTTCACCAGTGACAACGGCGCCCATGTCGAGGGCGGCGCGGATCCGGAATTCTTCAACAGCTCGGGTCCGCTGCGCGGCGTGAAGCGCGACCTTTACGAGGGCGGCATCCGGGTGCCCACGATCGCCTGGTGGCCGGGCACCATTGAGGCGGGCGCGGAGAACGATCATATCTCGGCTTTCTGGGACGTGATGCCGACCTTCTGCGCACTGGCGGAAATTTCTCCGCCACAGGGAATCGACGGAATGTCGTTTCTGCCGTCGTTGCTTGGGAAGAAGCAGGCGCAACATCCGTATCTTTACTGGGAGTTCGCTTCCAAGGGTGGTAAGCAGGCTGTGCGCAAGGGAAAATGGAAAGCGGTGCGATTGAACCTGCTCAAGAATGCGGACGCCCGATTGGAGCTTTACGACCTCGAGAACGATTTGGGTGAGACGCGGGATGTCGCGGGACAGCATCCCGAACTCGTATCCGAGATAGCGCAGATCATGGCGCGCGAGCACGAGGTGCATCCGGATTTCCCGCTGTTCGCGTCGGAGCGGGAGAAAAAGTAGGAGGGTTTCTGCTCCTCAATGAGGTGAACGGGTGCTAGGGTGGGTATCCCCCCAGCATGAAACCTCTTCTCCCAGCGCTGGTCTTGTGCTGCGCGTTTCCGGCGTCCCTCTTGGCACAGGGGAAACCTGCGGCTGCGCCCCAGGGATTGTGGATCCATGATGGAGGCACCCGCCGGCACATGGAGGTGGCGCGCGGCGAGGCTTACTTCGAGCGGGAGAGGGGATCTTCCAGAATCGCGTCCTTCCCGGCAAAAAAAGACGTGGCTGCACTGGTCGCCCATTGCCGCACAACGGCGGCTGGCACCGGAGAGAAAGCATCGCTGGTGGTGTATGAAACGGGTGTCGCGCGCCTACCGGCGAAAAGGCGAATCGTGACGGGACAGATTCTGGTGCAGGTGGCTGACGAAGCGGACGCGCGGGACCTCGCGGTCGCCCACGGCGCCACGATCAAACGGCCGGCCATAGATCTTCCTGGGTATTTTATTCTCGAGATTCGGGATGCACTGGGGTGTTTTTCTGCAGTATCCGAAATGCGTGGCCACCCCAAAGTAATCTCCGCGGAACCTCTCCTGGCGCGGCAGCAGCAGAAGCGTTCCGTTCCGAATGACACCTTGATCGGCGATCAGTGGCACCTGCACAACACGGGACAAAATGGCGGAGTTGCAGGTATTGACGCGAATGTGATCAACGTCTGGGGGACTTTCGGCGGCGCGGGGACACGGGGTGCCGGCGTGACCATTGGCATCGTCGACGACGGGCTTGAGGTGACGCACCCGGACCTGGCGCCGAATGTGGATACGACGATCGACTTCGACTGGAACGACGGCACGCCCAATGATCCCAGTCCCGACCTCGGGAGCGACTTTCATGGCACGGCGGTCGCGGGCGTCGCAGCGGCGAGAGGGAACAATAGTCTCGGGGTCTCGGGTGCGGCGCCCGAAGCGACGCTGGTCGGATTACGGTTGGTCGCCACGAGCACGACCGACGACGATGAAGCCGGTGCAATGCTGCACCGTAACGATGTCATCGACATTAAGAGTAACAGCTGGGGACCTTCCGATGACGGGGAGACGGTCGAGGGTCCGGGTGTGCTCTTGGAGGCGGCTTTTCTCGATGCGGCCACCAACGGGCGGGGCGGACTGGGGACGATTCTTGTCTGGAGCGCTGGGAACGCACAGCAAAACGAGGACAACGCGAACAAGGACGGATTTGCGAACTCAATATACACGGTCGCGGTTGGAGCGATCGATGACCAGGGGACGCATACGTTTTACAGTGAGGAAGGCGCCTGCTTGGTGGTGACCGCACCGTCGCATAATTTTTCGGGTCAACAGATGATCACGACGACCGATCTGACTGGCAGCAACGGATATCAGAGCGGGGATTATGCCAACGATTTTGGAGGGACTTCATCCTCGACGCCCCTTGTGGCGGGTGTGATTGCCCTGTTGTTGGATGTCAACCCGGGGCTCGGATGGCGCGATGTGCAGGAAATTCTCATTGCTTCGGCAACGAAGGTTGATGCTTCCGATACCGATTGGGTGGTGAACGGCGGCGGCTTTAATTTTAACCACAAATACGGCGCCGGGTTGGTGAACGCCCAGGGGGGCGTCGGTCTCGCGAGCGGATGGACGAATCTAGCGCCGCAGTCCTCGAGCACAGTGAGCCACGCTGCGCTGGGCGCAGCGATTCCGGATAATAATTCCACTGGGATTGATGTGGTTTTCGATTTCAGCGCCACAGATATGAGAGTGGAGCACGTCACCATTGCCGTGGATATCACGCACAAAAAGAGAGGCCATCTTGCGGTGACTTTGACCTCGCCAGACAACACGGTGAGCCGGCTCGTGGAAAGCCACGGCGACAACGGTGACCATTATTCCGACTGGACCTTCATGACGGTAGCGAATTGGGGGGAAGACTCGATGGGGATCTGGACGTTGAACGTCGCCGATCTCCAGGGCGGGGAGTCCGGCACGCTTAACTCCGCGGAGGTAACGCTTTACGGGGCCCCGAGCACCTATCGTATCGAAGGCACGGTGACGGATAAAGCATCGGGCGATCCGCTTCCGGGCGTTGCGGTGACGGCCGCTGCGGCGAATTTGATCACCGGCGTGACGGGGGGGTATCAATTCGACGGGCTTGCGGCAGGAAGTTACAACGTAACGGCGACCCTGGCTGATTATACCAGTGACGCAGCCATGGTGAATCTCGGTCCGGACGCAACGAATATAGATTTCGGGCTTCGCGGTCCCTTGAATCTCCTTGATCCTGATCTCGACGGCGCGGTCAATCTGCAGGAGACGGCGTTTTTCATGAATCACCTGGAGCCAGACGCCGAGCGGTTGCCCCAGGTCACTTTCGCCGATGTTTCCGGCACGGAATATCCGGCTGTATCCTATCATCGGCTGAAAGGCGGCGCCGGGACCGCGGGAGTGGATTATGTGATCGATGGAATCACGTATCTCGTGGAGATCTCACATGACCTGCAGACCTGGGTCTCCGGCGCAGCGGAAGTGGAATTGGTTTCCGTGACGGACGACGGGAACGGTGTCTCCGAAACGGTGGTGGTGAGGCCCGAAGTGCTTCCAAGTGAGCTGAGGACTTACTTCCGTGTCATCACTACTTGGACGCCTCTACCCTGAAGGGGCATCGACGTGGTCTCCGGGCGAGATCGCTCAGTTCTCTTTCACCTGTTCTCGCCAGCGCTCGATGTCTTTCTTCAGCGAAGTCACGAGTTCGGGATTCGAATCCGCGATGTCGCGCGATTCCCCGATGTCTTCGCGGAGATTGAAGAGCGCAAAAGGTTGGTCCGAGCCAGGGCGCAGCAGCTTGTAGTCGCCCGCCCGCACGGCGACACCGGTTCCCGCCTTCCCTTGTTTCCAGAGCCAGAAGAGCTTGTCATGCGGCGAAGGCGCATTGCCGGCCAGAGTGCCGATCGGGTTTCTGCCGTCTAAAGTGCGATTCTGCGGCAAGGCGACGCCCGCGGCCTCCAGGCAGAGCACCGATAGATCCATGGCGATGAGCGGTTGGGCGCATTCACTGCCGGCAGGGATGCGGCCGGGCCAGCGGACGATCGCGGGGACCCGGATACCGCCTTCGTAGACCGTGACGCCGCCGTCGCGCAATGGGGCGTTGGAGGCGAACCCCAAACCGCGCCTCTCATCGAGCATGAAGGCGCCGTTGTCGGAATACCACATCACCAGCGTATCCTCCGCGAGCCCGAAGTCTTTCAGTGCCTTGAGGACTCTGCCGGTGGCGGTATCCAGCGCAGTGATGACCGCGTAGTAGCGTTTCAGCACTTCCGTCTCGTCCGGTGACCAACCGTAAGCGGCGAAAGCCTCATCCGGGGCCTGCCATATTACGGGCGCGCCGGGACTTTTGTTTTTCGCGTTGGGAAAGTGCGGCGCATTGAACGGCAGGTATACGAAGAAGGGATCTTTCCGGTGCCGCTTCATGAAATCGATGGCGGCGTCCGCCCACAGATCGGTGCTGTATCCCTCGACCTCGACGGATTCCGTGTCCCGGAAGAGATCGTTACGTCCATCGTAGACATGCGTGTAATAATCGCAGTTGCCGGAGGCGTTTCCGAAATACTCATCGAATCCGCGTTCCGTGGGCCGGTAACCTTCCCCGAAACCGAGATTCCATTTTCCGAAGCAAGCGGTGGCATACCCTCCACTCTTCAAATATGCGGGAATCAGCTTCTCGGAAAGTCGCAGGCCGACTCCCATATTCTCCTCTCTACGGAGTTGGTGATTGAGTCCATTGCGCAAGGGGTAACGGCCGGTGAGCAGGGCCGCGCGCGACGGGGTGCAAGAGGGAGCCCCGGTGTAAAAGTCGGTGAGGCGGACGCCTTGCGACGCGAGCCGGTCGATGTGCGGGGTGAGGACTTTTTCGTTTCCGTAACAGCCGACATCGCCGTAGCCGAGGTTGTCGGCGGTCATCAATAAGATGTTCGGCTTCGCTGCGGTGGTGATACCAATCGCTGTCAAATAGCAAAATAACGCGCGGACAAAGATTCTTAAGGTGATGGATCGGCGGAGGAACAAGGTTTGCGGGCGGTGATTGGAACTTGGCTCCTTTTTTAAGTGAGAACACCAGAGACGTCGAGGCTTACCGTTATGACAAAAAGCCACTTGGGAGATCTATGTGAGTGGGAGCGCGGGCGTCCCGCCCGCACACAAAAAATTATGCGGCCGGCACGGCCGCCTGGTTTAGAAGCGGGCGAGACGCCCGCGCTCCCACGGTGAATTCGTTGCGCCTTGGCTGCTCCGCCGCCCTGACATTTTTCTTACAATCCTTTTACGGGCCGGTGACAACCGGATCGCGGTTCCGTGCGACCGTGGATCCATGAAAACGAAAAAAGTATTCTTTACATCGTTCGGGATGGCAGTGGGCGCAGGGCTCCTCGCCTCCCTGATCCACACGGATCCAGTCCAGGCAGGAGGCGGCGTTCACTGCGGCACCTGTCCGCCGCCCGGTCCGGTCCAGTTGCAAACCCAGATCGACCGTCCTCTGCTACTGAGTCATGGAGGCGCGCAGGAGGTCGTCGTCAAAATCGATCTCCGGGCGATTCCGCATGTCCACGGAAAACGCAGTCCGTTGAATATTGCAGTGGTGCTCGACCGCTCCGGCTCCATGGCAGGTAAGAAACTGGAGCAGGCCAAGCAAGCCGCCGCCATGCTGGTGGATCAACTGGCGCCCGAGGATATTTTTTCCCTGGTCGCCTATGAAACGGATGTGGAGGTCCTCGTGCCCGCCACCCGGGTGCAAGACAAGCGTCGCCTGCATCGCGCCATTGAGCGCATTCATTCCGGCGGCAGCACCGCCCTCTATGCCGGCGTCGAGTGCGGCGCCCGCGAGCTGGAGGAATTCCTGTCCGATCGCCGAATCAACCGGGTCCTGCTCCTCTCGGACGGGCTGGCCAATGTCGGGCCCAGTTCGAATCGGGAAATCGCGAATCTTGGCCGGCGCATTGCGCGCGACGGCATCGCGGTGACCACGATCGGCCTTGGCAACGATTACAACGAAGATCTCATGGCGGCGCTCGCGGAAGCCAGCGATGCCAATTATTATTTCGTCCAGGACGTCGAGAAGCTGGATGAAGTGTTCGCCTCCGAGCTTGGAGAACTGCAGAGCATCGTGGCGCGCCGGATCATTGTCGAAGTCACCGTCCCCGAGGGAGTGACCGCGATGGAATTCATGGGACGGCCGGAAAGATTCGAGGGCCGCAAAGGCAGTATCTCCTTTAGTCAACTTGCCGGCGCCCAGAATCGGTACGTGCTCCTCAAGTGCCGTGTCGACCCGGCACGCGTCTCAGAGATCGACAGAATCGCCGAGGTGGAGCTGCGGTACGCCAACGAATTGGAAAAAGACGCTCCCACCGTGGTCGCGCGGACCGCGGCCGGTGTCGGGGTGACAAGTGATGCCGCGCTCGCCGCGAAATCCGAGGACAAAGAAGTCTTGGTGGAAGCTGAGATCATGATGAACGCCCTCGCGACCGAGCGCGCCATCGCGCTTGCGGACCACGGTAAATACAGGGAAGCCGGCGACGCGGTCGATTCCCAGATTCGCCATCTCTCGATCGTCAAGCAAGCCGCTCCCCAGGCGCGGCAGGACGAGATCCAGGAGGAGATCGATCTGCTGGAATCGAACCGGGCCGAGTTCGGCGATGACGGTCTCACGAAGGAAGGCAGAAAAGTGCTTCAGTGGAATTCTTATCAGAGAAAGAACTCCAAGACGTCGTTGAAATCCGCCACCAAATAGACCTTGATGACGCCGGCGCAAGAAAAACGGCGTCTGCGCCAGGCCGGGCGGCTCTTCATCGGGCCGCCCGTTCGCCTTTTCAGGAAAGAGATGGTATTTTGCCGATAACCAACCGATGAAGAAACTGGTCGCCATATTTCTTTTGGCCGTCCTCGTGCCCAGCATGATACTGGGTTGGCTGGCGGTGCGGTCGCTGCGCGATCAGGAACTGGTGGTGCAGAGTCAACGGGCGCTGCTGCACCAAGGCGCCACCGATGCGCTGGCCGCGGATGTGGTCGTCTTTATGGACGATATTCGCGTCTACTTTCGCCAGGAGGTGGAGGAGTTGCTCGCCCAACGGGGTCCTGACGCCCTGGCGCGTGATTTTGATAATGTCATCCGCTCTCGCTGGGCCCAGGTGGAGGTCGGCGCCGTAGTCAGCCTGGCCGGCGAATTGATATCGCCGCGCGCGGATTCGCGGGACCCGCGGATTCAACAATTCCGGGCGTTCAACGAATCGTTTCTGACCAATCGTGACGTCGTCGAGGTGTACAAAGCGGCGCCGCCCCAGGCCGCCACCATCGCCGTGGATCTCGAGGAAATGGACGAAGGCGCGCGCGAGGAAAGGGCGCAGGTAGCGGGCGCCGCAGACCAGGCGCGCGCTTCTTCGTACTCCAGCATAGGGAAAGAGAAAGTCAGCGTGCTCAGCGAAAAGCTGTTCTCGCGGACTTCGGAGAAGAAGCAAGCGGCAGTCCAGCAGCAAAGTGCAGAGCCGAGCGCGGGACTGAAGGCCAGGAGCATTCAGCCCTACAGCCAAGTGGACGACGTCCAGATTGCGCAGGAGGTGCTCGATATCAACGCCAGCCCGTGGTCCAATCTGATGACCCGGACCGGCGCCTTCCGGGAGCTGATCGGTGAGGAGCGCGAAGGCGCCTTCAGCCGATTCCATCAGAACGCGCTGCACATCCTCGTCTGGTTCCGGCCCCAGACAGTACCGGACCGCGTCTTTTGCGCGCAATTGGATCTGGAAATGCTCAAGGAAGAGCTGGGAAAGATCGTCAGCGGGTATAATCCCACCCGGAAAACGAAGGAAGTCTGCCTGGCCCTGCTCGAGGAAAAAGGCAATCCCATCGCGATGAACGTTTCCGGATTCACGACCGACTGGAAGCAGCCCTTCGTGGCCAGTGAGATCGGCGAAATCCTGCCCCACTGGGAGGTGTCCGCCTATCTGCTGCAGCCGGGCAGGCTGGGGGATGCCGCCCGCGTGGTGCGTTTTACGCTGGGCCTCCTGATCTTTGTCCTCATAGCCGCGATCGGTTTTGGGAGTCTGCTCATCTTTCTGGACTTGGGCAGGCAGATGAAGCTGGCGCGTCAAAAAACGGACTTCGTCAGCAATGTCAGTCACGAATTGAAAACGCCGCTGACGTCGATCCGCATGTTCTCGGATCTGCTCAGTGAGAGCCCGGACGCGCCTGCCCAGAAGACAAAAGAATACGCCGGCGTCATCAGTTCCGAAGCGGCGCGGTTGACCCGGCTGATCAACAATCTCCTGGATTTTTCCCGGATGGAGCGTGGCGACAACAAATACAAATTTGAGGAAATCGACCTCGTTCCCCTGGTCCATGAGACTGCCGAGCATTATCGCCCGCATCTCCAGTCCCAGGGAATCGCTTTGAGCGTCGGTAATGGCGATATCAGCCGGCTGCCGGTGCGTGCTGATCGCGACGCGGTATCCCAGGTGCTGCTCAACTTGATTTCCAACGCGGAAAAGTACGGGGGCGATGCGCGGCAAATCGATATCGAGATCGTGCCGGTCGACGGGCATGCCGAAGTGCGCGTCATGGACCGGGGACCCGGCATCACGGGCAAGGACCGCGCGCGGATCTTCGAAAAATTTTACCGCGCGGACGACTCCCTGAGCACCGGGATCCAGGGTTCTGGACTGGGACTGACGCTGGCGCGGCAGATCGCGCGGGCCCACGGCGGGGACCTGGTTTACCGCGAGCGCAAGGGAGGCGGAAGCAGCTTTGTAATCCGATTGCCATTGTTAAATGATAGTGAGGCAGGCGTCCCGCCCGTGACTTGAAAGATAAACAGGCGGGACGCCTGTTTCACAATTTTCGGAGACCGCGTCAGGAAAGGAACCAATGAAATCGAACAAGACAATCCTCATAGTCGAGGATGACACCAGCATTAACTTCGGTCTTAAGGAAGTATTCGAGGGGGAGGGGTTTACCGTCTTAAGCTGTGAACGCGGGGATGAGGCTGAGCAACTTCTTGGGAAAGAAAAACCGGACCTGGCGATTCTCGACGTCATGCTTCCCGGCAAGAACGGGTTTGAGATCTGCAAGAGCATCCGGTCTACCGGGAACACGCTGCCTATCCTCATGCTGACCTCCAAGGGGCAGGAGCTGGACAAAGTTATCGGGTTGGATGCGGGCGCGGACGATTACGTGACCAAGCCGTTTGGGGTGCGGGAGCTGGTGGCACGCGTCAACGCGCTGTTGCGGAGAGTCGAGGCGGGAAGCAGTGCAGCTTCCGGTGCGGATGCGCCCACAGAGGTGGTCCGCGTGGGCGAGGCCTCGGTCGATCCCAAGACGTTCGGGGTGAGCAGGGACGGCGCCGACGAGGTCAATCTCACGGCCAAGGAAATGGAGCTACTGCTTTTTCTTGCGCATCATCGTGGCGAAGTCATGAGCCGCGAGCGGATTCTCGACGAAGTGTGGGGCGTGAACTATTACGGGACTACGAGGACGCTGGACCAATGCGTCGCGCAGTTGCGCAAAAAGCTCGGAGACAACGGCAGCAAGCCGGCGCATTTGGTGACGGTGCACGGGGTGGGGTATAAGCTGGTAGCTGCGAGCGTGAGCGAGTAGATCGGATTGGGGATCCGGGGACTCGCTCACCTACGACGGGTACTCGCTCACGCTCGCACCTACGACGGGTACTCGCTCACGCTCGCACCTACGACGGGTACTCGCTCACGCTCGCACCTACGACGGGTACTCGCTCACGCTCGCACCT
>JAHEJT010000168.1 GCA_024638765.1 Verrucomicrobiales bacterium
ACGACCGACACCGAAAATGACAAGGGCTTCCGGGTGGTATTGGCTCCCCAGTAATCTCGAGGTGGATGCGGCAGCCGCGCGGGCAGAAATCCCGACTTCAATGTCACACTGTCGAACCGGGACGAATTAAGCAGTGGAGGTAGGGGCGGGAGCAAGTTCCCGTTTAGAGCTTGCGAAACGAGTCAACAGAACCATACGAGTAATCCATGAAAATGCAGTTTCACTGGCGTGCGGCCATCGTCCTTGCCCTTACCTTTACTTGTGCGATTCTTGCGGCGTGCGGCCCAGGGGGCCGGGAGGAGGCCGGCGAAACGGCGGCGCCGCCGGAGGAAAGCCTTGAGGTTGCAGCGGAAAGCCCGAAGAGCGCGCAGGCGGCGGGGGACATTGTATTCAAGTTCGAGGGATTCGTGCCCCGGGAAGGGGAGGAAGGTCGCGACGCGAAGTTCGGGATTACCAACACCTACTCACGAGGGGTCAAAAAGATCGTCATGCTGCTCGCTTACAAGGACGAAAACGGGGACACCATCAAGACCGCGGGATCGTCAGTGGCAACATCCACCACGCTGCTCAAGCCGCAGGAAAGCATCGAGCGGATCCTGGGGCACAACGTCCCGGAGGAAGCGGTCACCGTCGAGGTCCATGAGCTTCGCGACGTGGTCTGGGACGACGAAGAAGTCCAGGACTTCACGTCGCAGGAATGAGAAGGGTTTGGCGTCTGACTGTGCAGACCAGACAAGCTGAAGCTTGAACTCCGAACACGATTCTTAACGGTCTGGTTCCTTGGCGCGACGAGGCGGATTTCGATTGGAGAAGAATCGCACCCAGGCCGGCTCCGGGGTTCGGAGTGCAAGCTTTAGCTTGGCGCTGAAATCGGAAGCCGCAGGTACGCGCCTGGGGTCTCGTTCTCCGCTATCCCGGCGAATGCCTGTAGCGGTGGCTTCCCTCCGAGCAGTTCGGCGCTTCAATGCATTTCGAGGGATCCCTCGACTGCGCTCGGGATGACACAGGGAAGGGGGCGGGATGACACAGGGAAGGGGGCGGGATGAAACAGGAGGGGCCGGGATGACACAGGGAAGGTGACACAGGGAAGGTTGGCACAGGGAAGGTGGCGGCATGACACAGGGAAGGTGGCGCGATCACACAGGGGAAGGGGCGGGTATTGGCCCACGGGGTGCTGGGGTAAGCTCCTTGACATTACACCCGGAAGGATCCTGGTGGCGCCGGCGCGAAGTCCATGAAAAAGATGTGAGCTGGGCGGGATAGCGTGGGGTGCGCAGCGGCCGGTGCTACCAAAAGAAGAAAGCCGCCCCGGTAAGTGCAGGGCGGCTTTCCTTGGACAACTAACAACTCGATCTTGTTATTCAAGGTCCTCGGGCTGGAGCACGAACTGGATCGGATCGACGATCGCGCGGCATTCGTCAAAGGCTTCGTTCAAGCCTCCGACGATGCCGTGGACGGCATTCAAATGGACGTCGACCCCGGTGGGAAGCTGGCCGGCCAGCGCGCAGTTGGCGAGGTCGATGAGGCCGGCGACGGTGGTGTCACCCATGTGTTCGAGGGCGGCGATGACGCTTGCGGAGACCTGGTATTTCTGTGCCTCGTCCTCGGTATCCACGATGTCATCCAGGGCGGCGGATGATGCCTCGTCACAGACGCAGATCCCGGTGCCGACTTTGCCGTCGTCTCCCTCGTGGACGCCCTGCGTGTAGAAGCAGCCGTCCACGATGAGTTCATCATTTTTGAGGTCGAGGGTTGCGAGGCAGGGATCCAGGCGGACATTGAGGCTGAGCGTGATCAGCTGGGCGACAAAGTTATTCCTGAGCCGGCCGTGTTTGCGGTGCAGGAATCCCTTCTTGGTGAGTCGATAACAGTCCGAAGACATCAGGCCGAAATTCCCTTCCGGGAGCAGGCCGCTGGGGCCTCCGCCGGGAAGGATCTGGAGGACTTTTTCGACGTCGCCGTCGGTGATCCGGATGGAGCGGCCCGTTTTGCCGATCACCAGGTCGCCGAAGCCGCAGCTGGTATCGGAGTCGCTCCCGAGGAGGTTCTCGAGGATCGCGGTGGTGGAGTGACCGTTGAACTTGCCGCCGCGGTTACCGTAATAGCCCTGGGTCAGCGAGCAGAACTCGGCCGGGCAGAGCAGGCGGACAGCGGTCTGGGTGCAGGACGAATCGTTGCCGTGGACGTCATATGCCGTCCACGTCTTGGTGTAGGTATCGCGACCCATGTAGACTCCCTGGACGGTCTCGGTCATTTCCACGCGTTGGATTCCGCAGTTGTCCTCGACCGGGGGCGTCTCGAGGGACGGATCTTCGGTGCACTGGATGAACACCATTTCCTCGCAATCGAACGTCGGCGCTTCCCTGTCCTCGACCACGATGGTGAACCGGCACTCCTTGGAGTTGCCTGCCGCATCGGTGGCAGTGCAAATCACCTCGTGCTCGATGCCGACCGCGAAGAAGGTGCCGGGCATCGGTGTGCAGGAGACGGTGATGTCTCCGGAACCCGAACAGTTATCGGTGGCGCCGGGCACGTTCCAGCTGACCTCCGCCCCGCAATCGCCGGGGTCATTACCGGTCACGATGTTTTGCGGGCAGGTGAGATTCGGCGGCTCGTTGTCCCGCACGGTGACGGTGAAGCTGCACATTGCCGAGTTTCCGCAGGCATCCGTGGCGGTACAGGTCACCGTGGTGGTGCCGACGGGGAAGAAACCGGAAGAATGCGAGCAGGATACAGTCAGTGCCCCCTCGCAGTTATCGGTCGCAATCGTTGCGGGCAGGACGACATTCGCGCCGCACTGGCCGGTGTCGTTGTTCACGGAGATGTTGGCTGGACAGTCGATTTCCGGCAGCGTGTTGTCTTTGACCACGATGGTCTGGGACACGCTGGAGGTGTTGCCGCAGACATCGGTGAAGGTCCAGGTCCTGACCTCGGTGAAGTCGTTGACGCAGTCGCCGGGCGTGGTCACTACGGTCGGCGACACCGTGATGTCCCCCTGGCAGTTGTCGACGGCCGTGAGGTCCACGGGCGGGGGCACGTCCTCGGTGCATTCCAAGTTCAGGTTCGCCGGCGCCGTGGGGGGCACGGGCGCGGTATTGTCCAGCACGGTGATGGTCTGCGACACGCTGGAGGTGTTGCCGCAGACATCGGTGAAGGTCCAGGTCCTGACCTCGGTGAAGTCGTTGGGGCAGGCACCGGGCGTGATGCTCTCTGTCGGCGACACCGTGATGTCCCCCTGGCAGTTGTCGACGGCCGTGAGGTCCACGGGCGCGGGCACGTCGTCGGCGCACTGCACGAGCACGGCCGCCGGCGGATCCGGAGCCTCGGGCGAGGTGGTATCGACAATCTTGAAATTCTGGACACACATTTCAAATTCTTCCATGGGATCCTGATCCAGCATTTGATTACCGTTCAAGTCATCGATTAAGGTGTAAGTCCTGACCACGGTAATCCCGTCGGGGCAAAGCGACCCGGTGGGGACGTCTTCGTGGACCAGCACCAGTTCCCCGCAGGGGAACTCGGTGATGTTGGTAAATACATCCGTGGCATTGGTGAAGGGCTCAGGCAAAGCGCTGGTGTCGCACCCTTCAATTACCTGCTCGGCAGCGTCCAGATTGCAGGTGGCGAAGAACTCGCAGCAGGGCCCCTCGAACAGCAGGGAATCTGAAACCTGGCAGAGATTTGGCGGTTCGGCCCCATCGTCTCTATCGAGATCCGTTACGGTTACCGTATAGGTTATGCCCTCGAAAGGCACATTTTCAAGAGTGGCCGTGGTGACGACATCCGAGTTAGCGTTATTCGTCCATTCATAAGCGTAATTACCGGATCCACTGAAGACCTCAGTCGTAAAATTGGCCGTATTTCCGACACCGCATTCGGCGCCGATCATGACGCTGAATGGAGGAACGATGTCGATGTCAGGAGAATCATAGCACCACTTTGCAGCCTGAAACCCAACCGGGCATCCGCCACCGGGTGTATTAAAGACCACTAGAATGTTACTCAACGTAAGCTGATCACCACAAGTGAAGGTGAGGTCGCCAAAGTCCACTTCCTGATACGTGGTCCCTATCTCCGGCTCCTCCGTCCATGTGAATGGCTCGTCCTTGGCGCCGTCAAGCGGCCCGAAGCACCTGGCAATTTTGCATGTCGAAACTGACCCATCCGGCGCAGTCGTGATCAAATCAGCAAACAAGCCCAAGAATCTCAGAGACTCGGTGTTGTTGTGGGCTTGAATAATCAGCGTAGCCGTCGTCGTATCTCCTGGAGTACACGTGTTGCATGGGTCTCCGGTTTCAAGCCTGGCCCCGAGAAGTATAACATCATTGGCCGTACCGCAATCCCCACGAGTATACATATCCCTCAAATCCACCTGGCCCTCAGGCAGAGGATCGTCCACGCAATAGTCGAGGTCCTGACTAAACACCGGGGCCGGATAAGCCAGGAAAAGGCCAAAGAGCAATAAGAGGCCCCAGTAAAGTTTGAATGGCTGCATTCGCTGGGGCTGGCGTCGCCCACAACACGAAGGCGCCTTGAGGATGGAACGATCCCGTGTGGATCGATTGTTATTGGTGCTTGTTGGTTTCATGATTCCAATGAGTTCGGATGGTTAAGGGGCACGGGAGTCTGCCGTCTGTGACCCCTGCGATGCGAATCGAAATCGGTGAACTGACTCCCCACTCCACCTCCTTCGACATGCAAATCGCAACAGTGCCTCAACAGGCAGTTTCCCGAAGCGAGTAATTAGATGTCTTGCATTTATTGTCAGTCAGGCAGTCCCTAATTCCTAACGTTGTTTCTACTTCATGCAATGGCGCTGATAGTGGCAAGTAGTTTTTGAGATAAAAGTTAGTATTTACAAGCGAATGCATGAATGCTTAAAAAGGTTAAATGTTAGTCCAACCATGAATTACATTCCAGGGTCGCGCGTCTGACGGAAATTGTACTGCGACGGAGACATGACCAACCGTGCCTAACTTGCTGATCTTCTGCCGATGCACGGCATGCAGCATGATCGCCGCTCTGGTCGCGAGGTGACCGGGACGCCCCGGCAGGCTTTCCAAGATTCTTGGGTTCCCGAGTAGTAAATCGGACTTAATTGATCGCGGATGTATCGACCCCGGGCGATGGGGGCGGGAGTGCGTTGGACGACTCCGCGATCAGCCCCGGCGCTCTGTGCCGGGGTACCCCGCAAAAACCCCCTCGCGGCCTTCGACAGGCTCAGGCTCCGAGCCTGTCGAGCAGAGCTCCGGGGCTGCTCCCGGAGCGTCGGCCCTGCTGATAAAACTCGAATAATCCTGCCGCCTCTCCGTCCAACGGGCATGAAACGCATCACAAAAGCGCTGATTCTGCGAGTTCTCGCCATTCTCGGTGTCGCCGCCCTGGCCACCAGTTGCACCACGACCTATGACGCCTACGGACGGCCCGTCCAGTCCGTCGATCCCGGCCTCGCGGTCGCGGGCATTGCCGCTGCCGGTCTCCTTGGGTACGCCATCGGGCACGACGGCGGGCACGGTGGAAAGCATTACGGTCATCGCGGTCGCGGAAGACATTGTTACTGAGACGTCCGGGAGTCGTGACAGCCGTAGCGCGCTGCTTCACGATCGCCCTGGAGGGCAATGCTTTGTCATTGCCGCCCTCGGTTGCGACAAAGCGCAACCCTCCACGCATGACATGGAGGGGCACGGTTCTCCCTGCCCGATGCCTTACAGCGCGCGACCCTCCACGATTAGCGTTGACACTCCCGGGGATTCGTTGCGAGGTATCGCGAAGGAAGGATCATTCCCGAAGTTCCAATGACAGGATCCGAAAACGCCAAACCCGAGCTGCGAGATATCCTTCTCAAGCGATCGGTTTGCTGGGGGGAGTTCACGCTGGCCTCGGGCGCCACCAGCGATCTGTATGTCGATGCGCGACTGACGACGCACGATCCCCGGGGCGCGCGGCTGATTGGTAAAGTTGGTTGGGACATCGTAAAAGAGAAAGCATCCGGCAGCAGTTCCAAGGTCGACGCTATCGGAGGCATGACCCTGGGGGCGGATCCGATTGCGCTGAGCATCGCCATGCAATCCGATATCGACGGCGATCCCATTCAGTGTTTCGTGGTGCGCAAAGCGGCCAAGGAACACGGCCGGAAAAAACGCATTGAAGGAAACTTCGAGGCAGGGCAATCCGTCGTGGTGGTCGATGACGTCGTCACCACCGGGGGATCCACGCTGCAAGCGATCGAAGCGATCGAGGAAGCCGGCGGGAAAGTGGCCTTTGTGCTGATTCTCGTCGATCGCCAGGAGGGCGGCCGCCGGCGAATCGAGGAGAAAGGATATGACGTCGAATCGATCTTCACCCGCGAGGATCTCACTTCTCCTAATGCGGGATCCGAGAAAGCGTCGGCAGCTTCGCGGGCTTCTTGAAAGTAGCGGCGGCATCCTGCCGCCGGACCAGAAAGAACGGCGGCAGGATGCCGCCGCTACTTATTCGCTGTCACGCTGACGCTCGGGCATGAGGGCGCAGGCGCCCTTGCAGCCGAAGATCCGGCTGAAGAAGAGGCGGTTGCGGCTGATTCCCATGTAGATCTTCTCCGCAATCCAAATTACGCCGGGCAGCCAGAGGAAAAGGGAGACCGGAACCATCAGGGGCATTCGCATTCCCAGGAATCGAATCGCCCGGGCGCCACGGTGAATGGTGCCATCGATGGTCACGCAATGGATGGCTTCCATGAGATCTTCGCGCGTGAGATGGGGTGCAATTTCGGCGGCGAGGGGATCGGCGATCGGCACGAAGCGCACTTTATCAAGCCAGTCCAGCCAGGTGAGAGATTTCATCTGGAAAGTGCACAGCGGGCAATCGCTGTCATAGAGCACGATATGATGGGATGGATTCAATGCGGGCACGGTATCGTCAAGTGTGGAGTCCCGAGGGGCGAGTGTCGAGTAACGAATGACGAAGTAGCCGCGCTCGTAAGAGCGTGGGGGGTGGGCGAGGGGAAAATGACGCATGACGAAGTAGCCGCGGTTATCCCCGCTTCGCGGCGCTCTGCGAAATGGCTTCGCCTGTCCTGGGACAGACCGCTAACGCGGTCAGGCAGTGTAAGAGCGTGGAGGGCAGGGATGCGGGAAGTCGGTAGTCGATCGATCCGAGGGAACGACAGGCAGGCCTCCTTCGGGGCGGGCCTTATATGAGATCACCCTTGACGACGCTGAGCAGATCCTTGATGTGAGAGGTGAAGAAAGAGGCCGCGCTCCCGCTTCTCTGGTACTCGTAGGTGCGAAAGATCTTGAGCCGCTCCCGCGGAGCGAAATCTTCCAGTCCGGATTCGATGTCCCTGGCGTCGACGGAGACGAGATCACGATCGCGGCAAAATTCCCTGGCGGAAGGCGAATAGGATTGGTTGGTGATGAAAATGGCGCGGGAATAGCCACGCACGGTCGCGCTTTCCCAGAAGCGGCAGAGGTCCTGGAGGCCGACGACCGGAGTCCCTCCCGCCCGGCAGTGCAGCGCGATTTCCGGTTCCGAGAGGTCGGGCCGATAGAGGACGCAACTGTCGCCCGCGCCGGCAAAGCCCTTCCCGGGAGCCGTGAAGTATTCGAGCTGTTCGAAGATGACCTTGCAGAGAAGGGCCAGTTCCCTCGTGGAGGTGGAACTCAGAAACGGGTATTTCGACAGTGGCAACAGCGGCAGCGAACTCAAGAAACACCTCCCGGACGTTGGCCGGAATATAGCCTCGATTCGGGGAAGGTTCAAATGGGGGTGATTCCGGAGGTGAGATAAGGTCTCTGGCCCGGGTGATGGAGCGGGAACCCGCCGTGGAGGCGTCACAGCTGGGATACTGATACCTGAGACTTGAGGCCGGCCTCACCGGCTGCGTCCGGTATCGATCAGTTTCGCCAAGTGCTTTTGGAGGCGCTCGGCGATGTCGGGATGCTGGGCGATGACATTGTCCTTTTCCGCGGGATCCGTAGAGAGATCGAAGAGCTGGTATCGGGGCGCCGGGGTGTTCTCGAGCTGCTTTTCGACGACTACGTTGCGCGCCTTTTTCGAGTCGTGACGCTGCAGCTTCCATTTTCCGACGCGGAACCCGTAATTCCCGCCGCGACCGTTATCCTGTTCAATGAGATGGGCGCGTCCTTTGGCTCCCTTTTCTCCGAGCAACGCGCCCATGACGTCGAAGCTGTCGAGGCAGGCGCCTTCCGGTAAATCGACACCCGTGAACGAGGCGAGGCTGGCGGCAAGGTCGATCGTGCAGACGACTTCGTCGGATACTCCCGGTTCGATGCGCCCGCTCCAGCGGGTGATGAAGGGGGTGCGGGTGCCGCCCTCATGGATGCTGTATTTTCCGCCGCTGAACGGTCCGGCGGCGCGGTGGTCGCCGATCTTTTCCACTGCCCCGTCCTGGTAACCGTCATCGAGCACCGGTCCGTTGTCGGAGCAAAACACGATCAGGGTGTTTTCGGAAAGATCGAGCCGGTCGAGCGTTTTCATGAGTTCGCCGACGCACCAATCGAGTTCGACGATGGCATCGGCCCGGAACCCCAGCGGGGTGTTTCCCTGGAAGCGTTCGTGCGGCATGCGCGGGACGTGGATATCGTGTGAGGCGAAGAAGAGAAAGAACGGCTCCTTCTTGTGGGCTTCGATCCATTGGACGGATTGCTCGACCCATTTATCGGCCAGATCTTCGTCGCGAAAGCGCGCCGCATGGCCGCCGGTGTAAAAACCGATCCGGCTGATACCGTTGTGGATGGTCGCGTTATGGCCGTGTGACCAATCCATTTTCAAAGTGTGACGATGAGTGATGCCGGTGGGATGTTCGGGGGTCGGCTGTTTCTTGCCGACCCACAGCGGATCGGCGGGGTCGAGATTGAGGACGCGGTGGTCTTCGACGTACACCTGCGGGACACGATCGTTGGTGGTGGGCAGGAGAAAGCAGTGGTCGAATCCGATTTCGAGGGGACCGGGTTTGAGTGCTCCGTTCCAGTCCGGACCTTCCTCGCCGCCGAGGCCGAGATGCCATTTGCCGATGACGGCGGTCTTGTATCCGGCTTTCTTGAGAAGGGAAGGCAGGGTCACGGTGCCGGGCTTGATGATCGCCGGGCTGCTGGGAGGCGCGATCCCGGTGCGTTCACCACGGAAGGCATAGGTGCCAGTGAGAAAGGAGTAGCGCGTCGGGGTGCAAGTGGAGGCCGAGCAGTATCCGCTGGTGAATCGTTGTCCCTCCGCGGCGAGCCGGTCGATGTGCGGCGTCTCAAAGGCGGTGGCGCCGTAACAGGAGACATCGCCGTAACCGAGATCATCGGCCATGATGACAATGACGTTGGGCTTGTCGGCTGCGGGGAGAATAGCAGGGAGAAAGGCGGCATGCAGAAAAAGCGAGATAACGGGGATTCGGCAAAGATGATTCATGATGTCTTGGATAAACGATGGTTCCGGGTTGAGTCTATCAATTTAGTTCTGTCTTGAGGTCGGGATTCCGGTGGGGTGGGTTCGATTATCGCCTGCTTGTCTCAGGCAAGACCGGTCTTCGCCAAAGCTAACACCCGGCGCGCATGCTTGCGACACATCGCGTTCCGACGATTGGGAGTTTTTTTAATTGACGGAGCGGGAGTGAGAGCTTCGAAGTGGGGTGTGATCCGCATAAATCGTGCCCCCGATCGGAACGTCTGCATTCTGGTGGCTGCGTCTCTTCTCGTGGGATGCGGCAGCGGCAGCGATTTTTTCCAGGCGCGCAATCCATTTCAGGATGATCTAAGAGGGGTGCGTGCGGCCCGGGCGAAGCAAAAGGTTGCCAAGAAAGAAAGGAAGGAGAGCGAAACGCGCGCCGTGGAAGCCCAGGGAGAAGCGTTGACTGTCAAGGCGGAGCGCGGTGAGGGGATCGACACGGGAACAGTGCGTCGTAGCAGCACTGGAGATATCTGTTATCTTTGCAACGGAAAAGGATACCGGATGAAGCACATGGGGTCGGGATCGGCAGACTATTATCGGTGCGAACATTGCGGGGGGACGGGGAGGGAGTGATGATTGATTTCCGATTTCCGATTTCCGATTTCCGAGTTCTGATTTCTGAATGATGAATGATGAATGATCGCATGAAACAAAAGAAACGCCTGTTTATCCTGCTCTTCGCACTGACGGTGTCCGGCCTGTTCACCGGTATCGGCGCCGAATCTCGGCCCAACATCCTCTTGATGATGGCGGATGATCTCGGGTTCTCGGATCTGGGGTGTTACGGATCGGAAATTGAAACCCCGAATCTCGACGCGCTCGCGGCCGATGGGTTGCGGTTCACGCAGTTCTACAATACCGCGAAATGCCATTCGTCGCGGGTCTCGCTCTTGACAGGTCTTTACTGCGACCAGGCCGGCAGCAACCAGCTGAGCCGAGGCGCCACCATCGCGGAAGTCATGGCGGAGGCGGGTTATTTCACGGCCATGACCGGAAAGTGGCATCTCAATGGGCAGCCCACGGACTTCGGGTTTCAGCGGTATTGGGGGCATCTTTCAGGCGCCACCAATTTTTTTACGGGTGATAACACATTTCGGCTCAACGGCGAGGAATGGAAGGTGCCGGAGACACTGAACGGCCGGCCCTTCTATACCACCTATGGGATCACGGATTTCGCCCTGGAATTCATGGAGGAAGCGACCTCGGGCAAAGAGCCGTTCCTGATGTATGTGGCATTTAACGCGCCCCATTATCCACTGCACGCTCCCGAGG
>JAHEJT010000169.1 GCA_024638765.1 Verrucomicrobiales bacterium
GATGGCGTGACAGAACTTGACGCTGTTGGGATCGCCGCCGTGTTCACCGCAGATGCCGAGTTTGATGTCCTTGCGGGTCTTGCGGCCTTTCTGCACGGCGATTTCCATGAGCTGGCCGATGCCGGCGGTATCGAGGCTGGCGAAGGGGTTGACCTTGACGATCTCCTCCTCGGTGTACGCGGGCATGAAGCCGGCGCTGTCGTCCCGGCTCATGCCGAGCCCCGTCTGGGTCAGATCGTTGGTGCCAAAGCTGAAAAATTCCGCTTCCCCGGCGATTTCATCGGCGGTGAGGGCCGCGCGGGGGACCTCGATCATGGTGCCGACCATGTAATTGAGGCGGGCGCCCTTGTTTTCGCTTTTCACTTCGCGGGCGACCCGGTGGATGACTTCGATCTGGAGTCGCAGTTCTTTTTCGAATCCGACGAGCGGGACCATGATTTCCGGTTTCACGGTGACACCGGTCTTCTGGACGGCGATGGCGGCTTCGAAGATGGCGCGCGCCTGCATCTCGGTGATCTCGGGATAGACGATGCCGAGGCGGCAGCCGCGGTGACCGAGCATGGGATTGAACTCATGGAGTTCTTCCACGCGGCGGGCGACGTCCGCCGGCTTGATCTTGAGTTTCCTGGCCAGTTCGCGCTGTTGCTGCGCTGTGTGCGGCAAGAATTCGTGCAGCGGCGGGTCGAGCAGGCGGATGGTGCCCGGACGGCCCGCGAGGGCCTTGAAGATCCCGGCGAAATCCTTGCGCTGGAAAGGCAGAAGTTTCTTGAGGGCGCGGCGCCGATCCTTTTCGGTTTCCGCGAGGATCATCTGGCGGACGGAATCGATGCGATTGCCTTCGAAGAACATGTGCTCGGTGCGGCAGAGGCCGATGCCGGCGGCGCCGAAGGCGATGGCGGTGGCGACCTGGCCCGGGGTGTCCGCGTTGGTGCGCACGTCGAGGGTGCGGTATTTGTCGGCCCAGGTCATGAGTTGGGCGAACTTCTTGTAAGTCTTGCTCTGCGCGGGGCGGAGTTTCTTTTCGACGAGGACCTGGATCACCTCCGAGGGGGCGGTATCGAGGCCGCCATCGTAGACGGCGCCGCTGGTGCCGTCGATGGAGATGAAACCGCCTTCCTTCACGGTGACTCCGCCGGCGGTGAGCGTTTCCTTATGGTAATCGATGTGGACGTCGGCGGCGCCGCAGACGCAGATCTTACCCATCTGGCGCGCCACCAGGGCGGCGTGCGAGCTGACGCCGCCGCGGGAGGTGAGGATGCCTTCGGCGGCGATCATGCCGCGGAGGTCTTCCGGAGAAGTTTCCAGGCGCGCGAGAATGACCTTTTGTCCTTTGTGGGCGGCCTTGACGGCGTCGGCGGCGTGGAAGTAGACGTGCCCGCTGGCGGCGCCGGGGCCGGCCGGGAGACCGGAACCGATTTTCTTTGCCTTGGCGACGGCCTTGCGGTCGAAGACGGGCGCCAGCAGGTGGGCGAGGTCTTCCGCGGGAATGCGGCTGACGGCGTCCTGCGGTTTGATGAGGCGTTCGTTGACGAGATCGACCGCGATATTGACGGCGGCGAGGCCGGTCCGCTTGCCGTGCCGGGTCTGGAGGACCCAGAGATGGTTTTCCTCGACGGTGAACTCGAGGTCCTGGACGTCCTTGAAATGTTTTTCGAGGGTCTTGCGGACTTTGAGAAGCTCCTTGTGCGCGCCGGGGAGATCGCGGGCGAGTTGGGCGACGGGCTTGGGCGTGCGCACGCCGGCGACGACGTCTTCGCCCTGGGCGTCGATGAGGTATTCACCGTAAAAGACGTTTTCGCCGGTGGCGGGGTCCCGGGTGAAGGCGACGCCGGTGCCGGAAGTTTTGCCGGTGTTACCGAAGACCATGGCCTGGACGTTGACGGCGGTGCCCCATTCGTGGGGGATGTGGTACTTGCGTCGATAGACAATGGCGCGGTCGTTTTGCCAGGAGCCGAAGACCGCGCTGACGGCGCCCCAGAGCTGCGCGCGGGGGTCCTGGGGGAAATTCTTGCCGGTGCGTTTCTTGATGAGCTTTTTGTACTCGTTGACGACCCACTTGAGATCGGCGACCGAGAGCAGGTTATCCGTATCTACGCCGGCCTTGGCCTTGGCCTTATCGAGAATGGTTTCGAAGGGATCGTGGTGCTCGTGGGCGTGTTGTTCCACACCCATGACGACGTCGCCGTACATTTGCAGGAAACGGCGGTAAGAATCCCAGGCGAACTCCGCGTTGCCGGTTTTTTCGGAGAGGGCTTCCACGACTTTGTCGTTGATGCCGAGGTTGAGAATGGTGTCCATCATGCCGGGCATGGAGTCGCGGGCGCCGGAGCGGACCGAGACGAGCAGAGGATTCTTGAGGTCACCGAATTTCTTGCCCATGGCCTTCTCGATCTTGGCGAGATTAGCTTCGACTTCGGCTTCCAGGCTCCTGGGATAGCTGCGGCTGTGATCGTAATAATAAGTGCAGACGTCGGTGGAAATCGTGAACCCGGCGGGGACGGGAAGACCGATGCGGCACATTTCGGCGAGGTTGGCGCCCTTGCCGCCGAGGAGAGGTTTCTGGCTGCCGTTGCCGTCGGCTTTTTTCGGTCCGAAGAAGTAGACGTATTTTTTCTTCGCGCGGGAAGAGGTGCTGCGCTTGCGTGCGGCGGGGCGCGTCGATTTACGCGTCGATTTGCGGGCGGTTTTGCGGGCGGTTTTGCGGGAGGCCGCTTTGCGGGCACTGCTGCGGGAGGCCGCTTTGCGGGCGGGACGCGTCGTCCGGCGGGTGCTGGTGGTGCGGGCGGAGCGGGCGGCCTTGCGGCGGGTGGCTTTGGTCTTCATCGGTCGTGGATTCGGGTAACTGATTGCGGGTTCCGGTCGAAGAGAACGGGAACGATACCAGAGAAGGTTTGGAAGTCAAACGGGGAATCGGCGAGGGAAAAGCGCCCGTGGTAGCGCGCGAAAACGCAGTCGGGCCAAAGCGTGTCTTCGCACAATCCGGGATTCCGATGCCTGCAAGAAGGTGCGTTCATGCAGGAGACACGCCGACGATGGCGAAGTCGATGAACTTGCGTTCGAAATCGACATTGGCGACCTCCACTTCGACGCGGTCGCCCGAGTGGATTTCCATTTTGGGCAGGCGGCCGACCGCGCGTTGCCGGTGAAGATCGAAGTACCAGTCGCTGTTGGAGGGGAGGTCCTGCTGTTTGACGAGGCCGCGGATGAAGTAATCCTCGAGCTCGACGAACAATCCGAGGCGGGCGACCTCGAGGACGAGAGCGGTAAAAGTGCGGCCGCTCTGCTCGCGGGCGAGGGTGGCGAAGTATTCGAGCTGCTTGAGCCGGTTGGATTCGACTTCCGCATCCGCGGCCGCGCGTTCCGTATCGGAGATATGCCGCGCGATTTCGACAAGATCGGAATAGGAGGGCACTTCCACCTTGGCCGGGACCGCGGCTTCTTCGGCGGACGGCGTTTCCGACATGATGTTCCCGAGGACGCGATGGACGATGAGGTCGGCGTAACGGCGAATGGGAGAGGTGAAATGGGTGTAATTCTCCTTGGCGAGTCCGTAATGGCCGAGCGGATCGGCGTGGTAAACGGCGCGCTTGAGACTCTTGAGCAGCGCGACCTTGATGAGGCGTTCTTCCGGCTGACCCTTGATCATTTCAAGAAGTTTCTGGAGTTCGTCGCGGTTGGTGAGATCGCCGATCTGATACTGATGCATCCGGGCGAGTTCCCGGAACTCGTAGAGCTTGGCTGCGTCCGGATCTTCGTGGACGCGGTAAACCGAGGGCTGCATCCGGTTCTTGATGATCAGGGCCACGGCTTCGTTGGCCGCGAGCATGAATTCCTCGATGAGTTGGTGGGACTCGTCGTATTCGACACGGAGGAGGTCGACGGGTTTGCCGTTTTCGTCGAGGACGACTTTGACTTCCGGCATATCGAGATCGAGACCGCCCTTGGCGAAGCGGTTTTCGCGGAGGCGCGCAGCGAGATCCCAGGCATGATGAAGGTGAGAGGAGAAGGCGGAGTGACTTGATGGAGGGTCATGCTCCGTCATGACCGCAGCCTCTCTGGAGCCGGAACCTCCTGCACGCGGCGGCCGCGACAGGGCGCGGCCCTCCAGGTGTGGTTTGAGCAGTGCGAAGGCTTGTTCGTAAGTGAGACGGGCCTGGCTCCGGATCACGGTGGCTGCAAAGCGCGAAGAGGTCTGGTTGCCGTCTGCGTCGAAAATCATGATGACGGCGCGGGTGAGGCGCTCGACGCCGGCCTTGAGGCTGCAGATACCGTTGCTGAGTTTTTCCGGCAGCATGGGAAGGACTCGATCGACGAGGTAGACGCTGTTGCCACGGCGACGCGCTTCCCGGTCGAGGGGCTCACCGGGTTCGACGTAATGGGAGACATCCGCAATGTGGACCGCGAGTTCCCAGCCGCCGGCGTCGAGCGGGGTAACGCAGATGGCGTCATCGAAATCGCGCGCGTCCACGGGATCGATGGTGAAGACATCGCGATCGCGCCAGTCTTCGCGTGATTCCAGTTCGGCGGCGGGGATGTCTTCGGCGATGGCGCCGGCGGCCACGAGGACGTCTTCGGGAAATTCCACGGGCAGCTGATGTTTATGGATGATGGCGAGGATATCCACGCCGGGCGTGTCCGGCGGACCGAGGACCTCGGCGATGTGCCCGCGCGGGAACTGATCGGGCGAGGGCCAATCGTCGAGGGCGACGAGGATGACGTCGCCGTGGGCAGCTTCGGAGTCGAGGGGGGAAGGGTTGAGTTCGATGGTCTGGGGGAGCACTTTGCTTTGTGGGGTGCAGTAACGGAATTTGCCGCGTTTCTGACAGGTCCCGATGATGGAGGACGACATCCTGCCGCGCTCGAGGACGCGAAGGACACGGCCTTCAAGGCTGAAGGCTTCCTCGCCGAGACGTTCCATCTGTGCGCGCTTGCGTTTGACGTGGCGATGCCATTTTGGCGGCGCAGCTTTATGGACGCGGATGACGACGCGGTCGCCGTGCAGCGCAGTGGTGGTGTTGCGCGCGGGGACGAAGATGCGCGCGTGTTTCTCCAGATCGACTCCGGCGCGGCGGTTCTGATCCGCGGCGGGGTCGGGGATAAAGAAGGCATGGCCCCGGGGATGGAAGCGGATGGAGCCGACGAGAGTATTGTCCGAGGGCGCCTTGGTGGAGTAGCGGCCTTTCTTGAGGCGGGTGAGGGCGCCGCGGTCCTCGAGCTCCCTGATGGCGGCACGCAATGCCGCGCGGTCCTTGGGTGCGACGCCGAGTGCGCGCGCCAATTCGGATTTATTCATGGGCTGGTAATCCGGGCGGGCGAAGAGGGCCTGCAGTTGCTGTTCAAGGGAGCGGTTCATGGATGTCGTGGAAGGGGACGCGGTCTCCGTTGAGAAATGGATTGCCCGTTCTTTGGAGGCTTTTATAGGGTGGCGCAATCTAGAAATGGTGACCGCCGCAGACGGGATGCCGGGAGGGTTGTTATTACAAAGTATTTGCGCCCCCCTTTTCAGGCGGCTAATCTGATATGAAGTGAAGTTGTGGCGGATGGCAGAACCACCCGTTTCGAGGCGTTCCCGATGTTGCACCCCGAAAGAAAAAACCTATGAAAACCATCTCTCTTTCCAGGAATACGAGTTTACGTGGCGGATTTACGCTGATGGAGCTGATGATCGTCATTGCGATTATCGCGATCCTGTCGGCGATAGCTTTTCCCGCTTTCCGGGCGGTGCAGTTGTCGGCGATCAAGACGCTGGCGAAGAACGACGCCAACCAGATCGCCCAGGCGCTGCAGAATTACCGGACCGAGTATGGGAAATATCCCCTCGAGGACATCGAGGATACCGCGATGCTGGAGAGTGATCCGGAGTTCATGAAAATCCTGCTCTCGGAGGAGGAAGAGGACATGGTGGGGCCCGGGGAGTACAATACGCGGGCGATCGTTTTCTTTGAGGGCAAGGACCGCAAGAGCGGCCGGGGCGCCGGTTTCGATGAGGAGGGGAGCTTCTACGATCCCTGGGGAAATCGATACGAGATCTTCCTGGACGGCAATTACGACAACCGGATCCAGATTCCCGGTAAAGAGAAGCCGTTGAGAAAGACCGTCGCGGTCCGGTCGGCGGGTCCCGACGGGGTATTCGCCGAAGAAGAAGGCGAGAAGAACGACGATATCAACACCTGGGAATGAGCGAAGGCCGGCGGCCGGCCTTGTTCGACGGTTCACGCCAAGCGTTGATTTCTTGAATCTGCCGGGCGGGGGTGTCCTCCTTTCACGGGGGGTCCGATTGTCCCTGACGCGAGGAATGCCTTGGGGTTTCCCTGGGCATCCGCAAGGGCGAGCCGCCGCCACCGGTGCGTGCGGCGGATTGCATGAAATTTGCATGGTCACGGGGAACGGTTCGTCTTCTCCCTGAAGCCCCATTCGTTTTTCTTGACCGCCACTGGGCTTAAGGCCATGAATGATTACGAAACATGATAAACTCCAACACACACAAACAACCCGATCTCTCTCGATCCCTGCACCCTAGCTGACAGGCCTGACCGGGCCTTGCGCCAACTCTCAACACTGATCTGCGCGGCTGGGGCAGTGATCACGGCCCCCTGGGGGGCTTGATCTCACGCCTGCCGGGCGCTGGATGCTCCTTCACCGAGGGTGAGGGAGGCTCTGGGAGCGGAAAGAAAGCGAAGGGCCGTATTTTCCTTGAATTGGCGGGGTCTGGACAGGGTTCTGGGACGCTGATTCATCGGGCCAGGGATCGGTCTTACCTCTTGAGCGGCAATGCCTCGCGATTCCGACAGTTCTACAGAGCCTGAAACTTAAAAATTAAGTTGGACAATGATAGAAAATTTCGTAAAAATGCAAAATGTTACAATAGTGAGTCGCAAAAATGTGATTTTTTTTGCGTTTTAAAGAGAAGGACGTATGGTAGCGGGTCGCAAGCGGCGTCGTTTGATACGCGCCTTCTGAGTTAGGAGAGGAGAGGGAATTGCCCTCGTAGGAATGAGCGACAAGACAGTAGCTGGAATCACCAATTACAAAAGGTCTTGGCGCCGCAAGGAGTCAACCGACCAAGGGCGGCAGCTTCGCTGCACGATTCGTGAATAACGTTGTCACTAACTTGTCAATAAAACGCGCACAGGAAGAGGACTGGCCGCGTTGAGAATGAGTAAACTCAGTCAAAAAAATTTCAGGTGTTTCGCACACCGCTTAACATTGCCGTCACCACGGGCCTGGGACTCCCTCGACATGAACACACCACACAACATAAACGATAATAATGAATCCGCTGAACACTGCATCCTCGGAATCCCGAGTAACCGCGTTGCACCGTTCGACGGGGGGGCTTAATGACTCCTCTGGAGACACCTCATCCCAATGCAATTCTCCGAGCGCTTCGACTGACGAGGCGCCGTTTTCTTCGGCCGATTTTTCGGCCCACATAGCAAGCGCAGCCTCCGCGCCGGCGTGGAAGCGGGTGCTGGATCTGTCTTGCGTCCTTCTTTCGGCACCGCTGTGGTTGCCGTTTGTCACCCTGGTCTGGCTCTGGATCAGTCTTGTTTCCGGTGGCCCGATCCTGTTTCGGCAGGAGCGGGTTGGACACCGGGGGCGGCGCTTCGCCATATATAAGTTTCGCAGCATGGAGGCGAATGTAGAGACGCACTCCCATGAGAATCATCTCAAGCGCCTGATGAATTCCGAGGAACCGCTTACCAAGCTCGATGCTTTCGGAGATCCGCGGGTGATCCCCGGGGGTCGCCTGATGCGGGCCACTGGTCTTGATGAATTACCCCAGATCCTGAACGTCATCAGGGGAGAGATGAGCCTGGTCGGTCCGCGGCCCTGCACACCCAGGGAGTTTGAGGATTACCAGGAGTCTCAAAAAGAGCGGTTTACCGTGCTCCCGGGCCTGACGGGTTATTGGCAGGTCAACGGGAAAAACACCACCACCTTTAAGCAAATGCTCGAAATGGACGGTTATTACGCGCGCCACTCGTCTCCCTGGCTGGATCTCGAGATCATGGCCCGCACTATCCCGGCGATCCTGAGGCAACTCAGGCGGCGCCCTCGCATCGTGAAAGAGAAAGAAACAACACTGGCGGGCAGCCGCACCAGTAAGATTACGAACTGAAGATCGACAGGGGAACGAAACATGAAAGAAGAAATCTCAGTGGGAATTGTCGGTTGCGGATACTGGGGCCCCAACCTGGTGCGTAATTTCAAGAGCCTGGCGAACTGCAAGGTGCGCGCGGTCTGCGATGCCAGCGAGGCGCGCTTGCAGCACATGAAGACCCTTTATCATGATGTCAAAGGTGTCACCGACTTCAATCACCTGCTTAACGGGGTGGGCGTGGACGCGGTCGCGATCGCGACGCCGGTGAAGGATCATTATCCCATCGCAAAGGCCAGCCTCCTCGCGGGCAAACACACGCTCATCGAAAAACCGATGGCCTCTTCTTCCGCGGAGTGCGAGGAACTCATCGAGCTGGCCCGGAGCCAGGGCCTCGTCCTCATGGTGGGCCATACCTTTCTCTATTCCGAGCCCGTGCGCATGGTGCGCGAAATCGTGCATCGGGGCGACATCGGCGACATCCGCTACATTAACTCGCAGCGTCTCAACCTTGGGCTCTTCCAGAAGGACATCAACGTGGCCTGGGATCTCGCGCCCCACGACATCTCCATTATCCTCCACATCCTCGGCGAGCTTCCCGAGCAGGTTAACTGCCAGGGTAACGCCAGCATCACCGAGGGAATTGAGGATGTTACCAACATGTCTCTCCGATTCAAGAACCAGCGGTTCGCCACCATTCAGAGCAGCTGGCTGGAGCCGAGAAAAGTGCGCCAGATGACGATTGTGGGCACGCGCCGGATGATCGTTTACGATGATCTCGAGCCGCGCGAAAAAATCCGCATTTATGATGTCCGGGTGGAACGTCCACCGCATTACGACACCTTCGCAGAATTCCATTATTCCTATCACTACGGCGACAGTTACATCCCGCATGTGAAACAGGAGGAACCCTTGAAAGCCCAATGCCAGCATTTCCTGGATTGCATTCGGACCGGGCAGCGGCCCTTGTCCTCCGGCGATCACGGACTGGAGTTAGTGCGTATCCTCGAGGCCAGTTCCAAGTCGCTGGCGTCGGCCGGCACTCCGGTGAACCTTTCGGATCTCGAGGCAAATCGCCCCGTGGCAAATCTGGACCGTGGACTCGGGGTCAAGCCCGGGGAACGGAACATCGCATGAAGAAATGGCCGGGTGAATGCGTACAGATAGCGCCGGACGTCGAACTCGGGCGCGATGTCAAAATTTACGCATTTGTAAACCTCTACGGCTGCCGTATCGGCGACGAAACCAGGATCGGCACGTTCGTGGAGATCCAGAAGGGCGCCAGGATTGGGGCCCGCTGCAAGATCCAGAGCCATACTTTTATTTGCGAAGGCATTACGATTGAGGATGAGGTTTTCGTCGGACACGGTGTGACCTTTATCAACGACCGCTATCCCCGGGCGACCAGGGCCGACGGGGAGCTCAAAACCGACGACGACTGGGCATGTGAAAGCACCCTGGTGAAGCGCGGCGCATCCATCGGATCCGGCGCCACCCTGTTAGGGGGCATTACCATCGGGGAAAATGCGGTCATTGGCGCCGGCAGCGTCGTGACGAAAGACGTGCCTCCCGAGACCATCGTGGCGGGAAATCCCGCTTCTGTCCGCAAGACCCTTACTCCAGAGACGACAAATGAAAGTACCCTTTCTTGACCTTCAACCTCATCACGATCCCTTGCGAGGTGAAATCAGCCGCGCCATCGAGGACGTAATCGACAGCGGCGCCTTTGCCGGCGGGCGCTTCGTGGAAGAGTTCGAGGCGGATTTCGCGCAATACTGCGATTGCCGGCACGCGATCGCGGTGGGCAGCGGCACGGATGCGCTCTGGCTTGTGCTTCTCGGCCTGGGGCTGGGTCCCGGCGACGAGGTCATCACGGTGCCCAACAGTTTCATCGCCACCGCGGAGGCCATCACTTTTACCGGCGCCACCCCGGTTTTTGTGGACGTCGACGAGCGCACTTACGGGATGAATCCGGAAGCGTTGTCCGAGGCGATTACGAGCAGGACCCAGGCCATCATCCCGGTCCATCTCTTCGGGCAGACCGCGGACATGGATCCCATCCTTAAAATTGCCGCGGCCCACGGGATTCCCGTCATCGAAGACGCCGCCCAGGCGCATGGGGCGGAATACAAGGGCAAGCGCGCCGGCGCTTTAGGCGAGGCGGGGTGTTTCAGTTTTTACCCGGGCAAGAATCTCGGCGCTTTTGGAGAAGGCGGGGCCGTTACCACCAACGATTCGGAGTTGGCTGAAAAGATCAAGGTTCTCCGGGATCACGGTCAGATCCGGAAATACCACCATGCAGTGGTGGGATGGAACTGCCGGATGGATGGAATTCAGGGGGCCGTATTGAAAATCAAGCTTCCTCATCTCGACCGGTCCAACCACCTGCGTGCTTCTCATGCCGCCAGGTATGATGAGGCCTTGCAGGAAATAGACGGGCTCAGCCTCCCGGTGCGGAGCGCAGATGCGAAACATGTCTATCACGTGTACGCGATTCGGGTCCGGGAGCGGGAGGAATTCATG
>JAHEJT010000170.1 GCA_024638765.1 Verrucomicrobiales bacterium
GTTGTAGAGTTCTTCTTTCCCGACGAGTCGCCACGGACCGGACATGACGACGAAGTCCTTGTATTTCTTGGGGACGGCGATGCGTTGATTGTTGACGACGATCGTTTGTCCTGGCCAGTCGGCGGAGGGGTTCAAGAGCAGGGGGGCGAGGCTGTGTCCGTGAAGCTCAGGGCCGGATGCTCGTTCGACCCCGCAGAGATCCGCAAGCGTCGGGAGCACGTCGATGTGTGCGGCAAGGTGATCGACGTCCCGTCCGCCTCCGATTCCCTTGGCTGGCCAGCGGACGAAGAAGGGCACGCGGTGTCCGCCTTCGTAAATCGAACCCTTGATGCCGCGAAGGCCCGCGGTGAAATCTTCTCCCTCTTTCGGGTACCACGGGCCCGCGGTGCCGTTATCCGTCATGAAGACGAGAATCGTGTTCTCGCGGAGGGCTTCCTTTTCGAGGAAAGCGTCGAGACGCCCCATGTTCTCGTCGATGTTGACGAGCATGCCGTAGAAGTTGGCGCGGTTTTCAGAGAACCCCTTTTCGCGAAAGGGTTTTGAATATTTTTCCGGGACCACATAGGGGCCGTGCGGCGCATTCGGCAGGAGATAGGTGAACGTCGCCTTGTCCTTGTGCTCGCGCATGAAGCGCATGGCTTCGTCGAACCAGACATCGGTGCAGTAACCCTGGTGCTGTTTCGGTGTGCCGTTGTGGAAATAGCGGTCGTCAACATAATCGTTCCCCCAGAGGTCCGGTGTCTGGCCCACGCCGCCGCCGCCGTGGTAGACCGCGCGATCGAACCCGCGATCGTGTGGACGGCAGGGATAGTTGTCACCCAGATGCCATTTGCCGAACATCCCCGTGGCGTATCCGCAGGACTTGAAGACGTCGGCGATCGTGACTTCCTCCGGATGGAGGAAGGAGCGCCCCGCAATAGTGTGCCAGACACCGGTGCTCAGCGAGTAGCGCCCCGTGATCAGAGCTGCCCGAGTCGGCGCGCAGGTGGGATCGACATGGAAATCGGTGAATCGGACGCTCTCGCCGTGCAGCTTGTCGAGGTGCGGCGTCCGGATGTCCGGGTTGCCGTGGCAGGAGAGATCCCCGTACCCCTGGTCGTCCGTCATCACGAGGATGACATTGGGGAAGGTCCGGGGTCCGTGACGGACTTGCTTAGGACTGGCATTCAACGCTTCACCCGGATGCGGCTGCGCCACAAGGGACATCGGAGCGATACCGAAGAGAAGGGTAGTGGCGAGGAGTGCCGCAACCGGTCTCATATCCCGCCCTCCGGCTGGAACTTGGCGGGTGATCCGGCCGGAGTCGCAAGCTCGACCCGGAGACCGGCGCCGCCGCGTAGCGAGCGATCGATTTGGAAGGTAAACGTCCGGCGGCCTTTCGAGAGATCGAGCGGCGCCGCCGGATCCGGAATTTCCTCTCCATCGACCCAGAGCTTGAGTCCTTTCGATTTGTTGAGCATCAGTTGCACCGTCCCGGGCATCTGCATGTTGACGAAGCCGCGCACGAACACGCGGTCGCCAATCTCCATGTCGGAAGCCGGCAGGGCACCGCTGACCATGCTGTAAGCGGGCAGCCAGGCGGCATCGTCCGCGGGGATCGAATCCGCATCCGCTGCGGCGGCGACGCGCCATTTGCGAATCACGGGACTTTCGTCATTGGCGTAGGGGCCGGATCGTCCGAGGACGGAGAGGAACTTCGCCAGGTCGAGGAATTCCTGGCGGGATTGCAGCTGATCGGCCAGGCCCGCAGGCATCAGGGAGGGCATCGCCTGTTGCTTGAGAATGTCCGCGGCCAGAATCTTTACCTCGGCGCCGGCTTGCGCCGAGTCGCGGATGACGACTTCCTTGTCGCTCTTGAAAGTAATCACGCCCATGCGTGCCGAACCGTCGTCGAGAGTGAACAGCATGTTCTCGTAATGTTCCGCGATGGCCTTGTTCGGTTCGAGAATGGATTCCACCATGTATTCTGACGGAGCCGCGGCGCCCACGGCGACGAGATTCGGTCCGATCGGCGGACCGACGGGTCCGATGGCGTGGCAACTGGTGCAAGCCATCGCGGGACGACGATAAATCATTTCGCCACGGGCGGGGTCGCCGAGCTTTTCGACGTCCGCGGTGAGCGCTGCGCGTTTTTCCTTGAGAAGCGCGACGCTCAAGGATCCCTCCGGGGTCGTCTGGAAAAAGGGCGTGAGATTTTTCGGGAGTTGCCCGGTCCGCCGGTGATATGCCGCCACCCTGCCGGTCACTTCGGGATGGATGGTGACGCCGTCGAGGGCTTTTCCCAGGGCCGCGCCGCCTTTGCGGAGTTTTAGGAAGGCGGAGACCAGTGCCACGGGATCCGCGTTTCCGGGATCCTCGGCCAGTAAATTGCCCACGGCCGCGGTGGCGTCGTCGAGATCGGCGGCGACCAGGCCGGTCACCGCGTGATACCGGCTTTCGATGTCGCCCTCCGCGGCAAGTGATTTCAATTCATTGACGAACTCGGTTCTTCCCAGGCCGGCGAGGCCGCCGGCCGCCGCCCTTCGCACGGCACTCGTCCGCGCATCGTCGCGAAGAATCTTGGTGAGATAAGGTCCTGCTTTCGCGACCTTCCACACGCCCAGGTTGGCCGCCGCACCCGCGGCAATGGCATCGTCATCGTGATCAAGGTAAGGCCGGAGCGAAGCCGCGTGGCGCGACATGTCCATGCCGCCGCGCCGCCCCACGCCTTGCAATGAGTCCAGCATCGCGACGGTGGCGTCCCGGGAAAGCGATCCCTTTCTCCGGCCAAGAGCTTTCAAGACCGTCCGCACCTGCTGGGAAGTTGCGCCAGAAACGAATTGCGCTTTCACGTCGGCGATTTCCGCCGAATCGGGATTCGGGTTTTTCAGAAACGACTCGAGTCGTTTGCCGAATCCGATTCCCGCCAGGCGTTCGGCGAAATCACGGTGATCCGGCTTCGCAAACTTCAGACCGCCGGATTCCAAAAGCGGGCGCCAGTAGGGTTCGAGGGCGGCCACGGTTTGCGGGAGCGCGGCGTCGATGAACTTGTCACGCTCGTGATCAAGCGCGTGGAGGGCCGCCGTAAACGCTTCGGCTTTATATAGATACCCCGCCGAAAGCACCGCCTCCATGCGCGTGCGCGGGAAGGAATCGCCGGCCGCTTTCGCAATGATCGCGACCGGATCAGACAGCTCTTCGTGCCAGTAACGAATCACGCGCGCCCCGGCGGACCGCGCGTGACCGTCTTTCGCCGCCATGACCCGTTTCAGAATGGACTCGCTGACACGCTCGACATTCTGGCATGCCCACATGGCCTCCACGAGATGGTGATCGTGGTCCGGATCGTTTGGTTTCAAATTTTTCACCCAGTTTTCGAGCGCCGCTACGACTTCATCGCGATCCTTCGCGCTCAACTCGAGTCGTGCCTGGTGCCGCGTCCACGCTTCCGGGCTCTTCAGGTGATCCAACAATTCCGGAATCGAAACGCCGGCCAGCTTCGGTTTCTCCACCAGCGGACGATTTTTCGCCGTGATGCGCCACACGCGTCCGTGGTCATGGTCGCGCCGCGGGTCCCGGAAATCGTGCTGGGCGTGGTTGATGATGGAGTTGTACCAATCCGCGACATACACCGCGCCATCGGGACCGATTTTGGTGTCCACCGGCCGGAAGTTCGGGTGCTTCGAAGCGATCAGCGGCGAGAGGACGTTGGCACTGTAACCGGCGCCGTCCTCGATGAATTCGTAACGGATCACGGCGCGGCTCTTGAAACGGCCCGTCAGGAGCTGGCCGCGAATCTCTTCGGGGAGATGTCTCCCGGAGGCGAGATCACCACCGCACTGTTTCTCGGTGCTGATCAGCGGCGAAATCGGGTACTTCTCGTTGCCGTTTCCCGTCCCGGGTGTGAGGTACATAATTTTCGGATTATTCACCATGAACGACTGGCCCCAGCGGTCGAAAACGTGGCCCCAGGGGTTGCCCCCGGTCCCCCGGCAGAAAACTCTCAGGTCCTGGGTGCGCGGGTTGTACTGGTAGACGCCCCCGTTGAAATTCCGGACCATCCCGTGCTGAGTTTCCACCTGGGCGTGCAGGAAAATGCCCTCCTGAAAATAGATCCAGCCCCCGGGCCCGCGCCGCCACGCGCTGATGGAATGATGGCTGTCTTCGATGCCGAAACCCGTGAGCGCGAGTTCCCGGACGTCCGCCACGTCGTCGCCATCTGTGTCCTTCAGGAAGAAGACATCCGGGGTCTGCGCCACGTAACAACCGCCGTTGGCGAGTTCGATGCCGGTCGGCATGTATAAGCCGTCCGCGAAGACGGTCGACTTGTCGGCACTGCCATCCCCGTCGGTGTCTTCGAGAATGATGATCTTATCGTTGGCGACGTCACCCGGCTTCAACTGCGGGTAAGCCCAGGAACACGCCACCCAGAGGCGACCACGCGAATCCCAGACCATGTGGATCGGGTTGGCGAGCATGGGTTCGGCGGCGAAGAGATTGACCTCGTATCCTGGCAAGAGGACGAAGTTTTCCCGCTCCACCGCCGGGTCATGGTTCTTCATGAGGCTTAAGTCGGCATCCTTGAGGTTCGCGGCCTTGATGCCATCCGCATCCGCGGCGATGGCGCCGCCCGCAACTACTAGAAAGGATGCAACCGCTAAGAAACTTGTCTTCATAATGCTCTGATTGATGTTCTGCGGACCGTTTTCAGCCCCGGAGAGGCGACTGGAAAATAGCCCCGGGTGAAACCCGGGGAACCCACCGCGAATAGGATTCCAGCCCCGGCAGGGGCGAAAGAAGTTGTTGGAAGAGGCTTGCATTCTCTTTCGCCCTTACCGGGGCTGTCGAATTAATCTCCATTCCCGCTTCTTGAGCCGGATGCCGGCGCGCAGGGCGGCGTCCCTCTGGTCCGCCAGCTTGTTGAATTCGATGACCTCCGCGGGCAAGGCCTGACCGCTGGGCGAATTGCGGCGTTCGCCGACAATGTGGACCTGGTTGAGGGCTTTCCAGCTGTAAGTGAACTGCCGGTTCTTGTCGTTGACCGCTTCGCGGAACGCTTGCGCCTCGCGATGTGCGGGCGTGGCATCGATCGCGACACCGGCCGCCCACGCATTGTGACTCGCGGTGTCGATCTCTTCCCCGTCGATGATGAGAGAATAATTACCCGGCGCGAGGTGCTCCACGACCAGAGTGTCGCGCCCGTCGGCGAGTGCAGCGTGGACGCCATCTTCGACTGGCGGCGCCAGGCTCGGGACACTCTCTTCCCCGACGCTGAAGCGAATCCCTCCGCCGTCGTCCTGGACTTTCGAGACGGTGACCCCGCGGCCGCGCGCCTGCTTCGATTTGGCATCGATCTGAAGTCGCCAAGTCGGATTGCCGGGGACGATCTGGTCCGCGATGATTCGGCTCAGCGCCCAATACCCGTAGGGATTCGGGTGGATCCCGTTCGTCGTCAGGTCTCGCGCCTCGGCATCCTCCATCAGGTAGCCGGCCGCTCCGAGAAGATTGATGAAGGGAATCTTTCTTTCGGCGGCAGCTTGCACGATCACCTGGGTGTAAGCCCCGAGATCGCGGTTGCGCTGTTCCCAGTTCGGTGTCAGCTCCCCGAGATTTTCGTACGCAATCGGCGACACGAGGATCAGGCGCACTTCGGATTCGCCGTTGTATTTCTTTCCGCGATGCGAAGCGATGAAGGCCTCGAGGTCCTGGCGGAAGTCTCCGAGACCGCTTTCGCCGGCAAAGGATTCCCCCATCCCGAAGCAGGCGATGATGACGTCGGTCTTGTGGTCGGTGAGGGTCGATTCCTCAGTGGGAAAGTTGGTGGGCCGGTCCCGGGCGGAGACCATGTCGCCGCCCCAGCCGAGGTTGCGGATCGATACCGGGTTTTCCTGTGTGCGCAGGAGAAGCAGGGTTTCCAGGTAGCCGTGCACGCGCAGCTGATCGGCAAAGGTATTGCCCACGATGGCGACGTGGTCTCCCGGCCGGATGGGGGTATCCGCGGCGAATCCGGCATGGAGGAAGAAAATGCCGAGCGCAAGGGTAAGGAGGATCTTGTTCATTATAGACGGATTATCGATTGGCCTCGATCGTGTTTCGCGCCTCGGCGGCGAGAGCCTTAATCCTGGCCCAATCTTGTGCCTGAATCAATTCCCGAGGCGCCAGCCAGGAACCGCCGATCGCCGCAACGGCGGGATTTGCAAGGTACGATATCATATTTTCGGAATTGATCCCGCCCAGCGGAATAAAGCGGACGCCGAGATGCCCGAAGGGCGCCGCAATACTGGAGAGATAAGGGAGACCCCCGCTCGGTTCGGCCGGGAAAAATTTCAGCTCCCGGCAGCCGAGTCCGACGGCGGCTTCAATATCAGAAGGCGTCACCACGCCGGGCGCGAACGGAAGATTCTTTTCATGGGCGCGCGCCAGGACGCGCGGGTTCAGGCCCGGAGCCACCCCGAATGCCGCGCCTGCATCCGCAATTTCGTCCACCTGGCCCGGCGTCAGCACGGTCCCGATCCCCGCGAGCATATCCGGCACCGACTCGCGCACCGCTTTCAACGCGCCAATCGCCGCGGGCGTGCGCAAGGTCAGTTCCATGACCTCAACGCCACCGGCCAGCAGCGCCTCCGCCAGCGGCACCGCGTGATCGACGTCCTCGATCACGAGGACCGCAATCACACCGCAGTCCTCGATGCGCCGGAGTATTTCAGGGGGAAACCGGGAGGTCATAAAAAACTGGAGAATTGACTGTTCAAAAGAACAGTTTAACGATAGGTCCTATTCGTCGCATAAGACTTATAGGACCTATCCCTCCCCCACGCACGCCCTCTCATGAAAGAAAAAACCACCGGCTTCCTCCCGGCACACGGGAATTACGAAAAACTCCTCTCCTACCGGAAAGCGGAAATCGTTTATGATCTCACCTACCGGTTTTGTAAACGCTTTCTACAGAGCCGCGACCGCACCGTGGATCAGATGGTGCAGGCAGCCCGGTCGGGGAAGCAGAACATCGCCGAAGGCAGCAAAGCCTCAAGAACCTCCACCGAGATGGAAATCAAGTTGACCAACGTGGCGCGGGCCAGCCTGGAGGAATTACCCGCGGATTACCGGGATTACCTCCGCGTCCGAGATCTTCCCATCTGGGACAAGAACTCCGCCGAAGCCCGCTGCATCCGGAACCTCGGCCGAAGCGAAGACGAGTCTTACGAAACCTATCGCGAGTTCGTGCAGACCCGTCCTGCGGAAACGGTGGCCAATATCGCGCTCTGCCTCATCCACCAGGCGCATTACCTCCTCGATCAACAGATCCGCCGCCTCGAAAAAGATTTCGTCGAGAAAGGCGGCCTCCGCGAGCGCATGACCCACGCGCGGCTCACAAGCCGTCGCGGCTCAGGATAGGTCGTATACGTCGCATAAGACCTGTAAGTCCTATCCCTCCTTGCTTTCATTGCCATCGCCAGCGCATTTGATACCCTCCCTTTCCACCCCCCAACCCCAACCCCAACCGAAAGACACTTTTCCCATGCAGCCCAAACCCAACTCCAGCCCGATCACCCGCCGCACCTTTATCCAAAAAACATCCATCTCCGCGTCGGGTGCCGTCCTGGCTTCCGCCATCGGGCAGGGCGCCCATGCGGCGGGCAGTGATGAACTGAAAATCGGTCTCATCGGCTGCGGAGGTCGCGGCACCGGCGCCGCCAGCCAGGCCCTCACAGCCACCGAGGCCCCGGTCAAACTCTGGGCCATGGGCGACTTGTTCACGGACCAGATCGAAACCAGTCACGAAATGCTGAGCACAGGCGCCAAGAAGCGCTACGACCGCGCCGGCTTCCCGTCATTGTCCAAGCAGATGGATGTCCCCGGCGAACGCCGCTTCGGCGGGTTCGATTGCTTTCAGAAAGTCATCGACTCCGGTGTCGACATGGTGATTCTCGCCACCCCGCCGCACTTCCGCCCGCAGCATTTTGAAGCGGCCGTCAAGGCTGACAAACACGTCTTCATGGAAAAACCGGTGGCGGTGGACCCGGTGGGAATCCGCAAGATCATTGCGACCGCCCAGGAAGCGAAGCAGAAAAAACTCTCGGTGGTAGCCGGGACCCAGCGCCGGCACCAGAATCATTACCTGGAAATCATCAAGCGCGTCCACGATGGCGCCATCGGCGAGATCGTGGCCGGCCAGGCTTATTGGAATATGGGACCCTTGTGGGTGGACGACGCCAAGAAATACTGGGACACCTACCAGGCCGGAAAATGGAGCGACATGGAATACCAGTGCCGCAACTGGCTCTTTCACGTCTGGCTCTCAGGCGATCACATCTGTGAGCAGCACGTGCACAACCTCGACATCATGCACTGGGCGATCGGGTCCAATCCCGTGAACGTGATGGGATGCGGAGGCCGCCAGGAACGGGTACAGCCGCAGTACGGGAACGGGTACGACCATTTTGCCACGGAATTTGAGTTTGAAAACGGCGTCCGCGTCGCCAGCATGTGCCGGCAGCAGACCGGGGCTTCCCCCAACATTTCGGAGCGGCTCGTGGGAACGAAGGGCCAAGTCTATTTGAACAACAGCACCGGTGAAATCACAGGAGAGAACCCCTACAAATACGACGGGGAGTACAACGATCCTTACGTGCAGGAACACGCCGATCTCATCGCGAGCATTCGAAACGGCGACGCCGTCAACGAGGCCGAACAAGTGGCGCGCAGCACCATGAGCGCCATCGCCGGCCGCATGTCCGCCTACACGGGCCGCTCCATGAAATGGGAGTGGGCGCTCCAGCGATCGGCCCTCGATCTCACGCCCCCGGAATACGCGTTCGGAGACTTGCCGGTGGATCCGCCGGCGGTGCCCGGAGTGACGAAGATGATTTAGATCGAAAGTGCTGGGAGAACTTAGGGTCGGGCCGCACTCAAATTTTGCTGCCCGGCCCCTGCTCCCGATTTTGAAATTTCACTAGTGCAGCGCCGAAATAGTGGCTGCGGCATCCTGCCGCAGTTTCGAGCGGATTCTGTGGCTTGAAGCCGCAGCTACTTTTCTCCGACCACAGCCGATCGTCGTCGCAGTTCTGTGTTTCGGTGCACTAGTCCTGATACTCTTCCTTCTTCCCAGTCCCCGGCCGCGGCGGTGCGGGCGGCGCCTCCACGTCCGCAGCCTTCATTACTTCCCCCAACGCAGCCGCAGTGTCAGCAGACGGCTTGAAGTTTCCGTAGCGAAACCCCTGCGCGATCAGCAACGGCGTCCAGCCGCGGCGGTTCTTGGTATTCCAAACTTCGATGTCGGCGCCGCGTTCGGCGAGGAGGCGGACGAGCACGGGGGATTGTTTGTAGGCGGCCGCGTGCATGACGGTGTCGCGTTCCTTGTCGACGACGTCGATGTCGGCGCCGAGCTCGTCGAGGAGGTACTTCACGGCCGCGACGGCATCGTCTTCGGTCGCGGCTTCATCCATCTGCGGCCCCAGCACCACTCCCGCCGCCGCCAAGAGCGGGGTGCGGCCTTGCTTGTTCGGCAGTTTTGGGTCTGCGCCGTGTTTCACGAGTAACTTCATGTACGGCAAATCCGCCGTTCGCGACGCGAGGAGGAAGGGGGTGGAGCCCGGGCGGCCGAGGACTTTGCCGAGCGCTTCGGGGCCGCCAAGCTGCGCATTCACGTCGGCGCCGCGCTTTTTAATGAGGACTTCGACGAACGCAAGGCTGGTCATGTCGCCGCTTCCCTGCGGGGGTGGTTGGCCGTCGATGCCGTCGCCGATTACGGGCTTGCGGACCCAGGTGAGGATGTGCAAAGGCGTGGATCCGGACCGCATGTCATTGGCATCCGCGCCGGCTTCGAGGAGTTTTGCCGCCAGTGCGAAGTGGCCGTTCTGGATAGCGAAGATGAGCGCGCTGGTGCCGTTCCTGGGGGCGCGACCTTTGCCTGAGGTGCCCCAGCCGCCTTTGGCAGCGCTCTTGGTCTTAAGTGCGGCGTTGACGTCGGCGCCGGCGTCGAGCAGCACGTCTATGACTTCCCCGTGCCCCTGGCGCGAGGCGAAGAACCAGGCGTTGAACCCGGAGTTGAGCGCGGCCTCGTGATCGGCGCCGGCGTCGAGCAGAATTCGGACGACCGGGGCATGGCCTTCGACGGCCGCCCACATCAGCGCGGTCTGGCCTTTGCGGTCGCTTGCATTCACCTTTGCCCCGGCGTCGAGAAGCATTTTGACCGGCGCCGGGCGCCCGGTGCGCGCGGCCGTCATCAGCGGCGTCATCCCTCCTTGTCCCAGGGCGTTGGCATCCGCGCCCGCCGCGAGCAACGCCTTGACCAGCGCAGCATTGCCGTTGGTGCAGGCGAGCGTCAGCGGGGTGATGCCGTAGCGGTTCTTCGCTTGCGAATCGGCCCCTTTAGCCAGCAGGGCTTTGGCGTCGGCGGTGCGGTCTTCGTAGACGGCGCGGTGGAGGGGGGGGTCGGAGGCGAGGAGGGTCGAGGTTAAGAGGGTCGAGACGAGGAGCGAAATCGTGCTCAGGCGTGATCCTTTTCGGAGCTTCGGCAACGACGAAGCGTTGCCCTCCACGTTTGCCGGCCGGAGGGCGACGCTTTGTCGTCGCCGCATCGGTAGGGCCCAAACGTGTCCCTTCATTTGGTCAAACCTCCAGCTCCTC
>JAHEJT010000033.1 GCA_024638765.1 Verrucomicrobiales bacterium
CGGAGAACGAACCTCCAGGTTCGTTCAGAACGAGTCTGAAGACTCGTTCTCCACACACCCCCACGACAACCCCACCAAGACAACGAAAAGCGGGCAGGGCGGCGCGCCTCCCACGCCGAAGTTGTTCCCGACAAGTGGTTTTAGTCCGTGCCCTTCGCGACCGATCCCACTCACGGCGGCGGCCCGTAGACGGGCGGCTTCGGGAACGGTTCGGTCCCGTAGACGGTATACACTTCAATGGCGGGCGTGGAGTTGCCGTAAATATAAATAGCGTGATCTGCGTCCACATGATCCCAGCGCACATCTTCAAAACCCGGGGGTCCCGGGTCGTGCGTGTAATCGAGTTGGTCGCTCTGCCACTTTTCCCGGAGGACGCGATCGAAGCTCCCGGTGATGGTGTTATTGCGGATGATGAGTCCGTGCGCCGTGTTGAAGTTGTGAGACCAAAGCTCGATCGATTGCGGAGCGGGCGCGGTATGAGTTATGGTGTTGTCTTCGATCACAAAATTGGAAAAGTGCGCCACCTTATCAAGCCCGCCGTTTTCACCGTTGGGGCCAAGATTGCGAGCCGGCTCAGTCGATTTGATGTAGATGGCGCGGGTTTCGTTGGTGACGATCGTGTTGTTGCGAAAAGTGACATTGTGCGAACCTGCGCTGAACCGCGGGCCGTCGTTCTGGAGCTTGTCGGCTGTATCGACCAGGAAAGTGCAGTTCTCAAAGAGGTGCTGCGTATCATCTTTGCCGTTGATTGCAGGTCCGCCGTAGAAAGTTGAATTGCGGGCGGTCATTGATCGGCCCGGTTCCGACTGCCAGGATTCGAGCGAGTCAAAGCAATTCTGCCCGACTGTGCAGCCGTCGATAACGCAGGATGCGTTAAGCGACAGCGGCACGCTGTCCGATTCGCGAAAAACGCAGTTGTCAAATGTCCAAAGGCCGTCGCTATTCCGGGAGCGATAAATGATTTCGCCGCTCCATTTTTCAAAGATGACATTTTCAAAGACACTGCCGCCGGATTCCACGTTGTTGTAAACGGCCTTTTCTGCCAGTCCCCATCCTTTTCCATCCGCCTGCAAAGGAGGCCAGACCGTCGTCGCCACTCCGGAATGAGGCGTGTTTCCCGTCAGCGTCAAATCGTGCAGCTGGAAATTCCTTGCGGTGTAGGTTGTCGCGCCCGACAGTTTTCCCATCAGGATACCGCCGCCTCTGGTAATGCCTTTCTTGGTCCCGTCCCGGACCACCGTGATCGCGCCCACTCCGGAATCGACGTTGGCGGCATCCGTGACATTCCCTCCGACTGCGTTCGCAAGCGTGATGATACTCCCGGCGACGCCGGCCAGCGGCGCATCGGGTCCCGGTTGGGTCACCGCTGTGTTGATGGCGGCGGCGACAGCGGCGGCCACATCTTCCGCATCCGTAACCCCGCTGATGTCGGCGCGAATCCCGGTCTTACCTGCCGGCGCAGGATCGGTGCCGGAGCCGGTCAGGTCGTACCAGAGGTAATAATCGACCGGAGGATTCGGATTGAGCACGGGGACGGAGAACGTCCAATAGGTGCCGCCGGCGTGCGCACTTTTCGCGGCTTCCTGGATCGTGGTGATTTCCCAGGACAGCTTGCCTCTCGGCCACACCCACTCGGCCCATCCGGGAGGAGTAGTCGGATCGTTGTTGTCGATCCCGTAAACGCTCAAGGTGGTCAAGGCAGTTCCCGCGCCGTGAATGATGGTGTTGTCCCGGGTGATTTGCAGCGCATAAAGCTCGAGTCCCTGCTCTTGCCCGATAACATCCGCACCGGTAGTTTCATTCTTGTGCAGCGCCGCGATCAGGTTGGGATCGGTGCTGCGTAACCACATACGGTATTCGCCTGGCAGCAACTTTACGACGATCCCGCCCACGATGTCGTAATTTTCGTGGTCGATGGCGTCTTGAAGCTGGGCGCGCATATTCGTCGATGTCGCCCCCGGCGAAACCTCGATCACGCGGTAAGGCGGCAGCCCACTGGCGCTGGTGTAGGCCAGAGAGTCCGCTTCGTTGAGCGCAGTCGTCTGGGCCCCTTGGGCAGGAAGAGGCGCGCTCTCGAGTGATAAGAAATAACGTACCGGCACGGAGACGAGTGGAATGACGAGAGGGCTGTCGGCAGAGGGAACCGCGGTCCAATCCACGAGGTTCTGCGATTCGTAAAGCGTGCCCGGCGAAAAGTAGACGCGCATTTCGGCGGCGTCTTTCTCGACGCGAAAGGGGTTCGTGGGAGCGAGCAGCATGTAATCCCATGCCGGCTTGAGGACGGGCGTGACGCCGTCGGCCTGGAAAGGGGTGTCGAGATCGGTGATCATGGTGGCGTGGTAGCGTCCGTCGGGCAGCGGCCGCACGGGCTCGAGATCCGTGGCGAGGAAATGCGTGTGCCCGAAGTGCGGATCCGATTCAGTCTCCGGCGTGACGAACCCCCCGTACCGCGTCACATCCACGGCGTCCGCATAAAGTTGCAGGAGGGTGAAGTCGACGCTTTCGTCGCGAAGATGGCCGAGGATATAGATACGGTCCACCGGCGTGGCGAAGGGTTCGCTGAGCCAGGGCGCCACTTGCGCGCCGGCGGCCCACCAGTCGACTCCGGCGAAATTGAGGCAGCGGGCCACGAGGTGATCCCGCGCGATGAGGACCGCGTGGCCCGCGCCCTGCGAATGGCCGGCGACGACGATTTTCTCCCAGAGAATCGTCGTGCCGTCGAGGTATTGGCCCCATCCCTCAGCCGGGAAGGCGGCGTCGAGGTATTGCAGTGAGGTGATGAGGCGGTGCTCGATGGAATTCGTGCGGTCGACGTCGACGAGGGGGGAGCGTTCCGTGCCGTCGATGACTTCAAGCCGGGTTTGGGCATGGCAATTGGGATTCGCCGGATCGTTGGTGTTGCAGAGCTCGTTGATGCCGAAATAATTCACGTAGTTCAGCCCGAGGGAATGAAATCCGAGACCGGCGGCGTTCTTGAGGTATTCGCGGTAACCGACCGACGCGCCACGCGTGCCCGGCAAGAAAAGCACTAGCTGGTCGCGCGGCTGCTGCGCGGGGTCGGTGTAGGCGAACTGGAAGCTATCGAAGGTCGTGATCGCGGGATACGCGGTGCTGGGCCGGAAGGCGTGCGTCACGAGAGCGGCGGGGGATTGACTCGCAAACGCGAAGAGGCAGATCGCGATGATCGCGAAAGATGCAAGATTCGGTATTCGGGGGAGTACGCCGGTCACAATGAGGGGGGCAATCCCTCAGGATTTAACCGATTTCCGTTCTCTTCCGCAAGGGCTTTACTTCCAAAGTGAGTGGAGGCAGGTCATAAGTCCTTGGTCAGGCGGGGGCAGCACCTGCGTCCTCCATCTGCACGCCGTGGAACCGCGATGCGGAGAGAGAGTAGCACAGGCTTCCAGCCTGTGTTTAGCAGCAATCACAGGCTGGAAGCCTGTGCTACTTTCGCAACCTCTCGCCGCCCTCTACATCCAGGCTTCCCATCTTCAGGGTCCTATCAACGATCAACTAATAACACTGCTTCGCCGTGTTGAGCGGCACAGCCGCTCCCCGCCTTCTCCCTTTGACTCCATCTCACCCTCCCCCATACTCAAAACCTGCCCACGGACGATGCGGACACTCTCATTGATCATTCTCGCGGTCGGCTTTCTCTTCGCCCGCGATCTCCCAGCCACAACCGCATCTGCCCCGGACGCGGATGGCACCGGCCACATCCCCGTCCTTTCATGGCAGCAGCGCTCGGACTGGGTCAGCGTGGTGGACCATGGCGCCACGGGCGACGGCGCCGCCGACGACACCACCGCCATCCAGAGTGTGCTCGATGCCGCCAAAGACGGCGCCACCATCTATTTCCCACCGGGCACCTATCGCATCACCAGGATGCTCTCCCTCGAAGGACCGCTCCTCGGCGTCCTCGTCGTCGGTCACGGAAGGGACACCCGGCTGATCTGGGATGGCCGCAAGGGCGGCCGGATGTTTCGCGATGACGGGGTCGCGTATTCCCGGATTACCGGCCTGGTCTTCGACGGCCGAAACCGGGCCGCCGTCGGTTTCTACCACGACTCCAACCTCCGCTTCGAAACGGAAGTCCGGCACCAACACCTGGCGTTTCTGAACTTTACGGAAGCCGGAATCCTCGCCGAGCCCAAGGACAAGTATGCGCTCTCGGAGCCCAGCTTCGAAAACTGCCTCTTCGTGAACTGCAGGTCCGGCGTCAAGTTTATCCAGTTCAATGATTACAACTTTACCTTCGACGGCTGCGAATTCCGGGATTCCGAGATCGCCATCGAATGCCGGCACGGCAACTTTTATGTGCGCAACTGCCGCTTTGAGCGGAGCCGGGAAGTCGACATTTACGCGGAGCCGGAGCACCACTCTTCCGTGCGCCGCTGCGTTTCGTCAGGCTCGGAACGCTTCATCGAATTCACCAGTCCGGCGGCGCCGTTGACCATCCAGGACTGTCTCGTCACCGGCTGGCGCAACCGTTCCGATGCGATTTACCTGCGCGGTGCGCCGGTCACCGTATTCGACTGCCACTTTTCAGACCCGCCGAATTCCAAACCGCCGATCTGCGCCCCGAAAGGCGGTCAGCGGCTGGTCCTCTCGGAGAACACGTCCGAAGGAACTTCCGGCCTGGTGGATGCGGCACGGAGCGCCCGCATCCACCGGGTTCCCGCGGGCCGCCGGGGTGGAATCCACTTGGCGGCGGACCGGAGTTTCCTCAAAAGCAGCGTTGCCGTCCCGGGAAAAATCCTTGATGCCAAAAAGGATTTCGGCGCCAGGGGCGACGGTGTCTCCGACGATAGCGCCGCGATCCAGGCCTGTATCGACGCCGCGCGCGGGCACGGCCGGAACGCGATCGCTTACCTGCCGATCGGGGATTATGTCCTCAAGAGCACGCTGAGGATTGAAGGCGAGAATTACGTCGTGGGGGGCTGTGGCTGGCAGACGCGCTTCCTCTGGCAGGGCGCCGCCGAGGCGGTCATGATCTCGGTCCGCCCTTCCGGCAAACTCGCCATCGAGCACATGGCGGTCCGCAACATCGCGAAAGAACCTCTGCAAAACGGCGTCGATATTCAACAAGACGGTTCCGGGGGACCGTCACACGTGACTTACGACGGTGTCTTCGTCTACGGCTTGTACAAGGACGATCCCTTTCGCAAGGGGCTGCACCTGTCGGGACTGGGCCCTGAGGACACGGTCCTCATGCCGCACCTCCAGGGTAATATCCGGCTCACCGATTGCGCCGCCGCCACCGTGCTCGCCAACATTTCCTACGAGGGCGCCATTACCGTGGAGGGAAAAGATCCACCACGCGATGGTTTCCTGGGATTCCTCTCGCGCTTGTCCACCAACAACCGGCAAAACCTTTACCTCAAAGATAATCACAGCATCGTGATGACCGATTTTTACGTGGAACAGTCAACCAATGGCCTGTTTTTCGCAGGCGATCCCCAGGCGCCTCCCGGCCGCGCCACCATCCAGAGCACCAAGCTCAGTTGCCACGCACCCGTGGACAATACGGCGGAGGGCGTCGCGCTCACCATCGAGGACTACCACGGAGAGATCTTCCTGGGAAATGAACAGTTTTACATCAGCCCCGTCGCCATGCGCGTCCGGCATTCGGGGGGCAGCCCGGTAAACCTCCACGTTTTCTCCAGCACCTTTTATCGCACGCACCTGACGGTCGACGGAGAGGATTCCCTGGGGGTACACTTGATCGGCAACGAAGTCTTCGGCCGCATTCCCGCCCCCGAGCGCGCCCACCGGAACTTCCAGGCAGAAGACTCCTCGCCCGCCGCGCTCGAGCCCCTCAGCCGCGCGCTCGACGACGTGCGTCGGCTCGGAGAACTCGATCTCCGCCTAAACCATCCTCCCGGATCCTGATCACCGCGGACCGAGCGGTAAAGGCCGCGACCTTTGAGGCTTGCGCCTAGAAGTTCAGCCGGTCCCAAATCTCCCGGTTGACCACGCCAAGCCAGCCGCTAAGGTGAAATTAGCAGCGTGAGCCACCCCCGCCAATTCCACCACATCGGCCGGGTGCAATCGATGATCCCGCCGTTTGCGGCCCTGGCCCTGTTTTTCCTCGTCGCGTCGATGCCCGCCGGCGCCCAGACGGTCATCCGCGTCGATGCATCTGCCGCGGGCGCCAACGACGGCACCTCGTGGGCCGACGCCTTCACAGGCCTGCAGGACGCGCTTTCCGCCGCGATTTCGGGTGACAGCATCTGGGTCGCCGCCGGCACCTACACTCCCGCGCCCGCCGGGGGGAATCGGGCGATCAGCTTCGCGCTGGCCGACGGCATCGCGGTTTACGGAGGATTCCCCCCCGGGGGCGGCGACGGCACCTTTGGCGCGCGGAATCCCGATCCCGAGACCAACAACACCGTCCTCAGCGGCGACCTGGATGGCAATGACGGTCCCGCTTTCGCAAACCGCTCGGACAACGCGAGGCACGTGGTCACCACGGGAAGCAATCCGGGATCGGGAGCCGGCGCGCTGCTCGACGGATTCACGATCCGCGGCGGGCACGCCGTGGACGCGGAGGGCGGCGGCTTGTTCCTGCCCTCGGGAGGAATCTCCACCCTGCGCAACCTCACCGTCACCGACAATTGGGCCGATCGCGCCGGAGGCGGCGCGCGTCTCGCCGGCAGTCATCGCGTGGAGAATGCCGTCTTCGCCGGCAATCACGCCGTCGTCCGCGGCGGCGGGGCCGATGTCAGCTTCGGCGTGGTTTTCGTCGACAGCGCTTTCGTGGCAAACACGGCCGATTTGTCCGGCGGCGGTGTCTCCGTGGGCGGCGGCGTAATCGCGGGCAATCCGCACTTCGTCAATGTCCGCTTTTCCGGGAACAGCGCGGGCTGGCGCGGCGGGGGCGCGTTCGGCGGCGACAGCGCCTCTCCGGTTTTTGTGAACAGCGTCTTTTCCGTCAATTCCGCGGTGCTATTCGGCGGCGCGTTCGCAAGCACCGGGGGCGAGCCCCAGTGCATCAACAGCACGTTCTTTGGAAACACCTCGGGAGATCAGGGCGGCGCCCTGTTTGCAGAAACCATCGCCTGCTCCTCTCCGGCGGGCGCGTTTCTCTCCGTCTTTAACTGCGTCTTTGCCCACAACGCGGCCGCCAACGAGGGGGGCGCCCTCTTTTCGACGCAGTCCGAAGACGCCGATCTGCGCCATTGTCTTTTCTGGCGCAACGGCACGCAGCCGGTTTCCGGCCCCTTCACCAGCAGCAATCCCGTTTTCGACGACGGCACCAGCGATGCCGATCCGCATTTCGTCGATGCGTCGGGACCCGACGGCATCTTCGGGACACGCGACGACGACCTGCGCGTGCGCCCCGGTGCACCGGCCGTCGACGCGGGCGACGCCACCCTGCTTCCCCCTGACACGCACGACATCGATGGCGACCTCGACACCGCGGAAGCGCTGCCCCTCGATCTCGATGCCGCCCCGCGGGTCCACGGGGTGGACGTCGACATCGGGGCGCACGAAAACAGCGCCGCCACCTGGTTCGTCGACGCGTCGGCCGCCGGGGGCGACAACGGCACTTCCTGGACAGACGCCTCCACCGATCTCCAGGCCGTCCTCGCGGCGGCGCAAAGCGGCGACGAGATCCGCATCGCGGCGGGCACCTACAAACCGACCACGGGTGCGGACCGGTCGCTTTCCTTTGATCTCGTCGATGGGGTGGCCTTGATCGGCGGCTTTCCGAACGGCGGGGGCAACGGCACCTTTGGCGCCCGCGATCCCGATCCTCTCACCAACAACACCGTGCTCAGCGGCGACCTCGGAGTCGCTGGCGATTCCGCCGACGACAGTTTCCACGTCGTCCGGGCCGGCGGCGTCGGCCCCGGCACCGTGCTGGATGGCTTCACGATCACCCGGGGAAATGCATCCGGCCCCGGCGACGACAGCCGCGGAGGGGGCATCCTCGTGGAGCACGGCTCCCGGGTCGCCCTGCGCGGGCTTTTCTTCGACGACAACGCGGCCGCTGCCGACGGAGGCGCCATGGCGGTTATCGGGGCGAGTCCATCTGCGGACTTCAGTTTGTTCCAGGCGAACAGCGCGGCCCGCGGCGGCGCGCTCTACGTCGACGCCACAAGCACGCCGCGCCTTGCCGGCCTGGCGTTTTACGGCAACACCGCCTCCATCTCGGGCGGCGCGTTTCACAACGAGGCGACCGCTTCCATCACACTCGCCAACGGTCTCTTCTCCGCGAACACGGCCGCGAACCAGGGCGGCGGCGTCTGGCACGCGGGCGGCAGGCTTGCCCTGGTGCATGCCACCTTTCGGGCGAACGCCGCCGCGGCCGGCCAGGGCGGCGCGATCCACACGGGTAGCGGAGCGACAGGCGCCGTGCTTCTCGCCAACAGTATTCTGCGCGCCAGCACGCCGCAGCACACCGGCGGCCTTCCCCTCGACCCCGGCACCGCGAGCAATCTCGTCGGCGACGGCAGCCCGGCCACCGACCCGCAGTTCGCGGATCCCGCCGGACCCGACACGCTCGCGGGCACTGTGGACGACGATCTCAGCTTCCCGGCCACATCGATCGCCTTCGACGCCGGCGACGCCGCCCTGCTCCCGGACGACACCGGCGATCTCGATGAGGACGGCGACGTCCTCGAACCCGTTCCTCTCGACCTCGGCGGCAATCCGCGCCGGCGATACGCCGCTCCCGACCAGGGCGCCATGGAGGTCCCAAACGTCCCCACCCTCGCCCGCGACGACGTCATCACCTTTGACGAAGACCCGCCCGCGCCCGTCATCATCGACGTCCTCGCCGACAACGGCGACGGACCGGACACGGACGCGGACTCAACTATCGATCCCGCCTCCGTGACACTCGTCAACGTGGCGGACGGGAGCTTCCCGCAATTCGGCACCCTCGAAGACCTCGGAAACGGCGTCTTCAGTTACGAGCCGGAACCGGATTTCAACGGCGTGGATTCATTTCGCTATTTTGTCAGGGACACCCTCGGCGTTCCTGGAAACGTCGCCACGGTCACCATCCACGTGACTGCCGTCAACGACCCCCCGGAATTCGATGGCGGCCCCGGGTTCCGGTTCGCCGCGGCGGACGGCAGCTCTTCCCTGACCCCGGCCTGGGCGACGAGCCTTTCGCCCGGCGGAGGCGACGACGAAGCCGCGCAGGCGCTCAACTTCGTCACCACCGTCCTGGAAACCACCGGCACGCTCGCCTTCACCGCCGCGCCCGTGGTCGCAGTGGACGGGACGCTCTCTTTTACGCTGGCGGCGGGCACGAGCGGACTCGCGGTCGTGAAAGTCGAACTCATCGATGACGGCGGCGGCGGCACGAATACGTCCGCGCCGAAGTTTTTCACGATCGGCGCGGGCGGTTCCTTCACCTTTTTCGTGGACACCGACGCCGCCGGCAGCGGCGCCGCCACGAGTTGGCCCGATGCGCAGACCGATCTCGCCGGCGCGCTCATGCTCGCGCACGACGGCGACGAAATCTGGGTTGCCGAAGGCGTTTACAAGCCGACCGCGGAGCCGGTCACAGACGAAAACAAAGACGAAGTCCGCCAAGCGTGCTTCGCCCTCGGCGACGGCGTCCGCGTTTACGGCGGGTTCACCGGGGGTGAAACCATGCGTGCGCAGCGCAATTCCGATCCCGCCACCAACAACACCGTCCTCAGCGGAGATATCGGCGTGCCGGGCGACGCCGGCGACAACTGCTATCACGTGGTGACCGTCGCCGGCACCCTGCCGGGCACGATCATCGACGGGTTCACCATCACCGGCGGAAACGCATCGCACCTCGCCTCGGGGAACGGCGACGGCGGCGGGGTTTTCAGTCTGCATGAAAGCGGGCCGCAGATGGCGAACCTCATCATCTCCGGCAACAGCGCGATCCGCGGGGGCGGTTTCGCCGCGCGGTATCCCGGCGGCGCGGCGCCCGGCGGGCCCACCCTGACAAATGTCTCGTTCGTGGACAATACGGCCACCTGGATCGGGGGCGGCATCTACCATTACTTCAACGGCCGCATCGATCTCGACGATGTCGAGTTCGACGGCAATCATGCAGGCAATGCGGGCGGCGCCATCCACGCGGCGCCCTCGCTGACCGGGGAACTCGTTATGGTTCATACGGACTTCACCGGCAACTCCACCGGCGGAAACGGGGGCGCCATCGACAACAGCCATGGCATGACGATCGCAGTCAGAAGCGCACTCTTCTCCGGAAACACCGCGGGCGGCTCCGGCGGCGGAATCCATTGCCCGGAATTTGCCGATTCCATGGAGCTCGAGCACGTTACCTTCATGGAAAACACGGCCGGGACCGGAGGCGGGGTGCACCACGCCAACGTCGCGACGGTCGTCAACGCCGTCTTTAATGGAAACATCGCGAGCACCGGCGACGGCGGCGGACTCTGGAGCACGGGCGCCACCATCGCAAACGCCACCTTTGCGGGCAACGCCGCCCCCGGCGGCAACGGCGGCGCCGTGTATCACCGCAACGCCGGCGGCGGGGCGCCCCTGCCTCTGCTGAGGCTCGGCAACGTCACCGTGGCCGCCAACACGGCCGGCGACGCGGGCGGCGGGCTTTTCGTCGATGCCGTGGGGGCGGCGCCCCTCGTGACAAATTCCGTCTTCTCCGGAAACGCCGTGGATAGTGGATTGCCATCGCAGATCGAGGGCAGCGTTCTCGGACTTTCCAGCGGCAACAACCTCGTCGAGCACGGCTATCCCGGCTTTCCGGGTTTCATCGATGACAACGCGCTCTTCGTGGATAACCCCGACTCCGGCGACGACGACTGGTCCACTTCCGGCGACAACGATTACGGCGACCTGCATCTCTACGCAATCTCTCCGGCCATCGACGCAGGCGATGCCGGCACGCTGCTCGCGGACGCGACCGATCTTGACGGCGATCTGGACACGGTGGAGCCGCTCCCCTTCGATCTCGACGGCAACCCGCGCGTCATCAGCGGCATCCTCGACCTGGGCGCTTTCGAAGGCGTCGGCGCCCCTCTCCCGCCGGGCACGACTTTCGGCGGGCTCTTTCCCGGGCTCGATCCCTTCGGCGACGAAAACGGCGACGGTGTGTCCAATTACCACAGCTATGCCGCCGGTTTCCTCCCGGCCGCAACCCTGGAATGGGGCAAATGGCGCCGCTATTTCTCGGCCGGCGGCCAATTCTTTTACGAATTCACCCGTCGATTCAATGCGGACGATGTCTACACGAGTTACCAGGAATCGATGGATCTCATTCACTGGGATCCCGTCCTGCCCGGCATCGATTTTGTCGTCGAGGACGTCACCTTCCTCGCCATCGACCGTGAGAAGATCACCCTGAGACTACTCTTCGAACCCTCCACCCAGCCTATCCTCTTCTGGCGGCAGATATTCTCGACCGATCCGTGAAGCCGATGCGCCCTGCAATCCCCAGTAGATCGCTGCAAAGTGGCTGCGGCATCCTGCCGCAGATCTTGCGACATCCTGCGCCTGGAAGGCGCAGCTACTTTCCAATCACGCGGATCGCAGTCGCCTTGCTGCTCACGTTCTTCGCGGCTTCCCTCGCCGCCGCCGATCCCGTCCAATGGTCGAGTCGGCCCGCGCAGAAAACCAACACCCTGGCATCCTACCCGGGCGGCGGCCTTGGCAGCACCCTCGCATCCACCACCTCCGATCCGGCCGTGTGGGATTCCGTCGCCGTCGGATCACAGATCGCCTGGAGCGATGTGCGCTTCGAGTTTCAGTGCTCCCAGGACGATAAAGACGTCGCCGCCGGTTTGGCCTTCAACAACGCATCCCCCCATCCGGCTTCCATCCGCTTCGGGATCCGCGCCCGGCCGGGCGGCACCTGGGAGTTCAACGAAGGCGAAAACTTGATCGCTCCCGCCCCCGGCGACCAGGGTTACTCGGTCACGGACGTCTTCGCGATCGAAAGAAGCAATGACGGCACAGTCCGGTATTTCAAGGGCGCCCAGCTTATCCGCACCACCACCGATCCGCCCGTCGACACCGCCGGGACCCTGTCACTCCTGCAGCCGGATGTCGCCTTTCTCCAGCCGGGCGCGGCCATCGAAAACGCGACCATCACCCTCACGGCACACAGCTTTCCGGGCACGCTGGAAGATCACGTCAACGGCCCGGGCGGATCCGGCGGGCTCGCTTCGCCCCTCGTCGAAGAATTCGTTGCCATTGACGACGCCGATTTTACCTTTGACACCTCAGCTCCGGTCGAAGTCATCAATGTCCGCGATCCCGGGCCGATCCCGGGCGTCATCGCCGCATCCGGCAACGGCACCGAAGAAGACACCGACGCGATCAATTCCATGCTCGACCGCGCGCGCGCCAACGATACCGCCGGAACCCGCACGGTCCTCTACTTTCCGCCGGGCATCTACGATTGCGCTCCCGACAAGACGGAGTGGGCGGATTTCATCGCGACGCAAGCAATCACGGGCCAGCTTCTGCCCAACACGCCCGTCATGGCTTTCGAAATCGATTCTTCGAATCTCTTTCTCGTCGGAGAAAATCCCGGCAACACGATCCTGCGATTTCACACTTACAAGGATGCGGCTCCCGTGACCAACGATTTGCACGATCCGGCCACGGATTTTTTCAGCTTCGTGACCGCGCCCATGGGCAAGACCTGCGTCCGGCCCGCCGGCGGAGCCAACCTTGCGCCGAACCCGGACGGCTCGTCTCCCCAATTTCGCCGCGGTGTGCTTCGGGGCAGTGGGATTCTCATTCGGCCGCCTCCGCCGTATCTAGAGCTGGAAGGACTTGGATTTCGCAACCTCACCATCGACGGCCAGGCGGGCCGCACCGAAATCCCGTGGCCCGCCTTCCCGGCTATCGCAGTCGATCCCTATGAAGGAGATTCCAGGGTCGCAGACTATCCCTGGCTTGTGGACGGCGACGGATGGGACCAGACCCACCAGGGAATTTTCGCTGTCCGCGCGGGGAGTTGCGTCATGCTGGACTGCGTCTTCAAACGATGGCGCGGCGAAATCATTATCCGCTTCACCAAGCTCCGGGAACGTCCCTGGGTGCTGAAGCGCTGCGTCATCGAGGACTCCAACAGCATTCCGCTGAGCGCCAACGGATGGTTCCACGTCGAGGACTGCGACATCGGGCGGAATGCGTTCGGCAGTATCGAAAGTTCGACGTTGCCGGGACAGCGGTTCATCATCAAGAATACCCACCTGCACGGAGGTGTCGCCGTGCGTGGAGTGTCGCGTCACACCGACGCTCCCGAGATCCGGAAGCAAACGCCGACGTATCTGCTCGAAGACTGCACCATCGATATCAAGACGCTCCCAAGATTCGACGGCCAGCCGCAGTTGCACGACTTTCTGAGTTGCGAATTCGGAATCTACGGACACGACGTCACGATTCGCGGCTGCACCTTCAACGTGCAGGGCAACCAGCCCGCGATTGTGATCAATGGCGGAGAATGGTCTTCCTACAGGAACGCCTTCACGATACCCGGGAACGACCTCCATGACTCCCACCGCCATCACACCCATTACCGAATCCACGACAACATCTTCAATCGGACCGTGAGCGATCCGCCGCTGGCAAACCCCGCGTGGGAGCGGGAATTCGTCCTCTACGTCAAGGAGGGCGACACCAAAACCGTCATGAAACGCGTGGATCTGCAGCGCCCCGGCGCGGGCCTGCCGGACGTGGTGCCCGGGCTTGATTTTTTCTCGAACACGGTCACCGAGGAAACCGGCGCCGAATGGCTGGGAATTCTCAAAGAGGATTGGAACAGCCGGGAGTTCACCCGGGATGCGGTGATGCTCGGCGAAAAAGCCATCAACAACGTGTCCGGTCCCGGCGATCCCAGTCCGCCTGCGGTGGGCCTTTCCCGGTGGATTCGGATCGAGAACAACGTGACGGCCCGCCCCGACATGGTGCAGCAATTGCTCCGGAGCCCCTCGCAGGCGACCCCCGAGTTACCGGAAATCATCCTGCCCGCCGGCGCCACGCCGCTTCCGAAATCGACGGAGGTCTTTGTCCGGCGCACCGGGCACGACGCCCTCGTCTGGGTCAACGGCGTCGCCCTGGAAAACCCGGGCACCCTTTACCGGGTCGTTAAGACCCAGCAGACCGCCGCGTTTTGGGGCAGCAATCACTCCGTCGTCCTCCCCGTTAAAATGCCGGACGGCGTCCGGCTCTCCCCGGCGACGCCGTTTAGCATTCTGCCCGGCAGCACCATCCAGGCCCCCGGGCCTCGTGCCTCCCGCCAGAACCAATTCATCGACGGCTTTAATTACTCGGAAGTTTACCTCGTGAATCCCGAATCCGACCCCGTCGAAATCGAGATCGTGCTCGACCAGGTGAGCCCGTGAGGGGGGCGGCGGGCTTCTTTTTATTCAAACCCCGTCGCGGAGCGCCGGGGCTACTTTCCGGGACTGTTTTCTCCCGCGGTCGCTCAGGGTGTCAGTGCCGTCGACAATCGTTGATTGCCGCGGTTGTAGAGCCAGGCCCGCTGCGCTTTCGTGGGAGCGCCCTGGCGGATCCACACGGAATGAACGGTTCCATCAAAGTTGTTGGAGGAATTGCCCTCGAAGGCCCCAAACACGGTTCTTGCGTCGCCTCCCGCGAAGATTCCGCCCGCGTGCGCTTGTGACGCCGGGGTGGCGCTGTGGTCCACGTTTACGTAAACATCGCTGCCGTCGTACCACAACTCGACGAAATGTCTCTGGCCCGGCGTCAGCGCCATCGCCGCGCTGGTCGCTTCGGCGCTGAAGTTGAACCCGTCCGCCGAAACCCGCCCCGCCAGTTGCCCGCTCGTGTTGATGGACAGCTCCCACTCGCGGTTGTCCCCGGTCTCTTTCCACCGCGTCACCATCCCGCGCCGCGTCCCGGTCACGATGTCCGGCGTGATGAGCGCCGCCACGTAAAGGCCCCCGGACCCTCCCCGGTGCGCGGTCGTGTCCACGGTAAGGCGGTGATCGCCGGGGGCATCGAATTCCACGCCATACCCTATGCCAAACGGGAAGACATCGGGCAAGAGCACCGCCGGCGGCGTGGAATTCGTCAGGTGATGCACCCCGAAGCTGTCGTTGATGTCGCCCTCGAAGTCATAGACGCTGACCAGGTCGGTCTTGATCGTCTCGGCGGCGCTGCCAATACGGCGGTCGAATAGCGGGTAAGAATCTCCTTTGTCCGCCCCCACAAGGTTCGTGCCCTCCATGTACTCACTCAGCTCTTCGCTGGTGGGGACCCGGTGCATCAGGACCACATTGGCGATTTTTCCCTCGTAGGGATTCTGGGTCGGGAGGGGCGGCTGGTATCCCAGGGTGAGGGGCGTGTCGGGATCGATGTCGCAATCGAAGTCTCCGGTCGGGACTCCGACCGTGTCGATGACTCCGTCCATGTGGATGAAGAGCTTCTGGTCCGTGCGATCGAACACGCAAACCGCCCGGTGCCAGTCCGTGTCGTTCACGAGAGGACCGAAGCGAGTCCGATTGATTTGTCCGCCCACTCGCATCTGAAAATTGAGGCGGGGAGACGACGGACCGCCTGCGATATGCACCGTCCAGAGCGGCGTATGGCCAACGTCGACGCTCCAACGGCACACGAGCTGGTTCGATAAGGCGATGTCCGCGGCGTCGTTTTGAAACGTGAGGAACACAGCCAACGACTCACTGGCCTGGGGAATATTGAAATCTTCTCCATGCCCGATCAATCCCCGGTCGTGGCCGCCGCACTGCGCCGCAGCGACACCGGGCGCGGGACCGGCCACCTTTTCTACGTCGGCAGTCGCCGAGCTGGTCTCGTCGTCCATGAGCTGACGTCCGTTCCAGGCATCGATCCGGTTGTTTCCCGTGGGCTCGCTGAAAGTCCACCACGCATACGGCTCACTGTCGTCCTTGTAATAGAAAGCAGAGTCGTAGGGCTTCGCATTCATGACGCGGTCCACGATTTTCTGGCAGATGGCGACGAAAGGCGGTGTGAGCGGCGTCCCCTTGAGCACGATTCTTCCCACGGATGCGTCGAAATCGTAGAGCGCTGCGCCCGCAGTGCCGAAACTCTCGACCGAGGGCACGTCGTAAAGTACCTTCGCGCAGCCGAGGGCGAGCATGTAGGCGCCGACGTTGCTTTGATGAAACCGGTCCATCGTGAGAGCGTCGGCGCCAAATTCCGCGTAGCGATAGACGCCCGCGCCGAGTCCATAGGGACCGGGCGCGTTCGGCAAATTCGCCTCGTAGGGAATTCCCCCGTTCAAGGCCACGCGCCCGAATTCCGCATGAATGTCTCCGGTCGGAATCACCGTGATGGCCTTGCCCTGCTCGTGGCGGACGTAATTGAGAAGCTTGATGTTCGAGGCCTTGTTCAGCCAGTATTGCGGAAAGGTTCCCTCCGCGACGGTGTAATCTTCCCAGTGCGTCCGGTAATCCACCCATGGGTCGAAGCGACCGAGGTTCTGCTGGGGAAAAGGCAGGATGAGGAATGCCTCGATGTTCGCGTTTTGAGGATACTGCCTGGCCGTATCGATCACCTCCACGATCGCTCCTCCCTCGTTCTCGTATCCGGGTTTACCATTCTCGTAACCCGCCTCGTAGGTTTGCGTGATAAGTTTCTGGTAAGTGCTCTTTTCGAACGCCAGCTTCCACGGTTTTGGCGAGGTCACCTGCGGCTTGTAAACGTCCATCGCAAACGGAAACCGCTGCATGTAGAAAAGGGAATTCCCGAACTTGGTGTGCATCCCGTTGGTAAAAGTCTCCGAAAGTGTTTCGCCGATGAACGCGTGGAAAGCGTCTCCGGCGGGCGACGGGCTGAATCCCGCCCGGATCGAAATAGAGTTGCCCACGTTGTAAGCCGTGCGGTTCACGTCCTTGGCCATCAGGTAATAACTGCGAAAAGCGCCGGCGTTGTGGAGGAAATCGATCTGCGCCTGGGTGAGGACATGGCCGTGAAACAGCAGCAGATCGCTCAGGCGCACTGCATGGAACAATCCGTCATCCACCGCCGCGCCAACTTCCAGCCTCGTACCCGCCTGAAATTCCGTGTCGCGCTTCGTTCCCGGTCGCGACGCTCCGCTGACGCTGTTGACAAAGATACGTCCCTCGTCATTCTCCGCGTCATAGGTCCAGGCGACGTGATCGAAGGTGTTCGGCAAGAAAACGTGCGCCACCGTTGCGATTTCGACGCTGTTACCCGAATTGACCCAGGAGAACTGCAATTCTCCGGCGTCATGGTCATAAGAGACCTCCCAGTGGGCGTTGGCGAAATTGGGGGCGTTACCCCAGACCCTGGCAAATCTCGAAATCCCGGATGGCACCATGCTTCCGAATCCCGCCAGCATCGAGCCGCTGAAATTCTGGTCGTTGAACACCAGTGTGCTGTCGATCGGTCTCTCAAGGGCGTCGTCCGCGCCATCGGTCTCCAGCGCGTTGCCCAAGATGCCCGAGATGGGAACGTTGATGGGCGCATCCACCGGGTTCAGATCCAGCTTGTTCGAATTGTGCAGCTCAAAGCGCAGCCCCGGCGATGTCGCCGGCTGATCCATCGACCAGGCGTGTGTCATGACGGAGAGCAGTTCCTCCGCCATGCCCGCGGCAATATAATCCTCCAAGTGCGTCGCCCCATTGCCGTCGGGATCGTCGCCGGCGTCGGCGCCATCCAGGGGATCGAGAAGCACGGGACGCTCCAGTTCGTAGACGTCGTCGATGCCGTCCCCGTCCGTGTCGTACGGCGCAAATAGATCCACCGGCTCAACCGCGAAAAAAATCCGCGGCCTCCCCGGCAGGATCGGAATCTCCCAGACCGGAGCGACCTCGCCGAGTTCGATGGCAATCGGAGTGAAGGGGGTCGCTTTCCCCAAATCCGGGGATTCTTTCAGGATATAATAGACCGAGGGATCGGCATCGAGCGTGAAACGCCTGGCGCCCGGGATCAATTCGACATCGAAAACCTGCGCGTCCGCTTCGGGGGAATGCGTCCAGAGTGCCTGCAATGCAAGCAACAACGGGACATATCTTTTCAGAGACATATCGGGGGGATCTGAGGGAGGTCCGGCGGACCGGAGGGCAGGGAAGAAAAGCAAATGCTAAGAGCTGGGAACGGCGGGCGTCAAGATGTCGGGATTGATTCCCCGCGGTCACGACACCACCGCCCGGGCCACGGGCGATGCTGGCGCTCTGACAAGACTACCATTGAAACTATGAAAGGAAAGGCGCCCTGTGGCCCTTCTTTCTCCGATGTCTCTGGAGCACCAGTCCGCCCTTGCGCGAGGATCACCACCCTCGGCGGACGACGTGGCGGACAGTTCAAATTTCCCAAATTTCCGAAGTCCGTGATTTCTCAACCCGGCCGCCGGCAGTTTCCGTTCCGCATCGCGCGGTGCCGCCCGGCAGACTCCCGCGAAGGAATAGTGGAAATTATTATGATTATCACAGATTAGTAGGTCAGCGGCGATTCACGATCCGCCAAACGCCGTAGAGCCGCCTGATTTCGATTTCTCTCGGCCAACGCCGGCTCGCCCTCCCGACGAGTAACCTTTTGAGTTTGACTTATTCGCAGTCTTTAAATAGGTTGTCCAGCCCTTCCCTAAGATCGGTTCCAGCCCCCTGCGGTGACAGTTTCCCCCATCAACTAGTCTCCCTCCTCAACTTGTCCCCCCCCCTCAACTTGGCTCCCCTGCCTGGGATTTTGTTTCGGTGCCGCGCCTCCGGAAGCAATCTCTCTGCGAAACGTGGTGACCAGCGGCCGGACGGGTTGGTGGGTCTGTAATCGTTTAACCTCTCCATCGATGAAACACCCCGATTCTCAAATAGTTCTCTCCATTCGGAATTTCCACCGGGTCTGTCTCCTCCCCCTTGCCTTGGCCGCGTTTCTGGCGCTGACGATGAATGCGCGGGCCATCGTCGACCTCGACGCCGACGACATGGATGACGTCTGGGAGGAACGATTCAACGCGCAGGCGGTGCTCCCCGGAGACGACGACGACGGCGACGGCAAAACCAACCTCGAGGAATCCATCGCCGGCACCGATCCCATGCCCTCCGGGGATCCCGGCGGGGCGCTCGATGTCTTCTCGGTCGGGGGCGTAATCGTCGATGGGAATTCCGCCACGCTGACCTTTCCCACCAAGCGCGGGAAGAAATACCGCTTCCAGATCGGGGACGATCTCACCTCTTGGGACGATGAGGGCACCGAAGTCCACGGCACAGGCGGCGACGTCACCGTCCATCTCTCAGGCACCAGCGCGACGGACCTGACCGGTTCCATCGCCCAGGAAATCTATCCCGGTATCGGCGGCACCGACGTCGCCTCGCTGACCGGCGGCGGCGATTTTCCGCTCGGCCCCCCCTCCGCGACCTTCGGCAGCGGCGCCAACCAGTTCACCATCGAGTTCGTGGACATCGGCAATCCAGGTAACGCCGACGATACCACCGGTAAGCCCAACCCGGCGGGATCGGTGCCATACGGCTACCAGATCGCGAAGTTTGAAGTCTCCGAGGACATGATCAACAAGGCCAACGCCGAAGGCGGCCTTGCCATCACCACGAACAACCGTGGTCCCACCAAACCCGCCACCCTCGTCACCTGGTTTGAGGTGGCGAAATTCGTCAACTGGCTGAACACCAGCCAGGGATTCCAGGCGGCCTACAACTTCGACGGCGGCGGCAATTTCCAACTCTGGAGCCCCGCGGAGGCGTGGCAGGAGGGCGGCCAGAATCTTTTCCGCCACAAGGATGCGCGCTACTTTCTACCGAGTTACGACGAGTGGTACAAGGCCGCCCATTACGATCCCGTCAGCGAGGTCTATTACGATTACCAGACGGGCACTGACACCATTCCGGACGGAATCGATTTCGACGGGGACACCGAGTTCGACGTCGTCGTCGATGACGGTTTCCATTCCACCATCCCCAACGATGTCGATGACGTGGGTCTGCCCAGCCCATACGGCACCTACGGCCAGGGAGGCAACGCCTGGGAATGGGAAGAATCGGCCGGCGACCTCGTCAACGACGACCCGGCGGACGCCCGCGGGCGGCGGGGCGGCGTCTGGGACCTTGATCACACGGCGATGCGTTCCACCTTTCGACTTGAAACCGGGCCGCCGACATCTTTCAGCAGTCTCGTCGGTTTCCGTGTCGCCACCGCCGTCACCGGCAGCGCCGCCTATCCCGGCGTCCGCGCCCTCAGCGATCTCGAAATCCCGGCGAACACCGATGACAATTACGGCGGACGCATCCGCGGCTTCATCAAACCGCCCGTCACCGGCGCTTACACCTTCGCCATCGCCAGCCGTCACGACAGCGAACTCTGGCTCAGCACCGACGACGATCCCGCGAACAAAGTCAAGATCGCCTTCGCCGGCGGCCCCGGCGAATCCAGCAATGCCATCCAGCCGCAGCAATGGGATCGCTACGCCAGTCAGCAAAGCGGCATCATCAATCTCACGGCTGGCGAAAAATACTACGTGGAAGTGCTCCACGTGCACGGCACCAATGAAGACCATTGCTCGGTCGCCTGGGACGTGCCGGACGGCGGCTTTCCCCCGGGCCTTAATCTCATTGAGGGCGACTATCTCTGCCCCTGGGTCTCGAACCCGGGCACCGCCTCCGGTCTCGACGGCTCCTCGCCCAAGTTTGTGCGCGCCCTCGTGAAGGACCTCGACCAGGACGGCGATGGCATTACCGACTGGGCGGAAACCGAAATGAGCGGTGAAGGAAACTTCAGTCCCTTTGATCCCCGCTCCACCACCAGTGGCAGCGGCGATTACGCCACCGTCAGCGCCGCCCTCGGATTCGGCGGGGGGACGCAGACCGTGGAGATTTCCGCCGTCGACGCCGTGGCCACGGAAGACAACCGGACCGGCCAGGAGGTCATAGACGAGATCGACCCCGCCGACGCCGAGCCGGACGTGGCGCGTTTTCGCGTCCAGCGCACCGGATCGCTGCAGCAACTGGTGGTGGACTATGACTTCGTGGGCGTGGCCCTCCCGGATGAGAGCGCCGAGCCCGCCGATTACGACGCCCTCGATGTCGACGGCAACCCCCTCGGCGGCACCATCACGCTCGGTTTCGGACAGGTTTCCGCCCAGATCGTCATCGAAGCGATTGTCGATTACGTGGATCCTCCCCCCGCCAATCCCCCGATCCTCCTTCACGAATACCCGGAAATCGTCCGCTGCGAAATCCAGGACACCGACGACTACGATCCCGGCGCGGGCGCTTCCGCCGATTGCAGCATCTACGACGCCAAGGATATTCCCGAGCAGGAGATCCTCTTCGTCGGCAGCTTCAGCCAGGACGGCCTCGCCGTGGTCCCCACCGTCGGCAACGGCTTCGTCTCAGGCAAACTCAACGGTCACAAGGACGAGATGCTCCTCTGGAACCAGTTCAACAACCTGACCACCGGTCAGACCGACTCCCACGTCCACAAGGGCGGTCCCGGAAACTCGGCCGGCCCCATCGTCTTTGAAATCACCAATATCCCCGGGGACACCGATTCGGGGATCTTCCTCGGCGAACTCGGCGGATATTCCTGGATGATTCAGCCGGGCGGGGGGCTCACCAACCAGAATCAGATCGACCGGCTCTTCGCCCAGAACGGCGAGCCCGACAAGATGTATCTCAACATCCATACCGTCGACAATCAGGACGGGGAGATCTGGGCCTTCCTTGCGCCCGCCTCCGGCTCCATCGATGCTCCCACACCGCCGAGCGCCGGCGATGTCGGCTACCCGCTCGCCGTCCTCACCGGCGACGACCTCGAGCGCGAAGTCTGGCGCTTCCTGGACCAGGCGACTTTCGGCGGCAAGAAGGCCGAGGCAGACAGCATGGTGGCCGCCATCGAGGCGGAACGGACGGGAGGCAACCCCACTTACAGCCGCATTGAAGAGTTCGAGAATTGGATCGACACCCAGATGGCCCTCGAGCAGACCTGGCTCCTCGATTTCAACATCGCCGCCGATTTCGCGGAGTTCAAACTCCGCGGCTTCTACGATCCGGCCTGGTTCCCGCCGATCCTGTACAAAGGGCGACTCGTCCCCACGCCGGTCGAGCCCGGCACTTACCCGTTTATCGACCGCACCAATCCCGACCCCGAGTTGTGGATCCCCAGCGGACCCTACCCGCTCACCCCCGACCAGATTCTTGCCGGTTACATCCCCGCATACAACAACCTTCATCACCCGGAACACCTCAACCGCAGACGCGCAAACTACAACCTCCTCATCAACGCGAAGGATCAGCTTCGCCAGAAGATGGGGTACGCGCTCCAGCAGATCAACGTCATCGCGGACTCTGCGCCGGGCGAGATCTCGCTCTACCACTACGGGGCGGCCAATTACCAGGACATGCTCAACGCCCACGCGTTCGGGAAATACCGCGACGTCATCGACTGGGTGGTGTGGGCCCCCGGCATGGGCATCTGGCTCAGCAGCATGAAAAACGAAAAGACCGCTTACGCCGATCCCAACAACACGCCGGGAGATCCCTCCGACGATGTCATCCTCTATTCCCCGGACGAGAACCTCGCCCGCGAAGTCATGCAGCTCTTCACCATCGGCCTCTTCGACTTGCACCTCAACGGCGACCTCGTCCTCTCCGAAGCAAACGGGCTGCCGATTCCGACCTACGACAACAATCACATCGTCGAAATGGCCCGGATTCTCACGGGCCACAGCTACGGCAATCACGTCTTCGATCCGGACGGCACGCCCGGGGGCGCGCAATCGGAGGCCGACAACTGGCCCAACCCGGTCGAGAACACCCAGTTCGAGCGTTCTGCCGGCGGCGGCACCCAGTACATCAGCTGGTCGCACAACCGCCGCATGAAGATGTTCGAAGCCTTCCATGACACCACCGTCGATCATCGCACCGGGCTCGTGGATCCCTTCGATATCGCGGGCGGCAAGACCATCAACAACACCGGCCTCGGCCTCAGCAACACTGACCGCAGCATCAAGGATGTCGACGACGCCCTCGACTGGTTCGCCGGCGTGCTCGACGGCAGCACCGCCGCGGATTTCACCCAGGCCCCCGGAGACCCCGCCTCGAGCCACGGCAGCACGCCCGCCTTCGTGGCACGGCGGCTGATCCAGCGGTTCGTCACCAGTAATCCCACCCCGGATTACCTTTATCACGTCGCCAAGGCGTTCAAGGACGGCTTCGACCGCGACTTCGACGGCACCCCGGACGTCGCGGGGGGCGAGGGCGATCTCGCCGCCGCCATCAAGACGATCCTGCTCCACCCCGAAGCGCGCAACCCCGCCAACGTGCTCCTCGACGGCTTCGGCAAGAAACTGTCCGCGCTGGAAGCCGAGTTCAAGCTGATCCGCACCCTGGAAGGCTATACCCAGATGCAGGTCGAAGACCGCGCCAGCCCCGGCTTCCCCCCGATCGATGTCTCGGACCCCGATTACCCGGACGAAGCCGAGTTCACCAACTACGGGTACCCCGCTTCCCAGGCCGCCAACCTCGAGATCGACAGCTTTTTCCGGTTCGACTCCACCACGTTCACCGGCGCCGATTCGCTGACGATTTCGCCCTTCAACCAGGAGACGGTTTTCAACTTTTACCTTCCGGATTACGCGCCCAACGATATCGCGCTCGCCGGCCTCGTGGCGCCGGAAATGCAACTGGTTAACGAGACCACCGCGATCCAGAACATCAACTACATGGAGAACTTTGTGCGCAATCTCCCGAACGGCCAGCCCGGCACGTCGCTGATGTTCGGGCAGAACCGCATTGGCGCCTTCTACGGGCCTTACCTCTCGGGCGGCCTCATCCACCCCAATATCGATAATACCCAGATGCCTTACCTCGACTGGCTCACTCCCGTGTCCGGCGGCGGCCGGGGGCTCTACCCCGAGGGCGCCTTCGGCGACGAGTTCGCGCGGGACACCGAATTCATCCGGAAACTCGACATGATGCTCACGTCTGGACGCCTCAACGGCAAGTACACCTACGATCACGGAGACGATAATACGCCGTTCGATCACGACAACGACGTGACGACTCCCGACATCATTCCCGGGCCCAATCCGCTCGAGGTCATCATCGATCTCGTCGTCGCCAACGAACTCGAACCCCCGGCAGACCCGTCGGCGGGCGGCGCCGTCAGTGCGCGCGAAAAACTCAAAGACGCCCTCTGGCTCATCGAACAATGCGCCGAGTTCAACGTGCGCAAGTAATTGGAAGCTCTCCCGATATAAATCGTTCCGATGATTATTCAGCAGACATCACTTCCCATCACTCAATTTTTCGATCCCCTCTCCCCCGGGGAGAGGGTCAGGGTGAGGGGAATGTGTCTCGTCCATCCGGCCAGGATAGACAATCTGCCGCATCAAGAGCATCAAGAATCACTGCTCGCCTCACATTATTAAGACTCACGCCAATCATCCCTCACCCGTCCTTCCCATGAGCATACGCAAGAATCAATTCCGCTTCGACCGCCGCGACTTCCTCAAGCACTCCTGGGGCGCTTCCCTCGGCCTCACCGGGATGGCGGGCGCGCTCACCAATATGCGCCTCATCAATTCCGCGATGGGCGATACCACGAGCATGAATCTCGGCAATTACAAGGCGCTCGTGTGCATCTTCCTGCGGGGCGGATGCGACATGAACAACATGCTGATCCCGGTCGGAAGCCATCCGAGGGCCGCACAGTACCAGAACGACCGCGGGCTCGCCGCCGTCCCGGAATTCATCGCGGACGAAGTCAACGCCGGGCTGTTGCCCTCCATCGAACGCAACGGCACCCAAATCTCCCCGAAGAACCTGACCGGCAACGAAGCCGACTTCGCCCTGCATTCCAACTGCTCGAACCTGAAAAACCTGTTCGACGCCGGAAAACTCGCCTGGGTCAACAACGTCGCCACGCTCGCTGTCCCCACCACGAAGGACAACTACGACGAGGTCCCCCTGCCGATTCAGCTTTTCTCGCACTCCGACCAGGTCACCGAGTGGATGGCCGGGATTTCCGACAAACCCTTCGTGACCGGATGGGCCGGACGCATCGCGGATTTCATCAACGCGCAGAACACCGAGGGCCAGACCTCCATGCTCGTCACCACCTCCGGGGCCAACGATCTCATGGTGACGCGCGGCGGCAGCCCCATCACGCAGTACAGCGTCAATCCCACCGGCGTGCCCGTGTCGCTCGCCGCGGTCGGAACCGATCCCGATCCCGTGACTCCCCTCAACGACAACGATCGCCGCTACAAGGCGGCGCTCGATCTCATGAATTATCCCGTCACCCACGTGATCGAGGGCGGCTATAACAACGTCTTGAAACGGTCCATCGCCAGCAAGCAGCTCATCGGCGACGCCCTCGCCTTCACCGATCCCGCCAGCCCCGATTATATCGGTCTCGATGTGAACGCGATCTTCTCTTCTTACAGCGTCAGCGGCAGCAGCGGCATCGGCAACCAGCTCAAGGTCATTGCCAGGCTCATCATCGGGCGCAAATGCATTGGCAACGAGCGCCAGATGTTTTTCTGCGACCAGGGCGGATACGATCACCACACCAGCATCAATCTCGGACAGCCGGGCCTCCTCCTCGAACTCGACCGCGCCGTAGGCGCCTTCAACCAGACGCTGGAAGATTACCAAGCCCTCGGTCACGACTCCTTTAGCTACGACCAGGTCACCACGTTCGAAATGTCCGACTTCAACCGGACCTGGACCCCCAACGGGACGGAGTTCACATTAGCCGGCACCGACCACGCCTGGGGGACTCATCTCTTTGTCATGGGCGGCGCCGTCCAGGCCCAGCAGAACATTCTGAACGGCTCCATCGACGGCGGCCGCTTCTTCGGAACCTTCCCCGATCTCGCGTCGGATGGAGTGGACTCGGTGCCCAACAACAGCCGCGGCCGCTGGATCCCGACGCTCGCCATGGAGCAGTACGCGGCGCGCCTCGCGAACTGGTTCGGCGTCGGCACCGCGGATATCTATAATATCTTTCCCAACCTGTCGAATTTCGACGACCCCTTCTCGCCCGGCCTGGGGCTCGATTTCCTGCCGCAAGTGGTCGCCTGATTGCAGACTCTCCCCGCCCCGCACTCCCACCCTGACAGATGCGAAGTCCGGTCCGCGCCCTCGCCGCCCTCCTCGCCGTCCTCTTGTTTGCCGCCGTCCTCTGGCTGATCCTTGCCCTGTCCAGACGGGAGGCGGCTGCTCCCGGCGCGCCAGCACCGGACGTCGCCGGCCCGACGCGGCCAGCCGCACCGTCCGCGCACGAAGCGCCGCAGTCCGCTCCCGCCGATTTGGCGCCGCCCGCGCCCGGCATGCCACAACCCCAGACGACACCGGGCGCCGCCGCCCAAGCGCCGGGCAAACCCGCAGCTCCCCTGGGCGACGAAGCCTTGGCGAAGGCGGCCCCCCGCGTCCCCGACCCCAGGGTCCGGCAGAGCTCCGATGGGAAGACCGTTCTCCAGATCCCCTTTGACCTGAGCCGGCAACTGCATGCCCCCAATGCCCGGCCCGAGGATGATCTCGGCATCCTCACTGAAATCTACCGCTATTACCGGAAGATCCACGGAGAGCACCCGGTCGCCCACGGCAACAGGCAGATCATCGACGCGCTCGCCGGCGAAAATCCGAGAGCGATCGTAATGTTCGACCCCGATCATCCCGACCGCAACCGCGACGGCGAACTGCTCGATCGATACGGGAACCCGTATTTCTTTCACGCCATCAGCGCCACCGTCGTCGACATTGTCAGCGCCGGTCCCGACGGCGTGCGCGGCACCCTTGATGATACGCATTCCAATCCCGGCGCCGGAGCAGAGCTCAAGCTCCGCGCCGAACCGGCGTTGGATTGAGGGGGGGTTGGGGTGGTGCGGAGCCTTCGGAGTGCGGTAGCAACGCTACCGCCTTCGATCGCAAGGAAGGCGTCACGATTTGTCGACAACCCAAAGCGGAAGCGCTGCTTCCGCAGTCCGAAGGCGCCTCCGGCGCGGCAGTCCGGGGCGAAGGGGGCGCGGAGCCTTGGAGTGCGGCAGCCACGCTGCCGCCTTCGATCGCAAGGAAGGCGTTACGATTTCAGGCCCACCCAAAGCGGAAGCGCTGCTTCCGCACTCCGAAGGCGCCTTCGGCGCGGGGGGATCAGCGGGGCGGAGCCTTGGAGTGCGGCAGCAACGCTGCCGCCTTCGATCGCAAGGAAGGCGTCACGATTTCAGGCCCACTCAAAGCGGAAGCGCTGCTTCCGCACTCCGAAGGCGCCTCCGGCGCGGGGGGATCAGCGGGGCGGAGCCTTGGGAGTGCGGCAGCCACGCTGCCGCCTTCGATCGCAAGGAAGGCGTCACGATTTCAGGCCCACCCAAAGCGGAAGCGCTGCTTCCGCAGTCCGAAGGCGCCTCCGGCGCGACGTTGCGCGCGAAGGCGGCGCGGAGGCTCCGGCGCGTAAAGCCCCCCATACTCATGGCAAACGTCCCCTTCCTGTGCTAACATAGTACTTTTTTCTCCATTCAATCCCGCCCCGATCTGACTTCTTCCCCACAAACCCAGGCCAGGCCCCGGACGGACGGGGACGCGCCCACGCCTGCGTCCCATGTCCAATTCTGGTCTTCCGTGGAATACGGGGCCTTCATGCAGGGCCTCGTCAGCGAACTGCAACACGCCGGCTGGGACGCCTCGCACCGCTTCCACATCTCGGAGCGCGCTTACCGCGGACCTCGCACCAGGATCGCCCGTCTCTGGCTGCGAATCCGCATGTACCTTTGTTACCCCGTCTCCATCGTCTGGCACATTCTCCGTTCACCGAAACCGTTGATCGCCGTCGTATGCACCAACACGTTTTACGCGCCGCTGCTCGCCTCCCTCGTCTCCCGCTGCAGTAACGTCCAAGTCGTGCACCTCGTTTACGACCTGTTCCCCGACGCGCTCCTCATCTCCGGCCACGTCAAGGAAGGATCACTCCTTGAAAAAATCCTGGGGGCGATCACCGATGCCACCATGCGTTCCTGTGCACGCAACGTCTTTCTCGGGGAACGGCTCCTCGAGCACGCGACCCAGCGCCACGGCGAGATCCCGCGCACCGCCGTGATTCCGGTCGGAGCCGCGGGAGACGCCTTCGCAGACCGCCCTCCCGGCGAAGGTAAGACCGGAGGGCCGGTCAGCGTCCTCTACTGCGGCAATCTCGGCCACATGCACGACATCACCACCTTCACCGGCGCCCTGCGCGAGGATGCCGGGGATATCGCGGCCCGGATCCGTTTCCTCTTCCACGCGGGCGGACCCTGTCTTCCCGCCCTGGAAGCACAGACCCGGTCGCTTCCCGATCCCGTCCGCGCCGCCATCCGTCTCGACAAGAACTTGAAACACGATGAGTGGGTGGAGACCATGGCCGCGGCGGATGTCGCCCTCGTCACCATGACCCCCGGGGCCGAGAAGGTCGTCATGCCGAGCAAAACTTACAGCGCCCTGACTGCCGGACAGGCCATCCTAGCCGTCTGCCCCCTCGAATCCGATCTGGCGGACACCGTCGCGCGATGCGAATGCGGGTGGGTCGTCGCGCCGGGCGACGCCGCCGGACTGCGCCGGGTCCTCGAGGAGATCGCCACGCGGCCGGACGCCATTCTGGAGAAGCGGCGCAACGCTTACCGCGCCGGTCACGATCATTACGACACCAAGGTGGTCACAAAACAGTGGGAAGCACTCTTTCGCGAGCTCGAATCCCCGGCCACGACACCGAATACCTGAGATCGCCCATGGAAAAAGCTCTTGTCACCGGCGCATCCGGATTCATCGGCACCAAGCTCCGCGGTCGAACCCGCCGAAGTGCAGGCGGGGCTGTGGTCATGACGCTCCGCGGCGGGCCCCGCCGTCCCATACCCTTCGCTCTCCCCGTCGCGGAGCGCCGGGACTACTTTCTCCAGATCCCCGTCGCGGAGCGCCGGGACTACTCCGGACATGATGCGGGGCCGTGCTCACGACGCTCCGCGGCGCGCCCAGCCGAGACCGTGGACACCCGAAACTCTCCATGAAAAAAGTTCTCGTCACCGGCGCCTCCGGATTCATCGGCACGGCGCTCTGCACGCGCCTCCGGCGCGAGGGAGTGTGCGTGCGCGGCATGCGCCGGAAACCGGGCGCCGGAGACTGTGACGAGACCGTGACCGCAGACCTGCTCGAGACTCCCCTCGATCCTGCCGTGTGCGACGGGATCGATACCGTCTTTCACCTCGCGTCGCACATCGAAACGCCGGGGGAAAGTGCGGAAGCGGCGGAGCACTATGATCGCGTCAACGTCGACGGCACGAGGAGCGTCCTCGAGGGCGCGCGCGACGCCGGCGTGCGCCGCTTCGTCTTCTTCAGCACGGTCAAAGCGATGGGGGAAGAGACCCCCCGGGAGCCGCTCGACGAAAGCGCGGTGCCGTCTCCGGTGACGCCTTACGGGAAATCGAAGCTGGATGCGGAACGGCTCGTCCTGGAAAGCGGCTGCGTCCCCGAACCGGTCGTCCTGAGACTGCCCATGGTTTACGGCGGAAAACGATCCGGCAACATGCAGAAAATGATACGCGCCGTCCGCGGCCGCCGCTTCCCCCCCGTCCCGGAGTTCGAAAACCGACGCTCCATGGTGCACGTCGATGACGTCGTCGAAGCCGCCGTGCTTGCGGCCACCCACGATGACGCCCCCGGCGAACGATTTCTCGTCACCGACGGCCGGCTCTACTCCACCCGCCAGATCTATGAATGGATCCGCGAAGGTTTGGGCCGCTCCCGGTCCTGCTGCCCGGTCCCGGAATTCGTGCTGCGGGCGCTCGCGCGCGGCGGCGACGCGATATCCAAGGCGACGGGCCGAAGGTTTTTCTTTAATACCGACGCCCTCGACAAGTTGCGTTTGTCCGCAGCCTATTCCTCTGATAAAATACAACAGCGGCTTGGATTTCGTCCCGCACACAATTTGCACGATTCGATGACCGAGCTCATCGAACAAACCCAATGAAGAGACCGCGTTGAATGGCACTACGTTAAATATTGTGACACGGGCGTTTGTCCTGCCTCTGGCAGGCTCTGCAGGAAGGCCTTGCCGGGTTATTAAGCGCTCCGCGCAGAGCAGTCGCCTGTGAGATCACTGGCGAGACGCCGGTGTCACTATCGCGGAGTCACCTTATCTCATTACCCTTCGAGACCGCGTTCACTTAAGTTTCCTCCGTTCTTATGACAATCAGAGACAAGACCCTCGATCTCATCGGCCGGGAGCGACCGCTCTTCGAGGACGACCTGGCGACGCATAAAAAGGAGCTGGAGCAAATCGTAAGCGATTCGCGCTGTCTCGTGATCGGCGGCGCCGGCACCATCGGCCAGGCCGTCTCCCGGGAAATCTTCCGCCGTCACCCGAAGGCCCTTCACGTCATCGATATCAGCGAAAACAACCTCGTCGAGCTGGTGCGCGATATTCGCAGCTCACTGGGATATATCGACGGCGACTTCCAGACCCTTCCCCTCGATGTGGATTCCGCGTCCTTCGACGCTTTCGCGCGCTCCCAGGAGCCCTACGATTACATCCTGAATCTCTCCGCCCTCAAGCACGTGCGCAGCGAGAAAGATCCCTTCACGCTGATGCGCATGATCAATGTCAACATCTTCAACGCCGAAAAGGCCGCCCATCTCGCCGCGAAACAGGGCGCAAAGAAGTACTTTGCGGTGTCCACGGATAAGGCAGCCAACCCGGTCAATCTCATGGGCGCCTCGAAAAGAATCATGGAGAAATTCCTCGCCCGCGCCAGCCACGAGTGCCCGGTCTCCATGGCGCGCTTCGCCAACGTGGCCTTTTCCGACGGCAGCCTTCTCCACGGCTTCAACCAGCGCATTCTGAAGCAACAGCCCATCTCCGCCCCCCGCGACGTGCGGCGTTATTTCATCACGCCGAACGAATCCGGTGAGCTCTGCCTCTTGTCTGCGCTCCTCGGCAAGAACCGCGACATTTTTTTCCCCAAGCTCGATTCCGGCCTCAACCTGCTGACTTTTTCCGAGATCGCGATCCGGTTTCTGCGCGACCTCGGGTATGAGGCGGTCGAATGCGGGACCGAGGACGAAGCCCGCAGCCGCGTCGCGGAACTCGCGCCGGAAAAGAAATGGCCGGTCTACTTTTTCGACAGCGACACGACGGGCGAAAAACCGTTTGAAGAGTTTTTCATGGAAGATGAAACCCTGGACATGGATTCCTTCCAGAATGTCGGCGTCATCAAGGACAGCCTGACCTACGACGAGGCGGCCCTGGAAAGATTTGAGCACGGGATCCGGCAGATTGCGGAAAGCAAAGACTGGGAGAAGCCCGCCATCGTGGAACTGTTCTTTAAAGTCGTCCCTGAACTCCAGCACATGGAAACCGGTAAATACCTCGACCAGCGAATGTAAATGAAGAGGCTCATCGATCTTATTTTCGCGATCATCGCGATCATCCTGTTTTTCCCTTTTGGCCTGATCATCTGCCTGATCCTGCGCTTCACGGGCGAGAGAGAAATGTTCTACCGCCAGCAGCGCGCCGGACGAAATAACGAGGACTTCGGGCTTCTCAAATACGTCACCATGATGAAGAACAGCTCCGATCTCCCCGGCGGCAATATTACGGCGCAGAACGACCCGCGCGTCCTTCCCTTCGGTAAATTCCTTCGCAAGGCGAAATTGAACGAGGTGCCGCAGATTTGGAACATTCTCGTCGGCGACATGAGTGTCGTCGGTCCTCGCCCGCTGACGCGGGACAATTACGAATTGATACCCGAGGAAATCCGGAAGCAGACGCAGGTCCTCAAGCCCGGGTTGACCGGGGTCGGGTCGCTTATTTTCCGGGATGAAGAGGGCTTCATCCACCGCAGCGGCATGGCGCCGAGAGACTTTTACCGCGAGCAGATCGGTCCCTTCAAAGGAGAGCTGGAACTCTGGTATCTGAAACACCGCAGCACTCTGCTCGATTTGAAAATCATTCTTCTGACCGCCTGGGTGGTGCTCTTTCCGAATTCGGATCTGCCGCAACGCTGGCTCCCCGGCCTGCCGACCCACCCCCTCTTCAGTCCGGAAAGCACCCCGGCCGAGAGCGCGGGCGGTTCGGCCAGCGCGTGATGGAAGGCGCCTTCGGCGCGGCCTTCCGCATACCCTTACTGCCTCCAGCGCCAACGGCGCGCCTTCACCGTAACCTGGGGCATCGCCCTGGCGAGTATACACACATTTTCGGGGATCGGATTCCGACCGCCCCGGAGGGGCGTCAGAGTGTAGCCCCGGGTGGCAACCCGGGGACTACCGGCAAACATTCTTCCAGCCCTGGCAGGGGCGAAAGAAATCATGCGGTGAACCTGAGGCACCGAATGCGAATTCCTGATGACGAACGATCGACTTCTGTCGCCCCTGCCGGGGCTGATTCCCTATTCGGTGTGATTATTCCCCGGGTTGCCACCCGGGGCTAATTTCTATTCGCCCCTCCGGGGCTACCGGACAATCGATAGGTGAAGGCTTCGCTGGACCTGCGCTAAGGGCGCAATTCAACCGTTTCCAATGCTGTATAAAGATGCGTATACTCGCCAGGGCATCGCCCTGGCAACTTGCGTGCAAGCGTGGTTCGCACCCTGAAGGGGTGCCTCACCCGCCCCCTGAATCCCAGACATACCTTTCGTCATATTCGACCCCATACCTGTCCAGGAATTCACGGTATTCCTCCTGGCACGTCCGCTTTCGATGGTGCTCCTCCTGTCCGCGGACGTATGCCTCCACATCGTCACGGTGAGTGGGGGTTCACGGAGAACATCCCGTACCCGCGCTGCCAATAAAACTCCTGATAAGCCGGGCCAAGAGTCTTTACGAATTTTGATGATTGCTTCTTTACCTGCTCGACGAATTCCACCGGTGCGTGGAGTTTCCCCATATCAAAGAGTATGTGGACGTGATCTTCCACTCCGCCGACCACCGTCGAGGGCGAATCGAGATCCCGCAAGAGGGACGCCAGATAACCGTGCACCCGAGGCCGTATCTCGGAACCGAGAAACGGTTCCCGGCTTTTCGTGCTGAAAATCAGATGGGCGTAGAGTTGTGTGAGAGACTGAGGCATGCAATCCATCTTAGCCAAACCGGCCCGGTGATGCACGCTTTCAGCGTGCCACTCGGTAAATGATGATCCTCCCCTGGGGCGTTGCCCTGGCGAGTATACACATCTCACGATTCTATCATCTATTTCTGAAGAGCGTCCCGGAGGGACGCAAGACGGGAGCCGGTGGTGGAGCGCAGCGGAATCGCGGCTGCACACCAAATGATCATTTGCGCCCCGGAGGCGGCGCGAGAAACGCTGCGCATGCTTCCACGCACCTATCGTGGATTTCGCCATCCAAGCGCGGCGTTTCTGGCGCCCCTGCCGGGGCGCTGGATTCCTTCACATTGACGATCCGGTGGTTCCGCTACGCTCCACCACCGGCTAAATTCTGCAGGTCCCTCCGGGACCATTTACTGTCCAAAGACAGGGGTCGAAAGCTGAATACTACAAGATGTGTATACTCGCCAGGGTGTTGCCCCAGGCTACGGTGAAGGCGCGCCTTTGGCGCTGGATGGAATGCAAATTTTGATTTTCAGCTGAATTCAGTTTGTAGCAGAACTCGAAAGACGTCACAGTGTAGAATGGAATCCCCGGGGTCCATGATTATCCCTCCCTCATCCCTCCCGGCCACGAGAGGCCTCTTGTGCCTGCTGGTTTGCGTATCCGTCTTCACCACCCCCGCGCCTGCCCAGACCCTGCCCCCCGCCGCGGAGATTCTCGCGGACATGAGGCACGCCAACGACTACTGGATCGCCACCCAACCCGTCCCTGGAAATTCGAGCTGGAAGCAGGGCGCATACTTTACCGGCAACATGAGCGCCGTCCGCATGACCGGCGGGATCGATTACCTGAATTACGCGGTGGCATGGGGCGAGCAGAACCTGTGGGACGTCGGCCTTGGAATCCCCACATTCGCAGACTCCCAGTGCTGCGGGCAGTCTTACGTCGATATGTTCCGGCTCGACCCCCAACCGGTGCGCATCGCCGCGATCCAGGCCGATATCGATATCATGGTCAACCGGCCGCAGGTCGACGACTGGTATTGGATCGACGCCTTCTACATGGCGGCGCCGGTGTTCGCGCGCTTCGGCGCGCTCACGGGGAACAGCGCGTACTACGACAAACTCTGGGCGCTTTACCAGTATATGAAGGTGACGCGGGGCCTTTTCGACAGCGCGGAAGGGCTCTGGTACCAAAAGGAGCTCTACATTTATCCGTACAACGCGACGGCAAACGGCCACAAAAAATTCTGGGCGCGAGGAAACGGGTGGGTCATCGCGGGGGTCGCCCGCGTCCTCCAGGAACTGCCGCCGGACTCGCCCTATCGACCGGAATTCGTCGCCATGCTCCAGACCATGGCGGATACCCTGCGCCAGATCCAGGGAGCTGACGGCTTCTGGAGGGCCAGCCTCTACGACCCCGCCCATTTCCCCAACCCCGAAACTTCGGGGACAGGTTTTTTCACCTACGCCATGGCCTGGGGCATCAACGAAGGCCTTCTCGACGAAAACACGTATCGGCCCGTGGTGGCGAAGGCGTGGAATGGAATGGTCAACGACGCCCTCCACCCAAGCGGCAAGGTCGGCTGGGTGCAGCCTCCGAATTCCCAACCCGCCGCGACCACCTACGAGTTGACCGCGGATTACGGTGTCGGCGCCTTCCTGCTCGCGGCAAGCGAACTCGCGAAACTCCAGGGCGCGATCCCGCCGTCGATCATTGCAGACGCCGGTGCCGACCAGCTGAAGGAAGACACGGACGCCGACTACACCGAATGGGTGACCCTCGACGGGAGCGGCACGCTCGAGATCGACGCCACCGCGACCGCTTACCAATGGCACCTCGGGAGTTACCTGCTCGGGACCGGCCCGGTGGTGAATGCCTTATTGCCTCTCGGCACACACGAGGTCACGCTGACCGTGACCGACAGCGGCGCGACGGCACACAGCGACACCGTCCGGATCGAAGTGCACGACGGCCGGGCCGCCCCTGTCGTCAGCGCCAGCACCTTCGAACCCCCCAACGGGCCCGCCCATGTCCTCGACAAGAATTTCTACACGCGCTGGTCCGCCCTGGGAGTCGGCCAGTGGATCGCGTTCGATCTGGGACAAAACTTCGGCATGGACCAGATCGATATCGCCTTTTACCAGGGAGACACGCGGACCGCGGATTTTGACGTGCAAACCTCTTTTGACGGAGTGCAATGGACCACCCGGCTGACTGCCCAGAGCAGCGGCACGAGCCTGGATCTCGAGTCTTTCGGCTTTCCGGAAAGCGAGGCGAGGCACGTGCGCATCGTCGGGTTCGGCAATTCGGTAAACGACTGGAACAGCATTACCGAGGTGGTCCTGCACCCGCGGTTCGTGGATGCGGATACGGACGGCGTTTCCGATGCCTGGGAGACCGCTTATTTTGCCGGCCTGACCGCGGATCTCAGTGCGGACAGCGACGGGGACGGGAACTCCGAGTTGGAGGAATACCTCGAGGGGACGCACCCGCTGGTTGCGGACCCGCCGCCCGTCGCCATGACGCCCGTCCCGGGACAGCCTTCGCTGTGGAATCTGTCGGTCGACACGGTTCCGGCCGGCGGAAGTTTTTACACGGGTTATACGCGTTTCTTAAGTATCGAAGAAAGCGCCTCGCTGGGGGACGGATCCTGGAGCCCGCTTTCCGGGTTCGCACGCATTCCCGCCACCGGGACGACCCTGGAGATTCCCGTCGCGGTGCCCCGGGCGGGGACCGGGCGCCTTTATTTCAGGCGCAAAACCTGGCTGGAATGACGGTAGCCTGGAAATTTCAGAAGATGAAACGCCTGGCGCATGTAAGAACCTGACCGTCAAGAGTTGGGGAGAGCTTCTCACTGAATACCAAAGCGGGCGACTTGTCCCACCGCCTGACCCCTCACCTCAATCCTCTCCCCAAGGAGAGGAAGGAGAAAAGCCTGCTAGCTCAAAGGTAACCACAGTCGGTT
>JAHEJT010000299.1 GCA_024638765.1 Verrucomicrobiales bacterium
TCGCGGCGCCGGCCGTTTCCTTCGTCGGGTTTATTGATGTAAGCGCCGTCGAGGCTGAGTCCGACGCCGTTGTCGAAGTCGCCCCATTGCTGGTCGGCGTCTTCGTGGACGGGAAAATCCGGAACCTTGGTCCGATTGTATTCGAGATCGCGGACGAGGAGGCCGATTTCGTCGCGTCGATTCACGTCCGAGTCCGGGACATTGGTGCTGGAGTTGCCGGTGAAATTGTGGGCCAGGCGCACCCCGGGATCGTCATAGCGATAATGCGGGACGAAGACGTCTTCCTCCACGACGCGGCTGGCGGCGACGAGGCGATAATCGCCGTGACGGGGGATCAGGGTGCGCAGGACATCGCCTCCTCGACGATAGCGGTCCCCACCCGATCCCTTATCTTTTCTGATCAAGAAATCGGGTCTGACGGAACTCATGCGGCCCTGCTTATGGGTGACCCGCTCTCCTCTGTCCCTGTTCCAGGAACTGCCGCTGCTGGAGGATTTCCAGATTCCGCCGCGGTGAAAGGCCCACCAAAAAGAGGGATCCCAACGGCGCTTGCCGGTGTCGTTGCCCTCTTCATCGAATGCGGTGCCCTGGGCTTTCTCGTTTAAGTGAGGAATTGGGAACGAGGCCGACGGAAATTCCAGGTGGATGGTTTGCACCAATTCGATAGCATCCGAATTTGAAATGGCTTTCGGCGGCCGGGTCCGGGAGTGTCCGGAGTAGATTTCCACCTTCAGTTTCCCTCCGCTGAAATTCATCTCGCCGTCGTCGTCACTGATCGTCACTGGGACGCTGATGAAGGGATACTGCCAGGTCGTGTTCTTCTTGCCGTAATCCTTGTCCTCGGAAATGGTGTCCGTGGTCGGCGCCTTTCTTTTATTAAAGAGGTGCCAGAATCCCCCCGGACCGCCCCAGCGACTCTGTGCGGCTGGCTTATAAGTTTGCAGCATTTCTGCTCCTGACGGGAAATCCAGAGACTCGCCGTCGATGGAAAATGGTTCCTCCACGATCACATTGATGGACCAGTCGTCGCTGATCTGCGTCCAACCCTGAGAAGGTGAAAACAATTCGAAGAGGAGGGCAGCCTGGACGCGTTTCTCCCGTTTGCGCCAGTCGAGCCGCCTTGCGAGAGCCCTGTTCTTGCCGGGCTGGTTGCTTTCGAGAACGCCCAGGTTCTCCGAAGGATCGCTATCACTGCGAAACTCGGGGAAAGTAGGGTCGTTTGGATCGGGTCCTCCGGCATCGGCGTTGCAGATGAACAGCATGCCGACCTCGGAAAGAGTATAGAAGCGGCCGATGCCCTTGGTGTCCAGGTCTTCCAGGTAAATGGGAGCAACCTGGCCGTGGCCCGGATGGACCGCCAGGGGTTGTTCTGTCTCTCCGCTTCTCGTGACCGTGAGGGTTCGGCCGTCGGTGAATTGCGATTTCTTGCCCTCGCGCCACTGTGCGGCTGAATCCCAGACACCCGGGAGATTGTCGTCATAGAGATTGGTGCAGCGGATGTAATCGAAAATCTCGGTGAGGATCTGGTCGCGGTCGTCCCCGTATTTCTGTAGGAAGCTGCGGCCGAACCCGGGCACGGGTTTCGATGTGAGTTTGCGGAGGTATTCAAGGACGCGTTGGTTGTCGGTGATATTGGTGTAATCGTCGGTGGGACTGTCCGAGTTGTAGCGCTGGAAGAAGTAGTTGTTCCCGCCCATCCTGGAGCAGAAGCGCATGAGTTCGTCAAAGGCGGTGCGGTGCACTCCGGCGGAGGTTTCGAGATCCTTGTGCGTCGGCCAGATGCTGACGCGCGGCATATTGTAGAGGTTGGTTTCCGGGGCACGGCTGTTGGCAGTGAGAAAGAAGCGGGCCCGTTCGAGGTCTTTGGGTTGCACGAGGGGGTTGGGAGTGCGGTATGAATTGCCCTCGCCGTCGGGGGCTTCGAAGATCAATTCGTCGAGGGTCGCGTAAAGGCGGTCGCCGTCGGGAGCGATGCCGGCGGTTTCGTTGACCAGCGAGGTGCCCGCCTTGGAGCCCCCGCCATGGATGCGGGGAACGATCTCGTAAATGGAATCTTTCTCCTCCGGAGTCAGCGTGTTCTTGCCGGGCAGGAAGACCGGGCTGAGTGCGGTGGTGGCCGGGTGGCCGGGGTAACGCTGGTATTCGCGCTGTGCCGGCTGGAATCTTGCGAGCTTGATGTCCTCCGGTCCCCCGGCCCGGGGCGTGTCCCAGAAGGTCGGTTCCGAGGCGGTGTTGATGTTGATCTTCGCGCACTCGTCATCGGTCCAGAAGGCGATGCGGCCGGAGATGGGGTTATCGGGGGAGGCGGAGACTGCGGCTCCTGCCGCGGACCGGGCGGTGAATTTTCCTCCCTCGTCGAGGACCCCGAGGGTTCCGTCGCGGAGGACGTAAAGCCATTCCACCGGCATGGGGACGCGGAGTGCTTCCGGCTTGCTTGCAGCGGAGGGGGGCACGACCCCGCCGATGGAGGCGCCTCCGAGCAGGCGATGGGAGTAAGAGAAACCTTCCACCGGCTGGCGGGCGCCGTCGCGCATGGCCGCGCGCGGATCGATGATCGGGAAAATGATTTTGTCGATGGCGCCGGTGCCGTCCGAGTAAACGACGGGGGCGTTGAGGTCGACGTAATGGCGCGAGTTTTCGCGGGTGTTCCAGTCGACGGGCGGGGCGTCGCGGACGAGGAGTTGCTCCGCGTTCTCGGGCTCTCCTGAGTCGTCGCTCCCCCCGGTCGCCTCGAGGATCATATCCGCATCGGAATAGAGTTTGTGGGCGGACACGAAATTACCGTCGACGTCATATCTGCGAATGACCCCGGGCTGGCTGGTCCAGGCGTAAGCGTTGGAGCCGGTG
>JAHEJT010000034.1 GCA_024638765.1 Verrucomicrobiales bacterium
ACGCATGCCGGAAGATGCTCTCATTCGCTTCAGCGACGTCGACTTCAGTTACAACGGCACCCCCGTGCTCTCGAAAGCTTCCTTCGAGGTGCGTCAGGGTGAATCGCTCTGCATGATCGGTCCTAATGGAGGCGGCAAAACCACGATTCTGCGCCTGGCCTTGGGGCTGCTCAAGCCGGACGCAGGGAAAATCGAAATCCTGGGGACCACCCCTCGCAAGGCCAGCGTCGCTGTGGGTTACATGCCTCAGCATTTTCAATTCGACCCCAAGTTCCCGGTTACGGTCACCGACGTCGTGCTCATGGGCCGGCTCGACCGCATCCGTGGCGGGCGATACACCCATGCCGATAAGGAAGCCGCCGGCCGGGCCATCGAACGCGTCCGTCTCACCCCGGAAGCGAAAAGGCCTTACGCCGGTCTATCCGGCGGTCAGCGCCAGAGAGTCCTCCTCGCCCGGGCCCTCGTTTCCGATCCCCGGGTCCTCCTCCTGGATGAACCCACCGCCAACATCGATCTCACCGTGGAGGAACGCTTCCTCGAAAGCATCGAGAAGCTAAAAGAACAAGTCACCATTCTTACCGTAACCCACGACATCGGCGTCGCGGGACATTTCGGAGACCGCGTGCTTTGCGTCAATCGCAGCGTCCATTCCCATGCAGTTTCGGAACTCAAAGGCGAGGTCATCAAAGAAATCTTCAGCGACGAACTTCGCCTCGAACACGACCGCCACACGCGCCACACCCACGGCGATCACTCCCACTGCGACCACGAATGATATTGGCCTCAAGCACTTTGCGCCGGCGAAATAATTCAAGAATCACAATTCGCAAATTCAGTGCCTTCCTTTTTTGACGCCCTCACCAGCGATCTTCCGTTCATCCGGAATGCCCTCTTCGCCGGACTCATCGCCAGCGCCGCCTTCGGCGTCGTCGGCACTTACGTCGTCGCCCGCCGCATCAGTTACATCGCCGCCTCCATTGCCCACAGCGTCCTCGGAGGAATCGGCGCCGCGCTCTACCTGCAGCGCGCCCACGGGTTCTCCTGGCTCCACCCCATTGTCGGCGCCCTCGCTGCGGCCCTGCTCTCCGCGCTTATTATCGGACTGGTCTCGCTTTACGCCAATGAACGCGAAGACACCATCATCGGCGCCATATGGGCCACCGGCATGGCCGCCGGCCTGCTCTTCCTGCACTACACTCCCCCGCCGGCGATCGACGCCATGAGCTTTTTCTTCGCGGACATTCTTATCATTTCTACAGACGAACTTAAAGCTGTGGCCGCCCTCGCCGCCGTCGTCCTCGCGATCGGCATCCTCTACTACAATAAGTTTGTCGCCATCTGTTTCGATGAGGAATTCGCCCGCATCCGCGGCGTCAATGTTTCCGGATACTATCTGCTCCTCCTCGGCCTCACCGCCATCAGCGTAGTGCTTCTTGTGACCCTGGTCGGCATTATCCTCGCCATTGCGCTCCTCACTCTACCCGCCGCCCTCGCTTCCCGGTTCGCCCTGCGGCTCTGGCAGATGATGATTATCGCCATCCTCCTTTCCGCCGCTTTCGTGGGATCCGGCCTCGCCACCAGTTACCGCCTGGAAACTCCCACCGGTCCCACCATCATTCTCATTGCTGCAGCCGCGTATTTTGCGGTTCTGTTAGGAGAAAGACTGAGGGGGTGAAACCCTCCCCGAATTATCGACTTGTTCTCGGCGGGAATAAGCCCCTATCTTCTCTTCGATTATGGACCGATACCGAATCGAACCAGGCACCCAAGTCAGTCTCGCCGACTTCGATACCGCCGACAATTCTCAGTTCGACACCACTAAGAAGGAAAGTTATGGCCTGCTCGATTCCCTGCGCCAGCGCCTCAGCGAACTCCAGCGCCTTCTCTACGCCGAGAACAAGCGACGCATTCTCATCATCCTCCAAGCGCTCGACACCGGCGGCAAAGACGGCACCATCCGCCATGTCTTTTCAGGCGTAGATCACCACGGTATCCGCGTTACCTCCTTCAAGAAACCCTCGGCGACCGAACTGGAACGCGATTACCTGTGGCGAATCCACCAGAGAGTCCCGCCCCTCGGTGATTTCGGAATCTTTAATCGCAGCCATTACGAAGATATCATCGCCGTGCGGGTCAAAAAAATCGCGCCCCCAGCCGTCTGGAAGAAACGTTACCAGCACGTCGTCGATTTCGAACGAATGCTGGCGGATGAAAATACTGTCATCCTCAAGTTCTTCCTGCACATCTCGAAGAAAGAACAAAGGGAACGCTTGCGCACCCGTCTTGCGGATCCCACCAAGCATTGGAAATTCAATCGCGACGATCTCGAAGATCGCGGCCGCTGGCCCGATTTTGTCGCCGCTTACGAAGACGTCATCACCAAGACCAGCAGGGATTACGCGCCCTGGTTCGTGATACCCGCCGACCGCAAGTGGTACCGCAATCTCACCGTCGCCACTATTGTCAAGGACGCCCTGGAATCCCTCGACATGAGTTACCCGCTGCCGGATTTTGATCCCGCTTCCGTCGACGTCGAGTAAAACCCCTTTCTCCCGGGTTTTCAGCACCTCGCAAATAATTGGAATTCACGGGGGAATGCCTTTACCCTGACCCCCATTATTCATGAGCCAGGATACCGGTCAGATTGAATCCCGCTTCTTCACCACGGGTGAGCCCTTTGTATTTGCATCGGGAGAAACTCTCCCGTCACTGACGATCGCTTATGAAACGTATGGCCAACTCAACGCCGCAGGTGACAACGCCATCCTTCTCTTCCATGCCCTCTCCGGAAGCCAGCATGCCGCGGGCTTCAATCCCGCGGTGAAAGGTGTCGGCACCCTCTGGACTGAAGACTGCCAAACCGGGTGGTGGGACCCGTTCATCGGTCCCGGACGGGCTCTCGACACCGACCGCTTTTTCGTGATCTGCGCCAATTATGTGGGCGGCTGTTACGGTTCCACCGGCCCTTCCTCCATCAATCCGGAAACCGGAAAACCCTATGGGTCGGCATTCCCCCACATCCGCGTCAACGACGTCATCCGCAGCCAGGTTCTCCTCCTGGATCACTTGGGCGTCGATACCCTGAAAGCCGTAATCGGACCCTCCACCGGAGGCCTCAGCTGCCTCAACTTCGCCACTACCTTTCCCGAGCGCACCCGCCTCGTCATTCCCCTCGCCACCGGCGTTAAGACCACCGTCCTCAACCGCATCTTCCTCCTGGAACAAATCCTCGCCATCGAGAACGATCCTCACTTTAAGGGAGGAGATTATTACGATGGCGAACCCCCCACCCTCGGCCTCACCCTCGCCCGAGTCATCAGCCACAAGTGTTTCGTCCATCTCAACGCCATTGAACGGCGCGCCCGGCGCGAGGTGGTGCAGGCCGGCGATCACTTTGACTGGTACCGCGTTCACGATCAGGTCGAATCCTATATGCTCCACCAGGGCAGAAAACTGGTGAACCGTTTCGACGCCAATACCTATCTGCGGATCTGCGAAATGTGGTCCCAGTTCGACCCCGTCGCCGACGGCGACGCCGCAGATGCGCGTGAGCTTTTTGCCCGATCAAAGAAAGCCGGACATCAATACCTCATCTTCAGCATCGACGAAGATTACTGTTTCTATCCCGAGGAACAGTCTGCGCTGGTGCACTATCTCAAAGAAGCCGACGTCCCCAACATGCATATCACCGTGCACTCGGATCGCGGCCATGATTCCTTTCTCCTCGAACCCGAACTCTACACCCCCCATCTCACCCACATCCTCACCAACGGCTCCTGAATATTCGTTTGGGTGCGGCGGCGAGAATTGGACCGAAAGCGAGCCGGGGCCTCTGCTTTCTCTCACTTTTATTTTTCACACTTAATCTTCCATTCGGCTTGCAGTGTCCATCCGTGAACTCCATTCCCTCCTCGCCGATCTCGCCGCACGCAACGTATACATCGGCACTTCCTCCTGGAAATACCCCGGGTGGTGCGGACAACTCTACGAGGATGAGCGCTATTTTTATCGAGGAAAGTTCTCCGAAACTCGATTCAACCGTAACTGCCTGGAGGAATACGCCCAGGTATTCAAAACCGTTTGCGTCGATGCGGGGTATTACAGGTTCCCGGAGCAGCGCTATCTCGAAGCTCTCGCCTCCCAGGTCCCGGACGATTTCCTCTTTTCGTTCAAAGTCACCGACCAAATCACCATTAAGAAATTCACCCGGCTCCCACGCTTCGGTGATAAAGCCGGAAAACCCAACGAACATTTTCTCGATGCCGATCTCTTTGAGCGCGCCTTCCTTCGTCCTTGCGAATTCATTCGAGGAAATGTGGGCCTGCTCATTTTCGAGTTTTCCCGATTTTATCCCGCCGACTTCACCCACGGACGCGAATTTGCCGAGCTACTGGACGCTTTCCTGGAAAAACTTCCCCCCGATTGGCAATACGGCGTCGAAATCCGCAACCGCAGCTTTCTGCACCCCGATTATTTTGAGGTCCTCAAGAAGCACGGGGTCGCCCACGTTTACAACAATTGGGATCGGATGCCCTCGGTCGCGGAGCAAATGAAAATTCCGGATACGCGCACCCAGCCCGCCTACACCGGCGCCCGTTTCCTCCTCAAACCCGGACGCAAGTACCAGGACGCCGTCGACCTCTTCAGTCCCTACGAAGAAGCCAAAGAAACCGATGACGAGGCCCGGCAGGCAGGCGCGGATCTCATCAACTCGATCATCGGTGGGAAAAAAGGAGAGGCAAAACCTTCGTTCATCTACATCAACAACCGCCTCGAGGGAAACGCCCTCATCACCATCGAAGCCATGCTCGCAAGAGCAGGACTTATTTAGGCGGGCCAGTCGCTGCGACAGCGCGATCCAGGTGAATAGTCCGCTGCGGCTCCTCAGCCGGCGCCATCAGTCCTCCCCTCTTTCTGACCGCGAAGACCCTCAGTTCCGAGCCCTCCAATTCTACCATCAAAGCGCCACCCCAGGAAATGTACCCGCCGGTGTTGATAAAGGTCCGGCCGCCAAGCTCCCAAATGCCCGGCAGATGGGTGTGCCCGAACACCATGACCCTCGCTTCGGGCCTGTATTGGGCGCAAAAATCCGCCGCCAGGCCGTGCGTCCCGAACCAGCATTTCAAGAGGGAAAACAGCTTGCGCGGCGGCCACACCACATTGTGCACCGTATGAAAATGCCCGAGTAATCCCGGCTTCGTTTCCTTGTCAAAGACGGCATTAAATCGGCACACTTGGTTGGCCCGCCGCAGCCGCGACTCGAAGTCGTCTTTGCCTTCATCCTCATTTTCCAATCGCTCCGCCTGTGCCAGGATCTGCCGGAGTTCACTGCGGTTCGATACGCCCCAGGGGGAGATCTCGGGAAATAAGACGTCGCCATGCGTAATCAGGACGTCCCGGCCGTGTAAATCGATGTGATGGACGTCACTGATATCCGGGTCGTGGTTACCTCGCATGAAGTGGGCCTCAACCCCGAGCTCCTCAATCAACGACCGTAATTCCGCAAAGAGAGCTTCGCCCTTGGACAGGTAATTCTTTGCCAGCATCTCCCGGGTGTCCCCGTTGAAGAGCACCGTCCCCGCCCCCTCCAACAGCGGGCGCAGTTCCGCTGCCGCCGCGATCCGGCTCCCTGGATGACCCAGATGCAAATCGGAAACCACCCGAACCGGTTCCGGAAACGATATGGAATCCGCCATGCAGACTGCTCTATACGTCAGAAACTTCCGTCCGCAAGGAGAAAGCAACCTCCTTCACCCGTTGCCCAATTTAATTTCCCGGATCGTCGTTCCTCTCCTCCTGCTTTCCGCGCGGCTGCCGTGGAAACCTGCCCGATCTCAGTCCTCCGATTCCTGACCTAAAACCTCCCCCTCGGCGGATGCACACGCGGATGCGGCCTTATGGGGTGATGACGATGATGCGTCCTGAAAAAGCGCACCCCGTAACTGCGGTAATACGGGCTGTAATCAGAGTAATAAGGTCTCCGCGCATAGCGCGACCGAGTGGACTGAAAAACGTATTGGTAAATCGTTTTTCCTTCGGAATTGACGTATATCGGCCGCTTAACCAACTCGGATCGGGCCTGATCGGGGACAAAGAAACCGACGGCCATGAGCCACACCGCGGCCCATGCAGCTTTTACGATCCCCCTGCTCATATTTTAACCTTAAAACAGGAATCGAGCGGACGCCAACCCAATCGCGCCCCGGCCCGCCGCTTCAGCACAAAATTTGCGCAATGAATTATAGTATTTAATAGGTCAGCCAATATTTAAGGATTACAATGAGAGCGATTATATCCCCGAGTTGACCCGGGCACACCGATCCCCCGCCGATGTATGCTTAATTCCATGTCTCCCCGTACCACCGCCCTTCTCTGCGTCCTCGTCGCCCTCGGCGTCTTCGCCGCCATGTCCTTGCGCTCGGCGAAAACCTCCGGATCTCAAGACGCCTTGCAGACACCGGGGGGAAAAGCGAAAGTAGTCTTCCAGAATGTCTGCGCCACCTGTCACGGGCCTGCCGGCGATGGAAAATTGGAATTGAAATCACCCTCCATCGCCGGGCTGCCCGATTGGTACGTGGACTCTCAACTGAAAAAATTCCACGCCGATATCCGCGGCGCCGATCCCGGCGATCTCAGCGGCGGCCAGATGCGTGCCATCGCCCATATCCTTGACGCGTCCATGATCGAAAGCATCGCAACTCTTGTCTCCAAAATGAAAATCCACCCGATGCAGAATACCCTCGGAGGCGACCCGCAGCGAGGCAAGGAATCATACCAAATCCACTGCGAGGAATGCCACCGTTACAACGCCAGCGGAGAATTTGCATTCAAGAGCCCGCCGCTTACCGGTCTCCAGGACTGGTATCTCGCGGCGCAATTGGAAAAATTTCGTAAGCGAGTGCGTGGAGGAGACCCCCGCGACGTGGAAGGCGCCAAAATGCAAATCCCTTCCCATCGTTTTCTCAATGCCCAGGACGAAAAAGACGTCCTCGCCTACATCGCCTACCTGGCAAACCGCAAGTAACCTACGGTCATATCGAAAATTAAAGATGAAAATTGAAGAATCGCGCTGAAACAATTCCCATCTCCCATCTCCGATCTCCCATCAAACACGCCCATGAATCCTACACACACTGCTTACGGCATCTGGTCCGGCGGCCGCTACATGCACTTCGGCGAGGCTATCGCTGAAGAGCGCTTCCTCGCCTCTATCCATCACGCCCACGAAAAAGGTATCCACACCTTCATGACTGCCGACGCTTACGGTGCCGGGGACGCCGACACCATGCTGGGCCGGGGCCTCGAGGGAATCGACCGCGACTCCTACTGCCTCGTCGGCGCCGTCGGCCACGACTTTTACAAGGGCGAACGCGCGGGCAGCAAAGGCTATCCGCGCTTTACCAACCCCGACCTGCGCGGCCCGGGCGATTACGCCGAATACCTCAAGACGGCGACCGAGAAATCATTGGAACGCATCGGCCAGGACCGTTTCGATCTCCTGCTCCTCCATAACCCCGACGCCACCGGGTACCGCGACGACTCCGTCTGGGACGGCATGCAGCAACTCAAGGAAGCGGGCCTCGCCAACCTCATCGGCGTCGCGCCCGGGCCCGCCAACGGCTTCACCCTCGACCTCATCGGCTGCTTCGAAAAATTCGGAAATCTCATCGATTGGGCCATGATTATCCTCAACCCCGTGGAACCCTGGCCCGGATCCCTGGTCCTCCCCGCCGCCGATAAATTCGGCGTCAAACTCATCACCCGTGTCGTCGACCACGGCGGGATCTTCCACGACGACGTCAAAGCCGGACATATCTTTGGAGAAAAAGATCACCGCACCTTCCGTCCCCAGGGCTGGGTCCAAGCCGGCAACGAAAAACTGGAAGCCATGCGCCCCTTCGCCGAGGCCCACGGACTGAGCATGCTCCAGCTGGCATGCCAGTGGAACCTCGCCCATCCCGCGATCGCATCGGTAGCGCCTACCCTGATCCAGGAAAGCGCAGAAAATCCCGGCGCTAAGTCCATTGAGGAAAAAATCCAGGACCTCGCCGCGGTGCCCGAAAAGATCCTGCTCAGTGACGATGAGGTCGCCCGCATCGCGGAGATCGGCGATAATAAGGGATGCATGGCGCTCAAGGGGGGCACGCCCGTCTTTGAAGGCGACGGATATGTCCCCGACGCCTGGCCCCTCACTCCCGACCTCGAGGAAATTGGTCAGCGCTGGGGCATCGCCCCGGCCCAGGACCTCGTCCTGACGCATTAGCGCAGCGAGATGTAGGTGCGAGCGTGCGCGAGCACCCTGCAAGTGGTGAGATGCCCCCTGTCTCCACGGAAGCAGGAGCCCTCCCTCTCGGCTACCCTCCCACCACACTCACCGCCAACTTCCGCGTGTGCGGCGCAGCGCGGTGCTCGAACAAATAAACCCCCTGCCACGTCCCCAGCTGCAGGTGGCCCTTGATCACCGGGATCACCTCGCTGGTCCGTGTCAAGGCCATGCGCAGGTGACTCGTCGTATCATCAGGCCCCTCGTAAGTATGGACGTAAAAAGGCAGATCCTCGGGGACCAGGTGCTCGAAAAACTGGTGCAAATCCTCCCGCGCCGACGGGTCTGCATTTTCGTAAATCACCAGGCTGCAACTGGTGTGCTGCACCATCACCGTCGCCGTCCCCGTCACAATCCCGCTGGCCTCGACCACTCCCGCGACCTCGGAAGTGACGTCATATGTTCCTTTCCCGCTGGTCCGAATCGAAAAGGTATCTCCGTACGCGCTCATTCTAGATTCTGGATACTAGATACTCGTTTCCGGTTTGTCCTGACACCCCGCCACCACACATGACTCTGTATCCAGTATCCAGCATCCAATATCCAGACTGCAACGCGCGAAGCGCGAGATCAAGCCCCTGGAAGTACTCTGCAGAGCCTGCCGCAGGCAGGATAATCCAGCATCTAGTCCCCATAAACCGCCTCAATCATCCGAAGCGATTTCTCATTCGGCATCACTCCGAGCTCCATCTGGTTCATCACATAAGCAAAGGCGATTCCATTTTCAGGATCCGCAAAGGCATGGCTCCCACCCGCACCGGGGTGCCCAAACGCCCGCAGGGATGGGCCCAATATTCGCCTCCGCTTGGTCCCTGCCGCATCCAGCGGATCCACCATGAAGCCCGCCGAAAACGCCGTCGGCATCAAGAGCACCCGGTCGTCCCCCTCGGCCAGCGTCTCCTCCATCCATGGCATCACGCGGGCCGGAATAACGCGATTTCCCTCCCAGACTCCGCCCGCCGCCAGCACCGCGTAAAATTTCGCCAGGCCCGAGGCCGAACCCACGCCGCCCATCGCCGGATGTCCGTGCGCCCAGGAATCCGGGCGATTCATTTCCTGCACCGAATGCAATCCTCGCGGCGACTGAAACGCCCGCCGCGTGAAGCTGTCCGCGGTTCCCAATGCCTGGTAAAAAGCCCGCGCCTCGCCGCTGCTCTCCAGTTTTCCTTTGGCCGGATGGAGAAGCGCCACCCGCGCAAACTCGCTTTCGGGCAATCCAATCCAGAACTGCAATCCCAAGGGCTTTGCGATTCGTTCCCGCCAGAACTCTCCCAGCGAGGCCGCGCCGCTCAAGCGGCGCACGATTTCTTCGACCAGCGTTCCGAAAATGCGCGGGTGGTACCCGTGACCCTCACCCGCACCCCAGTGCGGTCGCTGCCGTTCCACCGCGCGCACCACTGCGGCGTGATCGAACAAGGAGACCGGTTCATCGAGCGCGGCCAGTCCCGCGCGGTGCGAGAGGACCTCGCCAAACTGCATCCCCGATTTCCCCGCCTGCCCGAATTCCGGCCAGACGGTTTCGATCGCAGTATTCAAGTCGTGTCCGGCTTCCTCAAGCGCCCACAGACAGCAGGCCGCTGCCGGTCCCTTGGTTGCGGACCACACAGCCGCCAATGTGTCCGCGTCCCATGGCACGCCGGCTTCGCGGTCTCGCAAACCGCCGTGCAGATGCAGAACTTCTTCTCCCCCGCTCCAGACTGAAACCGCCGCGCCGATCTCACCGGCGGTCTCAAAATTTTCCTCGAAAACGCGAGTAATCTTTTCCAGCTGCGGCCCGGTGATTCGGCGCGATGCCGGAAGTGATGTGGATTCCTCTTTTTCCGGACTCAAAACGCGTGCCAGAGACTCTCAAGGTCCGGGTCTTTCCGGGCGACCTCCAGGAGTTTTTCATCCATCTCAAAGGACCGGCGCAAGAGCTCCTCAGCTTCCTCCAGTTTTCCGAGAGATACCTCGTAGCACCCGAGATTGTAGTAGTAGACCGGCTCCTTTTTCAAAGACTTGGGCCCATTCAAGAGCAACTCCCGGGCTTTCTGTGTGTCTCCGAGTTCGTGGAGGCAATAGGCGGCGTGAATGTATCCCATGCAGCTGCCAGGTTCGCGAGCACAAAGCTTTTCGCTGATCTCGAGAGCCGGTTCCCACTGCTCTTCTTTGAGCGCCAACAGCAGCCGGATATAGAGGGCCGGCGTTTCGCTCTGTCGACCCGGGGCAATAGCATTCAGCTCTTCCCGCGCCTCATCCAGCATTCCCAGTTCGTAATACCCCTGGGCTGCTTCCAGTTGTTTGTTAAAAGACATCACTCAACCAGACTTTGTCGCGATCTCTTTTCCCGCAAGAGACATGCCAGTCCTCCTGTCTCTTGTAAAGAGCTCAATTTTCCTCCTCTTCTCTCCATCACTGCTCCTGCCGTTTTCGCACGCAAGAGGCCGCCTCGGGGCGGACCGGTTCGCGCCGGGGTCGCGGCCCTCCCCCCGTCCTCACGCCGGGGGCGCCGTTGGGGCGCGCCACGGGACCGTCATGCCCTTGCAGAGGGCGCACAGCGCCGGTATCCCCGTTCGCACCGTTCGCCAGAGGTAATCCGACATCTCCCCCGTAATTCAAATACACTCGGGCTTCGGGACTCAGCGCCTGACATTCGAAAGAACTATTCCCAAAAATGAGCGTTTCATTGGAGGTCCCTTCGGTTTGCAAGCGTACGTCGAGACTGTAGACGCGCCCGTCAAATTTTAGCGCACACTTCAATAGCACATTCGCGCGCACGCACCTTCCTGAACACACCCCGTGCCAGGATTCCGCGCGCGCACCGCGACAGACCAGCCCGCTGCTCAATTGCATCATCGGTCCCGCGCCCGCCACGGACGCGAAAAGATAATGAAGGGAGTCCCTCCCAACGATGCGAAGCTCCAGGTTCCGCTCTTTTCCGTTGGGCGGCGCCAGCGGTATCACCTCTTCGTAATGGGCCGGCCCGGAGAGATCGATCAGCGCGTCAAAGGGCCACGCGAAAGAAGGAATCTCACCCTCCCCGGGGCTGTGAGCACCGTACGCAGGAGGCTCACCTTCGGGGATGGGAAGACTCTGAGGCATTTAACTCAATTCAGTGATTATGAGAGTCTTAGTAAGATATTGTAATTATGGAATAAGTCAACGTTTTCCCCCGAGCCCTCCTTCCATTCCCGCCGCTGCCCGCTTCTCATTCTCCCCCCGAAAACCCCCGCTCCACCATCTCCGCCCGGATGCTCCCCACAAAAATCTCGGCACGAATCTCCAACGGCATCCGGAAGGCGTCATCGGAAATCCAAATCGTGGCCCTCTTGAATTTTTTGTACCGCTCCAAGCGGTTACCCTTGAGAATTTTTTCAATCCCCAGGTCCAGTTTGATCGCCGCAAATTTTCCCGCCTCAGTGCGATGCGGTTCTCTCTCCAAAACCCGGAACGTCACCAGGTAAGATGTATCGAAAGGATAGATGACGAGACTCATTTCATCTCCGGTCTCAAGCGGCTGGCTTCTGAGATAAAGAATTCCCGAAGTCAAATCGTGGATTCTCGGTGCCTTGAAGACGCGGCGCGACTCGTCCACTTCCCCGTCCTTCTTTTGCTCCACGCGCTTGAGGCAGACTGCCCTCCCCTTTTCAAACTCGACTTCGGTGCGGGTCCGGTCTTTCCGCTCTTCTTCCAAATAAAGAATTTCCCGGGGGACGAACGTGTCCACATCAATCAGCGAGTTATACTTGCAGTCGTAATGCCAAAAAATTCGCGCCAGGCCGGCGCTCTTGCCTTGCGCTTTCGCCGACACCAGCCGCAATTCCTGGCGCCCGGAATCACGGCTCTCAATTTCTATCTCCATCTCGCCGGCCTTGAGGACACCGTTCCAACTCAGCACATAAGAGGCCCGGCAACCGCGCTCCCACCGATACACCGCTTCGCGGTCAGGAGAGATACGGCCGTACCAATCCTCCTGGGGCGCCGGCGAGGCGGCCCGCGCCGGGGCAGCCGCCAGGAGGCACATCAGCCCCGCGCCCGTTCTCATCCGGGCCCATCGGCGAAACTTCTGCAGGGAAATTTCCATCGGAAAAACCATCTTCGCCCCGCCGAACCATGGCTTCCAGACGAAATCCCGCGCCGGGGATCATCCTTCCCAATCCCGGAAGCCCATCTTCACGCGTCAGCGCTTACGGGTGAGGGCTCCAAATTCCAAACCTCTTCCGCATACTCACGAATGGTCCGGTCGGAAGAAAACTTACCCATCCGCGCCGTATTTAAAATCGCCATCCGGGCCCAGCAATCCTGGTCCCGGTAAGCGCGGTCAACCTCGGCTTGGCTTGCCACGTAAGCTTCGTAATCGGCGAGCACCAGGAAAGGATCTCCCCAATCCAGGAGACTGTTACAAAGCGCACCCGCGCCGCCGTTGTCTTCCCCCGTAAAATAACCGGAAGCCAGCCAATCAATCACGGTCCGCAAGTCCTCGTTCCCATCGTAATACTCCCACGGATTATATCCCTTGCTCCGCAGGTCCTCGACTTCCTCCACCGTTAGTCCAAAAATAAAAATGTTCTCCTCGCCGACTTCCGTCCGGATCTCGACGTTAGCGCCGTCCAACGTGCCGATTGTCAACGCGCCGTTCAGCGCTAATTTCATATTCCCGGTCCCCGAGGCTTCTTTGCCCGCGGTGGAAATCTGTTCGGATACGTCGGCAGCGGGAATGATTTTCTCCGCGACGGATACGCCGTAATTCGGCAGAAAGGCCACCTTGAGTTTCCCGTTGATCCGCGAGTCGTTGTTGATTTTTTGCCCCACAGAGTTAATCGCAAAAATAATATCCTTGGCCAAGGCGTATCCGGGCGCCGCTTTGGCCGCAAATATGAAGACTCGGGGCAGGACATCCAAATCGGGATTTTTCAGGAGCTTCCGATACAACGAGAGGATATGGAGCAAGTTCAGGTGCTGCCTCTTGTACTCATGGAGACGCTTGATCTGGACATCGAAAATCGCCTTGGGATTCACCACCACGCCGCACTCCGCCTCGATAAGTTCCGCAAGTTTCATCTTGTTGCGGTGCTTGATCTCCATGAACTCTTTCCGGAACTCGATATCGTCCGCAAAAGGCTCCAACTGGGTGAGCTGATTCAAATCGCCGGGCCAATCGGGACCGATCCGATCCGTAATCAGTGCCGCCAACTCGGGGTTACAGCTCAAGAGCCAGCGGCGCGGCGTGATGCCGTTCGTCTTGTTGTTGAATCGTTCCGGATACAATTCGTTAAAACTGCGGAACAGTTTTTCCTTGATCAACTTGGTGTGCAAAGCCGCCACCCCGTTGGTGGAGTGACTCCCGATTACGGAGAGCCATCCCATCCGCAGCATCTGAGGAGAACCCTCCTCGAAGATGGAAAGCTCACGCTTCTTCTCCACCTTGCCCGGCCACTTCACTTCGACGTGGTTTTCCAGGAAGTGTCGATTGATGTCATCCGCAATTTGGAGATGGCGCGGAAGGACTTTCTGAAAGAGCGGCACGCTCCAGCGCTCCAGCGCTTCCGGCAACAGGGTGTGATTGGTGTACCCGAAAATTTTCCGGCACATTTCCCAGGCGCGGCCCCAGCCCAGCCCGTGATCGTCCAGCAGAATTCGCATCAGTTCCAGTATCGCCAGGGAGGGATGCGTATCGTTGAGCTGGATGGCGGCTTTATCCGCGAGCGTGTCCAACTCGTTATACCGCGCGTGCCGCCGGAGAATGTCCCGCACCGAGCAGGCCACGAAAAAATACTGCTGCACCAGGCGCAGCTCTTTGCCGCTCTCGGTGGAATCGTTGGGATAAAGCACCTTGGAAATGGTTTCCCCCTCGACCTTCTCGCGGACCGCTTCCACGTATCCGCCGTCGTTGAAGACCGAGAAATTAAATTCCTCCGAAGCCCGCGACTCCCACAGCCGCAGGAAATTCACGGTGTCGCAGCCGTATCCCACGATCGGGATATCCCAGGGCACTCCGACAATCTGCTTGGTATTGATCCAGACGTCTTTCCCCTCCCCCAGGTCGTTGAAGCGGCGCTCGACGTTGCCGTAAATGTTGACCTCCACCGTGTATTCCGGCCGCACGATCTGCCATGGATTTCCATAGCGCATCCAGACGTCAGGATGCTCCACTTGGTGGTTGTCCACAAACTCCTGTCGAAATAATCCGAACTCGTAGAGAATTCCGTATCCCACCGCCGGGTATTCCAGCGTCGCCAGCGAATCCAGAAAACACGCCGCCAGTCTCCCCAGGCCTCCGTTGCCCAGTCCCATGTCCGGTCCCTCGTTGCAAACCTGGTGAATATCCAGCCCCAGATCCGAGAGCGCCTGGCGCGCCGCATCGTAAACGCCGGTGTTGATCATGTTGTTGCGCAACAACCGGCCCATCAAATACTCCAGCGAGAGATAGTAGAGCCGCCGCACGTTCTTCTTGCGATAAGATGCCTGGGTCCGGCCAAACCGCTCCAGCGCCACGTCTCTCACCGCCAGGCATGTCGCCAGCCACCAATCGCGGTCGGTCGCCGTGTGCGGCGCGTGCGCCAGGCTGTGCACCAGGTGATTGACGATCTTCTTCTTGAAGAACTCCACATCCTCCGGCTTGACTGCCGCGGAGGAAAACGCGGATTCGTCCTTGCGAGGTGCTTCTTCCAGTTCGCTACGCATTTCGGGTCGAAAATTTCCGGGGGCCTGCCGGCACGGCGCGCGGCTTTCGTTATTATAGGAGAGAAACCATCCGGGATAAATCCCTTTTGTAAAGAAGGAAACGCCTGCCGCACTCTATCCCGCCCGTAGATATCGGGCCAGCCAAAGCATCAATTCTTGCAGCCTGTTGCCCCCGTTCCTAGGCTGTCGCCGTGCAAAAAGCATTCGTCCTCGGCGCCGGACTCGGCACCCGCCTGAAATCTCTCACCGACCGCATCCCCAAACCCCTCATCCCCGTATACCAGAAGCCGCTCATCTCTTACGCGTTTGATCATCTCCTCGACGCCGGATTGCGGGAGTGCGTCGTCAATACCCATCATCACGCCCAGGCTTACGCGAAAACCTTTCCGGATAGTCGTTACCGCGGCGCTCCGCTCACTTTTCGTCACGAGCCCAACCTCCTCGAAACTGCCGGGGGAATCGCCAACATCCGGGACCTCGTCGGCGATGCGCCCTTCCTCGTCTACAACGGCGATATCCTCACCGATCTCCCTCTAGCTCCCCTCCTCGCGGCGCACGCCCAGAGCGGCGATCTCATCACCCTGGCTCTCCGCTCCTCCGGTCCCGCCCTCCACGTCGCCTTCGATCCCGGCGCCGCCAAGGTCGTCGATATCCGCAATCAACTCGAAACCGGCGCCCGCTGCGGCCATCAGTTCACCGGCATTTACGCGGTCCACCCCGGATTCTTTGCATACCTCACCCCAGGAAAGAAGGAATCGGTGATTCCCATTTTTCTGAAATTAATCCGCGAACAGAGCGCCGTCGGCGGAGTCGTGATCGCCGAGGGCGCGTGGTCGGACCTCGGCGACCGGCGCGCTTATTTGCGCGCGGTGGCTGCGCTTTCGCATATCGATTTTCCCGCATACGGAAAACAACCCGAACAATTGCGCCTCCATCCCGGCGCCCTCATCGACCCCACCGCCCGGGTGTGCCCGCAAACCAGTATCGGCGCCGGGGCCGTCGTGGAAGCGGATGCGCAGATTACAAACTCCATCCTCTGGCCCGGCGCCCGCGTCGCCACAGGATCCATTCTCGACCGTTGCATCGTCCGCGACGGTGCCCTAGCTTCGGGCAAGGCCACCGATGCCGACTTTTGATCCCGACAGCCTTTCGGAACGAACCCGGGCGCGCTTCCCGGATTTCGCCGGCGCCCGAATCGAGGTCCATCCCCTCGACCAGGACGGCTCGGATCGCTCTTACTATCGCCTCGAGATCGGACCATCCTCCACCAAGCACCCCGAGCTCGCGTCCCTCCTGGTGATGCGCTTCGGAACCGAGCGGACAGAGAATTTCTCTTTTGTGCCCCTCACCGGATTTCTCCATTCCCTGGGAGTCGCCTGCCCCGAAATCTATGCTTACGACGAAACCGAACACCTCGTCTGGCTCCAGGACCTGGGAAACCGACTGCTCTCAGAGGCGCCGCGCGAGCCCTGGAGCGAAGGCCCGCAATCGCTTTACCAATCGGCGCTCCGCGAAGCAGTCCGACTCCACCAAGTCACGGAGGAATCTTTCGCCAGGAATCTCGCGGCTCCGCGTGAAGTCCTCCAACCCCCCTTCGACGAGAAACTCTACTGCTGGGAACAGGATTACTTTTTCGAAAATTTTGTGGCCCACTTCAGCGACGTCGATGACACGACGGCTGCAAGGATCCGCTCACACCCCGGGCTCTCCTCGCTGACCAACGAACTCGCCTCGGTTCCCCGCAGCCTCGTGCACCGCGATTTTCAATCTCGCAACATCATGCTGGTCGGCGAAGGAACTTACCTCATCGATTACCAGGGAATGCGTTTCGGCCTTCCCGAATACGATCTCGCTTCCCTGCTCTACGATCCCTACGTCGACTTCACGGATGCCCGGCGCGAGCAACTGTTCAAATATTACCAGGATTTGATCCATGGCGCGCCCTCGCTGGAGGTTACCAGGGATCGGTTCCTGAAGTGCGCGGCCTCACGTCTTATGCAGGCCCTCGGCGCCTACGGATTTCTCGGGCTCAAAAAGGGGAAACGGCACTTCCTTGATTCCATTCCCCGCGCCGTCGCCAATCTCCAAGCGGTCCTCGCGCAACTCCCCGAACTGGAGGCACTGGCGCCCCTCCTCAAAACCAAAGACGCTTGAGCAACGGCGGGCTGGCGGGAAGACCCTGCCGCTCTCCTCCCTAACAATCGGCAGAGCTTCGCTCCCCGGCGTGAATCAGCAAGTTTCAAGTCTTGCAACCGCTCTCACAAGCCGTCACACGAAATCACCTGGTTCGGATCGACAAACCATCTCCCCGGGTCCTCAAAAGGCCGTGCTTGATTCTGCCTTCCAGCCGGTCCACACTTCCATCACCATCTCCGGTGGTTTCCCCGCGCCGGAGACGACAGCCTTGGCCTTTCGGCTTTTCGCCGGACACGTGAACTCCGCGACCTTCCTCAACCCTTGAGTACCTCCTCCGAAAAACACAGCCGCCTTACACAACCTCGGCCCGTGACCGGCCCACCGGAAATACCACCTCTCCCCGGCCATGACGTCCGGCTGCGCAACCCCGCGCCCCTCCCCAACCCCGCGGATGCCGACACTGTGGTCATTGCCAATCTTTCACCCCTGGTCGACGACGGCGCCTATCCGATAAAACGCCTCGCCGGAGATGATCTCAGAGTGCAAGCAGACCTCTTTCGTGACGGCCACGACATTCTCACCGCTCGGCTTAAATGGCGCCTGCGCGATGCCGACACCTGGCAAGAGACCGCCATGGACCCTCTCGGCAACGACCGCTGGAGCGCCGCCTGCACCTTTCCCGAGCCCGGCTATTACGAATACACAATCCAGGCCTGGTCGGAACCGTTTCTCTCCTGGCGCCACGATTTTTCACGAAAAGTCGAAGCCGGTCAGGTCGACCTCGAAACCGAGATCCTCGAGGCGGCGATTCTGGTCGAATCCGCCGCTTCCCGCGCGCTCGAGGCCGGCCAGAAAGACCACGGCGAAGCTCTTCAGGCGCATGCGCGACTCCTCCGCGACACCGCTTCAGCCGCGAAAGCCGCAGAACTCGTCGCCGCCGCGGATCTTAATGCGCTCATGCAGTTTTGGTCAGATCGCAGTCTTTCGACATCCCTCGATCCGCCTCTCACCGTCCTCGTGGAACGCGAGCGCGCGGGATTCTCGGCCTGGTATGAATTCTTCCCACGCTCCGCCGCCGGAAGCTCGGACACTCACTCGACCTTCCGCGATTGCTTGCCACGAATTGATGATGCCCGCGCCATGGGTTTTGATGTCATCTATTTCCCGCCCATCCATCCCATCGGCTTAACCAATCGCAAGGGAAAGAATAATTCGCTTACCTGTCTCCCCGGCGAACCCGGTTCCCCCTGGGCCATTGGCAGCCATCAGGGCGGACACAAGGCGATCGCGCCCGCCCTGGGCAACCTCGAAGACTTCCGCTGGCTCGTGGCGCAAACCCGGGCCCGCGGCATGGAGATTGCCCTCGATTTCGCCATCAATTGCTCGCCCGATCATCCCTATGTCCAAGAGCACCCGGAATGGTTTTTCCACCGGCCCGACGGCACCATCAAGTACGCGGAAAACCCGCCCAAGAAATACCAGGATATTTATCCTCTGAATTTTCACTGCGAAGACTGGCGCAATCTCTGGCGGGAAATGGTGGAGGTAGTCCTTTTCTGGGTCGACCAGGGCGTGCGCATCTTTCGTGTCGATAATCCCCACACCAAACCCGTCGCTTTCTGGAAATACCTCATCGAGGAGGTGCGCCGCGAGGCCTTCGACACCATCTTTCTGGCGGAAGCCTTCACGCGACCCCGTATGATGGAGACCCTCGGGAAAATCGGTTTTTCACAAAGTTACACGTATTTTACATGGCGCCACTCCAAGCAGGATTTCACGGAGTATCTCACAGAGCTCACCCGGGGAGAAATGGCTGATTATTTCCGCGCCAACTTCTGGCCCAACACCCCGGACATCCTCTCCCATCCCCTGCGCCACGGTGGACACGCCGCGTTCAAGATGCGGGCCGTCCTCGCCGCCACCCTCTGCCCGAACTGGGGCATCTACAGCGGATACGAGTTCTGTGAGAACACGCCCATGAGCGATGAGAATGAGGAATACTTTGAATCGGAAAAATACCAGCTCGTGGACCGCGACTGGAACAATCCGGACAATATCAAAGAATTCATCGGCCGTCTCAACGCCATCCGCCGCGGCAACCCCGCCCTCCAGCGTGCCACCAATATCGAGTTTTGTCACACCGGCAACGACCAGGTGCTCGCCTGGGTGAAGACCACGCCCGATCGCTCCAACTGCATCCTGGTGACAGTCAATCTGGATCCCGGCCACCGCCAGGAGAGCAATCTCCACATCCCTCTGGAAACGTTCGGCCTTCACGAAGACGCCGCTTACCAGGTGCACGACCTGCTCGCCGGTGAGTCTTTTCTCTGGCAGGGCAGGTTCAACTTCGTCGCACTCGATCCCTCGGAAAAAGTCGCCCACGTGTTCCGCCTCGAGAAGTAATATGCCTCTCCGCATCGCCGGCTTCCTCGTCCTCTGCGCGATCCTCGTTTTTTTTCTGCAGCGTGAACAGGATCGTGGCACCCTCCACCAATTCGAACGCCTCTTTGTCGACTGGCTCATCGGCAACCACGCGGAAAGCATCCGCGAGCCCGCAATCACTTTCGTCCGCCTCGATGAAGTGGAGAAGGAAATCTTCGAGACCTGGCCGCTGAACCAGCTCGATTACGCCGTCGTCCTCAAGAACCTCGAGAAATACCAGCCCGGCGTCATCATGGTGGCGCCCGTCCTCAAATGGAAACAAGAAGACGAAATCGGGCTCAGCGTCCTGCGCACCCGGATCCTCCGCGTCCCCCAGGTATTGCTGGGTTGCGTTATCGAAAATAACCCGGTCCCTACCCAGGACGGTGAAGAAACCCCACTGCCCGCCAGCGCCAAGCTGCCGGTGCTCAAGAACATCGAGGGCGATCTCCTCGAGATACCTTCATTCACCGGATTTGCCGCCTTGCCCGAAGCGGGGCTCCTTCCCGGGACCGAAATCGGGTTTACCCAGTTCGATCTTCCGGGCACCGGAGGCGCTGGAGCATTGCGGGTCCCTCTGTTGGCGCGGCGCGGAGAAGAAGTCGTTGCTTCTTTCGTGCTTCAAGCACTGCTCACCCAGCACGGGGCTTCTCCCTCGGACGTCCGCGTCACCCTTGGCGAAGCCATCCGCATCGAGGGCCCTTCCTTGTCCATCCCCATTGATCGCGCCGGAAATCTCACCGTCTTCGGGGGCCTGCGCCATCGCCTGCCCAAGCTCAACGCCGGCGCCTTGCTCCTGGCCCGCGAACCCGGTATCGACCTCAGCGCGCTTCAGGATGAGCCGCCGATAGCACTCGATACCCTTGAGAAGAATATCGTCCTCGTCGGCGAAGACCATGCCGACGCACGCCGCATCCCTCTCGACAACCAGACGAACATTTCGCAAGCAGAACTACTCGCCCTGGCCATCGCCACCATCCAGACTGATCAGCACATCTCCCGCTGGCCGCAGACGTGGCAATTCTCACTCTGGGGCGGGCTCGTCTTACTGGGACTTTTTGTAATCCGACTCCCACGCCGCCGCGCCGTCATGCTCGGTCTTTTGTTACTGCTGTTTTTTGTCGTCGGTTCCCTGCTGCTCTTTCAAAGCACCCTCACCTGGGCTCCTCCCCAGGTTCCGCTGGCGATTATCGGGCTGACACTGGTAATCGGATTGTTGTTCGGAGGCGAGAACAAGAAATCGGAAGCGGCCGAAACGGCATCGCATCAATCCTCTGAATCAAAAGCTTGATGTGCCGGCGGCATTGACACCGATTCAGTGTCGGCAACACCCGTCCTCGCTCCCCATCCAAATATTCGTGTCAATTCGTGCGTATTCGTGGTTACAATGCTCATTGGATTGAAAATACTTCAGACTCATAAACCATCTCGAGCGCGCGCCTTTTCGACGTTGATGTGCGCCGCCCTCTCGCTCGCCGCCGCCGCTGTCGCCTCCGCCTCGGACGCTGCCAAGCTCTTCGAGCAGGCCCGTGAACTGTATCAGGACGGCGAATACCAGAAGTCCCTCGAGCTGGTGCGCAAGATCGAAATCATGGAACCCGGCAGGGTGGTTTTCGACGGGGAAAACCTCCACAACCTCAAGGGCTCCTGTTTCACGGCGTTGCGGTATTTTCAGCACGGGCGCAAGGCGTTCCGCGATGCCTTGGAGGCCCAACCGGAAAACTTTGATATGCATTACAACCTTGCGGAAATGGATTTTCTCCAGGAACATTTCCAAGCCGCCGCCGAAAAATTTTCCGCCCTCAAAGAGTTCGAGCGTGGTCGCATTTATAACGATCTGCTGGACTACAAAATCGGCATGTGCCGTTTGATGCAGGGAAAGCCCGAGCTCGTGCGCCGCGATCTTGAATTGCACTCGAAACAGAGCGCAGTTACGCTTTTCCTGAAAGCGGCTCTCGCCCTGCGCGAGAAGAAACCGGAGCAGGCGGAAATCCAACTCCTTCTCGCCAAGAGCCGGCTGCTCCAGGAAAACTATCTGCTTTACGAGGACTCCCTCGTCGAATGCGGCCTCCTCGAACCGCCGCCGCTCGAAGGCCGCGCCCGCGAACAGGCCCGCCAGACGCGCCGCCGCCCCCTTTCCCTCGGCATCGGCCGCATCATCCCCCGCCCCGAACCCAAACCTTCGACCGACCCATCCGCGAAGCCTGAATCAACGGACAGCACGACTTCCTGATCCGGATCCGGTAGCGGAACTCGCCAAGAGTTCCGATGACTTGTGGCGAAAGAACGCCCTGTGAACCGCGCCCCACCGGGGCGCGGTTGGGAACCCCCCCACGCCTAGTCCGCCAGCACCGGCCCCAGAATCGACAGCCCCCCGCTCGAAGTTTCTTCGGCCCCCTCTTCTTCCACAGCTTGCTCTTCCACAGCTTGCTCGTTCATCCAGCCGGTCGGCACAGCCGCACTTCCCCCTGAAAACTTCAAACTTGAAACTTCCCACCTCCTCAGGCGTCCCGCCTGAGAACTACTGACACGCATCACATTCCCCGCCGTTCATCATGGCTTCAATGCTGCAGGCCTGCTTTTGCTCTTCCGTGTATTCAGGGTTCGCATTGGCGCCACCGTTCTCTCCGGCTGCAGCGGCTTCGGATACTCCCCGCAGCTCTTTCTTCACCTGGATCGTCGCTTTTTCGATGTTGGAAGCGCCCAGGGTCCGCAGGTAATAGGTCGTTTTCAATCCGCGATGCCATGCCGCGCGATACATGTGTGAAAGCGTTTTCAAATCCGGCTGCTCCAGGAAGAGATTCACAGATTGCGATTGATCGATCCATTTCTGCCGGCGCGCCGCCGCATCAATGAGGTATTCGAAGTCCACCTTGAACGCGGTGGCGTACTTCTGCTTCAGCCCGGCGGGGATCTCGTCGATCTCCTCAAGCTCGCCGTCGTGGTATTTTAAACGATCGACCATTTCATCGTTCCAGAGATTGAGTTTCTTCAGGTCGCGCACCAGGAACCGGTTGAGCACGATGAAATCCCCGGAGAGATTACTCTTCACGAAGAGATTCTTGTAGGTCGGCTCGATGCAGGGAGTGCTCCCCATGATATTCGAAATCGTCGCCGTGGGCGCAATCGCCAGCACGTTGCTGTTGCGCATCCCCTGCTCCTGGATCCGGGCGCGCAGCGCATCCCAATCCATACGGGCGCCGCGCGGGACTTCGACCTCCTGGCCGCGCTCTTCTTCGAGCAAATCCAAGGTGTCCTGCGGCAGCAAACCGCGCTCCCACTTTGATCCCTGGTAAGAGGAGTAAGCGCCTTTCTCTTTCGCCAGATCGCTGGAAGCTTCGTAAGCGTAATAGGCGATCGCTTCCATCATTTCGTCGTTGAATTCCACCGCTTCCCGCGAGGAAAAGGCGTTGTCGCGCTTGTAAAGCGCGTTCTGCAGGCCCATGACGCCCAACCCCACCGGCCGATGACGACTGTTCGCAGTGCGCGCGGCATCGGTCGGATAAAAATTGATGTCGATGACGTTGTCCAAAGCCCGCACCGCTGTGCGCACGGTCTCGCGCAGTTTCTCGTGATCGATCTCGCCGTCTTCATCGACGTGCGTGTCGAGGACGACGGATCCCAGGTTGCAGACCGCGGTCTCGTCCGGCCCGGTATTAAGAGTGATTTCGGTGCAGAGATTGGAACTGTGGATCACGCCCACGTGGTCCTGCGGGCTGCGGACATTGCAGGCGTCCTTGAAGGTAATCCAGGGATGCCCGGTCTCGAAGATCATCCGCAGCATGTTCTTCCAGAGATCAATCGCCGGCATCTGTTTGCCGAACATTTCCCCACGCGCGGCCTTTTCTTCGTACTCGAGATAACGCTCTTCGAACGCTTTCCCGTAAAGCTCGTGCAGATCAGGCGCCTCGTTGCTCCGGAACAGGGTCCACTGCTCCCTCGCTTCCATCCGCTTCATGAAAAGATCTGGAATCCAGTTGGCCGTGTTCATGTCGTGGGTGCGCCGGCGGTCGTCCCCCGTGTTGCGGCGCAACTCGAGGAAATCGAAAATATCCACGTGCCAGCTCTCCAGGTAAGCGCACCCCGATCCGCGCCGCTTTCCACCCTGATTCACCGCCACCAGCTGGTCGTTGTGCAGCTTGAGAAAAGGAATCACCCCCTGGCTCTCGCCGTTGGTGCCCTTGATATAACTGCCGGTGCCCCGGACCGCGGTCCAGCTCCCGCCGAGACCGCCCGCCCACTTGGAGAGAAAAGCGTTCTCAGAAATGCCCCGGTACATGATCGATTCGATGCTGTCGTCGACCTTGTAAAGATAACAGGAGGACAGCTGCGAATGCGGCGTCCCGGAATTGAAGAGCGTCGGCGTGGAGGAACAGAAGCGGCGGCTCTTGTAAAGATTGTAGAGGGATATGATTCTCTCCGTGGGATTTTCATCGAGGACGAAGAGCCCCATCGCCACCCGCATCCAGAACAACTGCGGGGTCTCCAGGCGGCGATGCGGTTTCACCGTTTTGTCGATAATGAGGTAGCGGTCGTAGAGAGTCTGGATACCCAGGTAATCGAAATCCAGGTCCGCAGCCGGATCGATGGCCGCCGCCAGGGCGTCGAGATCGAAATCCTGCAGGCGCGGGCTGATGCGCTCGATCTGGATCCCGCGCGCGATACTCGCCTTGAAGGCCTTCCGGTGAAACCGCGGCAGCGCCTCAATCCCGTCACGGACGATGTCCCAGCCCATGACTTCTTCGTAAATGTAACTCAGCAGGATCCGCGCGGCGAACTGGGAGAAATCCGCGTCCTTTTCGATGAGGCTCTTGGCGTTGAGGATCACCGTCTTGCGCAGGTCGGTCTCCGACATCTCAGGGAACATCGAGCGGCGCAACTCGTGCTCGATCTCATCACGCGTCAGGCAAAGTTCCAGCCCGATCATGGCGAATTCAATCCGCTTTCTCAGATCCACCCCGTCCCAGAGGTAAGTCTCTCCATCGTCCTTCTTGACGACGATCATGGTCTCCTGCAGGGCGTTATCCGCGCCCTCGGCGGCGTGGGCCTCCTCCTGATCGAAAAGCCGCTGGCTGGCTCGGTGGGCGCGATAAAGAATGTAGGTCTCCGCAACCTTGTAATACCCCTGGCGCATCAACTCCTCCTGCACCCTGTCCTGGAGATCTTCGATATGAATGAAGTCGTGGCCGTGATTGGCCATGCGCTCGCCGAGCGCTTCTGCGATCTTGCGGGCCGGGCTGGAATCCATCTGCAGCGAAAGAAAAGCTTTGCGCACCGCGATCTCAACCTTGTTGGGATTCCAACCCACCACTTCGCCGTTGCGACGTATCACCCGGACCGCCGGCTTCTGGCCATGGGCACCGTTGGCACCGTTGGCGCCGTTATTTCCCGCGGCGGCTTCCTGTTCGGCCTGGCGCGCCAGTGTGCCGGTGCGACGCACGATGAGACTCTTGGCGATGTCGTGCGCGTTCTGACGGATCAAGGCGCGCTCGATGACGCGCGTGATTTCTTCGGCCGTCAAGGTATGCTCTCGCTCTTCGCCGGCGGGAAGCTCGGCAAACACATCCTTGGCTACGGCACTGGAGACCGCCGCCACCAGGCTGCGGTTGTCTTCGGTGAAAATGTCTTTCTCGTTCCTGGAAAGGAGGAGATCGGTCAGGGCGTTGCCCACGGTATCCGCAATCTCGGCAATATTGAACTGCGTGGTCCGGTCGCCGACCTTTACGAGCAGCCGCGCCGCGGGTGGCTGCTCCTCACAACGGGCCGCTTCCGCCCAATCGAATCGTGGTTTTAAATCCTTGGGCGCGGCGGCCAATCGTTTCAAGGCCAGGTCCTCCTCGACAAAATCTTTCCCGATCATTGCTTGCGTTCCTCCAGCGTATGCTTCGTTTGGTTGATTATTTATTGGTTATAGATAGACAAAAGTTCCCCTCTCCCCAGGCGCACCATGAACGCCTCATCCCTCTCCAAGCTTCTCCCGCTTCTGGTTCTTGACTACGGATACCCGATCCCGGACTCACAACTCATCATCGTGCACCACTTCCAACGCCGATGCTTTCTGGTACTCGGTGACACGGCCCTCGAAAAAATTCTGCTCTTTCTGGATGTCCATCATCTCCGCCAACCACGGGAACGGGTTCTCGGTCCCGCGATTGAGCGGCTTGAGACCCACTCCCTCCAGACGCCGGTCGGCGATGTAATCAATGTATTGCAGAAATTCCTGCGCAGTGAGACCCACCGAACTCACCGGCAGGCAGTCGCTGATGAACTCTTTTTCGAGGCGCACGGCTTCCCTCATGAGATCGGTCAGCTCCTGCTGAAACGCTTCGGTCCAGATTTCCTTGTTCTCTTCCACCAGGTCCATGAAGAGATTGCGAAAGACCTCGATGTGATTCGATTCGTCGCGCAGCGTGTAACGGAACATCTGGCCGATGCCAGGAAACTTGTTCTGGCGATAGAGGCTCAGGATCATCCCGAAGAGACCGTAAAACTGAGTGCCTTCCATGCACTGACCGAAAACGAAGATGTTCTTGGCGAGCAGTTGTTTGTTGGCGGGATCAGTGAGATCGATGTCCCGGCGCAATTCGCGGGAAACTCCGGTGACAAATTCGTTCTTATTGCGCACCGTTTCGATCTGCTCGAACATGGCCTCACACTCGTGGGGATTGATCCCCAGTGAACTGATCATGTAAAGGAGGCTGTCGGCGTGAATGTTCTCCTCGTGGGCGTGCCGGCCGAGCACCAGCTTCAACTCGGGGGCCGTCACCAGTTCGCGCACCACGTGGATGATGTTATCACCCACGATTCCTTCGGCCGCCGAGAAATACCCGATCCCCATGCGGATGATCCACCGCTCACTGTCAGTGAGCAAATCGTGCGACTGCCACTGCTCGATGTCTTTCTGCATCGGGATATCCTCGGGCTCCCAATGATTCGACTTCATGGAACGATAGATGTCGTAAGCCCACTTATAGCGCAGAGGGAGAAGGTTAAAAGCCATGGTCTCCCTTCCGTTGATGACCCGCTTGGCGGCGTAAGCCTCCTCGGCTTTGGCCTGGTCGAGAACAAAGGTTTTGCTGCCGATTTCGAACTTCTTTTCCATGGCGATGAATTGACTGACTGACTGGTTGCTAGAGTTAGTGGGGATTTAAAAGGAGGCGGGCGCACGGCCCGGGAGGGACGGGAGCAGTTGCAGGGGCCCGGGGAACACAGAGTGCAGACGTTCCACGACGGGGCAACTCTTAATAGTCATAGACATAGTATTAAAATCTATCGGCTGAAAACAGTTGAGAGCGCCAAACTTAAATGTTCAGATTTAGTAACAATTTCCAGAACTTGCAGGGTGGCTGTGATGTTTTGGATTTGCTGATTTTCACCGTTTCCTCTGCCGCGGCTACCCCTCCAGCCTGGAAGATCGGGTTTCCCGCAAAAAACACCATATATTGGTGACGGGCTGCAGTTGTAATACAATATATAGTATCTGCTCAAGAAAAAAAGTGTCCATTTCGTCAGATTCTGAACCGGCGCCCGCGCCCCCCCGAATTCTCAAGGAGTTACGCGGTGTCAAGACCAAAAACTAATTTGGATATCTAAGAATTATAGAATTCTCGATAAATTGCGCATCCTAACAGATTCCATCGGGCTTTTCCGGCCTCCCCTCACTCGCTTTCCCCGGGTCCGAAAGGCCCCCTCCCACTCGCGAAAGCCCGGGAAAAAGGGGCGCTTTCCGACTTACGGACCCATTGATAGTTCGTGTCAGCTAATGAAATAGACCGCCTCTTCCCGCGCCGCCCCGCCAGCCATCGGCCGAATGCCGCGTCGGCGCGCGATTTCCCGGAAAAACCCGTCGTCCTGCTCTGGCGATTATAGAAAAGCCCGAGTCAGTCTGCCCGCTCGATCTCGACGTAATAAGCCCCGCGTGCGCGCCCCTCCGCATCGACAAACCAGGCCCGAAGCTCGGCGCTCCCGGCCGCAAGATTTTCAATCGCGATCTCCACGAACTTCGCGCCTGCGGCCACCGGCGCTTCGCGTTCTCTTTCGCCAATGCGGACGCGCGCCACGACGGCCTCAAGCTTCGCCGCCTCCAGCGGATGAAAAGGTTTTTCCGGAGGCTCCAGGTGATCGGCGGACTCATTGATCCGCAGCCCGGATTCCGCCGGCCACCGGCGCAACCGAAACATGTACCGTCCCGCCTTCTCCACTCGCACCCGCCAGAAGCCGTTCTGGAGCGGCCCCGCCACGATGTGATGATGTGCCCAGGGCATGTCACGCTGTTCGCCGCTCTCGTTGTTCCAGTGATAAGAAGTGATCCGCGCGGGATTTTCGTGATCCGATCCCAGCGCGATCTCACAATCCCGGCCGTGATTCTCCGAAACGTCTTCCCACCACTGCTCGTACGCTGCCGTCAGGCTTTTGAGAATCTCGGGATGTGCGCCTGCGACGTCCTTCTTCTGGCCCGGATCTGCCCGCAGATCGTAAAGCTCGGTTTCATTCACCAGCCGCCAGCGATCGGCCATCACCGAGGTCCGGGACCATTTTTCCGGCTGCGTCACCGTCAGCTGCAGCTCCGCCACCAGCGTCCGCTCCGGCCAAGCCTCCAGCGCGCCGGATCTTCCGCGCAAGAGCGACCCCAGGCTCTTTCCGTCGAGGTGCACTCCCTGCGGAAGCGATACCCCGCAAAGCTCACAGAGCGTCGGCAGCAGATCGTAATGCGCCGTCAACCGGTCGATGTCCCGCCCGCCTTCCAACCCGCCGCCGGGCCAGCGCACAAAACACGGCACGCGATGACCGCCCTCGTATGGCGACGCCTTCTTGCCCCGCATCCCCGCGTTGAATCCCACCGGGCCGCCCTTCGGAAAGATGATCCCCCTGGAGGTGCCGTTGTCGGTCAGGAAAAGCAAAATCGTGTCGTCGCGAATCCCCAACTCCACCAGCGAGCGCTCCAATCTGCCGACGGCCTCATCAATCGCGGTGATCATTCCATAAAAAGCAGCGTCCGGCACCTTGGGATTGTCACGATACAACGCTTCAAATCGCTCTGGCACCTGGAAGGGACCGTGGGGCGCATTCAATGGCAGATAAACCAGCGCCGGTTCGTCGGTGGCAGCGCCCAGAAAATCAATGGCCCGGTCAATCCATACATCCGTACAGTACCCTTCCACCTCTTCCCATTCACCGTTGTGCAGGTAATGGTCGTCGAAGTAATCGTTCATCCAGTAATCCGGCGTATGCCCCACCACGCCTCCGCCGTGCGTCCACACCTCCTCGAACCCCTGGTCCTGCGGCCGGAACGGATAGTTGTCGCCGAGATGCCATTTGCCGAACATCGCCGTCCGATATCCGCCCCTGCGAAAGACCTCCGCCATCGTGACCTCATCGGAATGTAAAATCGTCCGCCCCATGACCACGTGCCACAGCCCCGCGCGATGCGAAGTCCGGCCCGTCATCAGCGCCGCGCGCGTCGGCGCGCAGGCGGGATCGACGTGAAAATTGGTCAGGCGCACGCTTTCCGCGAAAATCCGATCGAGGTGCGGCGTTTGAATCACCGGATTCCCGTGACACCCCAGGTCCCCGTACCCCTGGTCATCGGTCATGATGAGCACTACATGCGGCGAGGGCGGCGCGGCGACGGCAATCGGCGGCCATGCTACGGCGACGAGTAGAAAAACCCGGAGCAAGAAATCCATGCGCCCATCCTGCACGTAGGTGCGAGCGTGAGCGAGCACTTCCGATAGAGGCGTGCGCGGGCGTGATCTTCTTCGGAGAGGTCCGTCGCGCGGCCAGGGAGGTGCTCGCTCACGCTCGCACCTACCCTCGTCCCCCTATTGAAAACTCGGCCGCTTGTGATTCGTAAAGTACCCGTCGCCCAGGTAAAAATTCGGCGGATAATCCGGGAGCGGGCCTGCGTCCGGCGGACGCGGGATATTGCGCCCGATGGTTTTGTCTTCCGGCTGGGAGGTCGCGATCTGCACCGGCGTCCCTGTCTTCACGAGCCGATAAAACTTTGGCGCCACGTTTTCATGCATCCGAATACACCCGTGCGTGCACGGGTAAGGCTTCATCCAACCGGTGTGAAAACCGTACGCCGATTTGAACTCGCACCAGTAAGGCATGGGGGTTCCTTTGAAACTCCAGCCTGCGGGCTTTTTACTCAGGTATGTTTGCTTGATGTTGTTCCCACTGTAAGCGAAGCCGTGGGTTTGGGCGCGGCGCTTGGCCTGCTTGCTGTAAATTCGGTAAGTGCCGCGCGGCGTGGGGCTGCTCGAGGTCCCCACGCTCACCGGCATCACCAGAAGCGGCTTGCTCCCTTCCATTACGTATGCGGCCTGGTTGCTGACGGAAACTTTCACCCGCACCGCATCGGGATTCTTCGGCAGCGAAGCCGGAAGATCGTAAGCCCGGTAAGCGGCTACCCCGCCGCCCATTGGAGTGGTCGAGCAGGAAGATAGCGCCAGGGCTCCGGCGACGGCCAGGAGGACGAGATAGGAATACTTCATGGGAAGCACAACTATACAACGAACTCCGTCGGAGGTCAGGCCAAATTTTTGCCCCTTTCATCATTGCGTTCGTCATGTTCCACTCAATCCGGTAAGCTCGGAATCCCATGCGCACCCGTCTATTTGTCACTCTTCTTACCCCCTTTTTCCTCCTCCTGACTTGCCTTTCCGCCCGGGCCAAAGAGGCACCCAAGTCCGATACCCGCTTCGCAGCTATCGCCCCCGCGGTCGACGCATTCATCCGGCAGAAAAAACTCGCCGGCGCGGTGACGCTGGTGGCGCAGGAGGGCGAGATCCTCCATCTCCAGGCGCACGGCCTCGCCGATATTGCCTCAGAAAAACCCATGGCCACGGACGCGATCTTCCGCATCCATTCCATGACCAAGGCCATCGTTACCGCCGCCGCCCTCATGCTCTACGAGGAGTCCAGGTTTGCATTCGACGATCCCGTCTCCAAATACCTGCCCGCTTTCGCCGGCCGCGCAGACCTCTCGCAAATCACCGTGCGCAGCCTCATGCGGCACACCTCGGGCCTCAGCTATGCCTTCACCGCGCCTCAGGAAATCGCCCGCAAACAAATGGCCGCGAATATCTGGTCCGGCGACCTCGAGGACTTTGCTCAGCGCCTCGCCACCGTCCCCCTGGTCCATCCGCCGGACCAGGGCTGGACCTACGGCGTCTCCATCGACGTCCTCGGCTATCTCATCGAAACCTGGTCGGGAATGCGCCTCGACGATTTTCTCAAGGAACGAATCTTCGATCCGCTCGGCATGGTGGACACCGGATTCTATGTCCCCGAACCAAAACGCGATCGCCTCGCCGCTCTCTACACCCTGACCGAGGACGGCGATCTCATCCCCGCGAACTCGCCGTTTTCATTCGATCTATTCACGCGGCCGAAACTCTGCTCCGGCGGCGGCGGCCTCCTCTCGACGGCCACCGATTACTTTCGCTTCCTCCAAATGATTCTCGATGCCGGCTCTGTGGACGGAACGCAGCTGCTCTCGGCGGACTCGGTCGCACTGATGACCACCAATCAGTTGCCCAAACAAATCCCGAGCATCTCGGTCACAGGAGAGAAGCGGACGGGCATCGGCTTCGGTTTCGGCTTCTCCGTCGTCACCGTGGAAGCCGGGGACTGGGATCCGGACGGCAAACTCGATGAGTTCGGCTGGGGCGGCGCCGCCAGCTGTCATTACTGGGTCTCGCCTCAGGACCGCCTCATCGTCGTCACCCTGGAACAAACCCAGCCCTACGGCTGGACGCTCGAGTGGGGCCTCAAGCCGATGATTTACGAAGCCATCGCAGATTCCGGACCCTGAATACGGTTGCCCGCCCGGCTACAACCACGAAGATGAATCAATGCATCCCCTGATGCGGCCATGGTGCGCCGGGGCCCTCGGCCTCTTGCTCTCGCAGGCGATCGCTTACGATCCGATCGATGAAGTGCCGCCCGGCTTTGAAATGCCGGAGCCGCTTTCCCTCGCAGAATCGCGCGCCTCGTTCCACACCCACGACGGGCTCCACGTCGAACTCGTCGCCGCCGAACCGCTCCTCGCCGATCCCATCAACCTCGACTGGGGACCCGATGGAAAACTCTGGGTCGTGGAGATGGCCGATTACCCTCTCGGCATCGACGGCGAAGGCAAACCCGGCGGCCGCGTGCGTTTCCTCGAAGACCGCGATGGCGACGGGACCTACGATCACAGCGAGCTCTTCCTGGAGGGACTCAATTTTCCCACCGCCGTGAAAGCCTGGCGCCGCGGAGTGCTCGTCGTGGCCGCGCCGGAAATTCTTTACGCCGAAGACACAGATGGTGATGGCCGCGCCGACGAGAAAACCGTGCTTTACCGCGGCTTCAAGGAAGGCAACCAGCAACACCGCGTCAACGGCCTGGTCTGGGGACTGGACAACTGGCTGCACCTCGCCAACGGCGACAGCGGCGGGACTGTCATCTCCGAAAAGACCGGCGACACCGTGAAACTCGGAAATTTCGATCTTCGTATCGACCCGGATTCCGGAGGCCTCGCGCTCGAAACCGGCCGCACCCAGTTCGGCCGCGCCCGCGACAACTACGGAAACTGGTTCGGTTGCAGCAATTCCAAACCCCTGTTCCACTTCGTCCTCCCCGATCCCTATCATGGCCGCAATCCCCACTTCCCTTACCCCTCCGCGACTCGCACGCTCGCCGGCGGTGGCTTCGCGCCCCCGGTCTTTCCCGCTCCCGAAACCGCCGGCCACGCCGTCCGCTTCAATGATCCCTTTGCCGCCAGCCGGTTTACTTCCGCATGCGGGCTCACCATCCAGCGCGACCCACGGCTCGGCACGTCCTTCAATGCCAATGCTTTCGTCTGCGAACCGGTGCACAATCTCGTGCACCGCCAAATCCTCGAGCCGGATGGTGTGACCTTCCAAAGCCGGCGCGCCGCAAACGAATCGGACCGCGAGTTCCTGACCTCCACGGACACATGGTTCCGCCCGGTCACGGCGCGCACGGGACCCGACGGCGCCCTCTGGATCGTCGATATGCATCGCTTCGTGATCGAACACCCCAAATGGATCCCCGAAACCTGGCAACGCGTCCTCGACCTGCGCGCCGGACATCACCTCGGGCGCATTTACCGCATCGTCTCAGATCAGACCGGCTCCGCAGTCCCCCCGCTCCTCGCGGACTTGCACGCAAAGGAACTTGTGCCGCACCTCGCCGATCCCAACGGCTGGGTCCGCGACACTGCACACCAACTGCTTCTTTCGCGCAAGGATTCCGGGAGTATCCCGCTTCTTCTTGATTGCGCCGCGCACAATGCGGAGCCCCTCGCCCGCATGCACGCCCTCTGTATACTCGACGGTCTCAACGCGCTCGATGCCCCCCAGGTCCTCGTCGCGCTCGACGATGCCTCGCCCGCCGTGCGCCGCCACGCCGTCCGCCTCAGCGAACGATTCGCCCCTTCCCAACCGGCGCTGGCACAAGAACTCGCCTCTCTCGCGGAGGACCCCGATTCCCAGGTCCGCTTCCAACTCGCGCTCACCCTCGGCGCCTGGCCCCAGGCCGAAGCCGGGGCAGCCCTCTCCCGCCTCGCCCTCAACCACAGCGACGACCCTTACCTCGTCGCCGCCGCTGCTAGCGCGCTGACGCCGCACTTCCTGACCGTGGCGGAAGCCGCCGCCAAAGCAGACTTTCCCCTCCGCGCGCCACTGCTCCCCGCGCTCATGGAAACCGCGATCGGCACCGGGGAACCTCTCGCCATCGCCCGCCTCCTCGAAGCCCGGGATGCAGACCCCGATGCGCGCTTCGGCACTTACGCGACATTCTTGTCCGCCCTCGATCGCCGCGGCCTAAAACTTTCCGATTATCTAGAGAAGGCCCCTCCGCCTCTTGCGGCGGCCCTCGACAAGGCCGCCGGACTCACGGCCGCAGCGCGGCAACTCGCAAATGACACGCGCGCCCCGCAGGTGCGGCGACTGGCCGCGATCTCCCTCCTCGGTCGCGCCCAGTCCGATCACTCTGCGGATATGGCCCTCCTGCTTCAGCTCCTGCAACCACAGGCCCCCATCGAAGTGCAGCGCGCGGCGCTGCGCCGGCTCGCGGATGCCGGCCAGGTCACGCGCGCCTTTGGGCACTGGGTGGATTTCACCCCAAGTCTGCGCGCTTCGCTCGTCGGCGAATGCCTCGGCAAACGCGATCTCACGGAAGACTTCCTCGCTGCGCTTGAAAACGGAACCATTCCTCCTTCCTCCATCGACGCCGCCAACCGAGATCGCCTGCAACGTTTTCCCAACAGCAAGATCCGCGCCCACGCCCGCGCGCTCTTCGCCTCAGTTTCCAATCCCGACCGCCAGGCCGTCATCCAACGCTATGCGCCCGCTCTCGCCCGGCGTGGCGACGCCGATGCCGGCCGCGCGGTTTTTCAGAGCGCCTGCATCGCCTGCCACCAGCTCGACGGCATCGGCCAGCCCCTGGGTCCCGACCTCACCGCCCTCTCGGATTCTTCCCCGGGCGCGCTGCTCACCGCCATCTTGGATCCAAATCGGGCGGTCGAAGACAAGTATCTCCTCTACACCGTGTCCCTCGCCGATGACACCTCCCTCGCCGGCATGATTCGCGAGGAATCCGGGAACAGCCTGGCACTTCAACTGCTCGACGGCGCCGCCCGCAATCTCTTGCGCAGCGAAATCCGATCCATCCAATCCACCGGCATCTCCGCCATGCCCGAGGGACTCGAGAGCACGCTCGATCCCGCCCAACTCGCCGATCTTATCACCTTTCTCCGGCGCACCATTACGAATAATTCGCGCTGATCCTGCGTCCTTTTTCGAAAGAATTACTCGTCAGCAGCCGTTCTCTCCACCATGCACCCTCGCTCCTTCTTCCCATTGGTCGTCTCTGCGATCTTCATCCTTCATCTTTCATCCTTCATCCTTCGGGCCGCGGAGCGGCCCAACGTCCTCTTCCTCATCTGCGACGATCTCAATTGCGACCTCGGTTCCTACGGCCATCCCACGGTCAAATCACCGCACATTGACCGGCTCGCCAAACGCGGTGTCCGCTTTGACAACGCCCACTGCCAGTTCCCTCTCTGCGGGCCGAGCCGCGCTTCCTTCATGACCGGGCTCTATCCCGACCAAAGCCTCGTCCGGCGCAACGCGGTCTACATCCGCGAGCGCGTGCCCAACGTCCAGACCATCTCCCAGATGTTCCGGCACGCCGGATACTTCGCCACGCGCATCGGAAAGATCTACCATTACAATGTCCCCAAGCACATCGGCACCAGCGGACACGACGATCCTTACTCCTGGAATTACACCATCAATCCCCTCGGCCGCGATGTCTTCGACGAACTGGACATCTTCAGCCTCGTCCCCGGAAGCTTCGGCGGCACCATGAGCTGGCTCGCCGCCGAGGGCACCGACCGCGAGCAGACCGACGGCATCGCCGCCACCGAAGCTATCCGCCAGTTGAAGAAATACGCCGAAGAAAAAACGCCTTTCTTCCTGGCGGTCGGCCTCTACCGGCCGCACACCCCTTACGTCGCCCCGAAAAAATATTTCGCGAAGTATCCCAAGGACAAAATAAAAGTCCCCAAAATTCCCGAGGGTTACCTCGACACCCTGCCCGCGCCCGCGCGCGCTTCCATTACCCGCAAGAAAGACCAACTCAATCTCTCTGATAAATTATCCCGCGAAGCGATCCAGGCGTACTACGCATCCATCACCTTCGCCGACGCCCAGGTAGGACGCATTCTCAAAGGTCTCGAAGAGAGCGGTCTCGCGGAAAACACCATCGTCCTCTTCACTTCCGATCACGGCTATCACATGCGGGAGCACGGTCACTGGCAAAAGACAACCCTCTTCGAAAACGCGACGCGCGTCCCTCTCATCATCGCGGGGCCTGGAGCTACGGCCGCGGGCAAAATCGTCAAATCGCCGGTGGAAATGGTGGATTTTTATCCCACCCTGGCCGAGCTCTGCGGACTGGAGGCGCCCTCATACGTCTCCGGGCTGAGCCTGGCGCCGGCGCTCAAGAATCCCGCGGCCAAAGTCCGCGCGTCCGCGCTCTCGCAGTATGGCACCGGATACAGCATCCGCACCGGCCGCTACCGCTTCACGGAATGGGGTGAGGACGGCGCCGAAGGCGCGGAACTCTACGATCACCAATCCGATCCCGCGGAAATGCACAACCTCGCGGACAGCCCCGAGCACACCAGGAAAATCGCCGAGCTCTCAAAGATGCTGCGCAATCGCGTCACCAAGGCCCGCACTCCGCCGGAAGGCGTCAAGCAGATCGAATTCGATAACCGCCGCAGCGTGCCGAAAATGCCGAGCGGAAAATAGAACGGTCGCCTGCGGAGATTTTGGAGTGCGCCGGCTTGACGGCGCTTTGGATCCTCACTGCGATGCCCC
>JAHEJT010000300.1 GCA_024638765.1 Verrucomicrobiales bacterium
CGCCGTTCGCTGGTGGCGCGTGATCGGCGTCAAGTTCTTCGGCGGCGTTTTATCCATGGGGGCCGGTTTGCTCCTGGGCCGCGAGGGGCCCACGATTCACATGGGCGGATGCGTCGGCCGGATGATCGGCGAGCGGACGGGTGCCGACACCCACGGAATGAACACGTTTCTGGCCGCCGGTGCCGGTGCCGGTCTCAGCGCCGCATTCAGCGCCCCCGTGGCCGGCGTCATCTTTGTGACCGAAGAGATGCGCCGCAGCTTCAACTACAATTTTGTCTCATTGCACGCCGTGATCGCCGCCTGCATCATCGCCAAGGTCGTCAATGACCAGGTGTTCGGCCTGGGACCCTCTCTGCCGGTCCGGCTGCAAGGCTGGCTGCCGTCGGGGCCCGGTCCGGACGAAATCCTGATCTTCGTTCCCTTGTATCTGGTGCTTGGTTTCCTGATCGGTATTGGCGGCGCCGGTTTCAACCGGGCGTTGTTAGGATGCCTCCGCGGCGCCGACCGGCTGCGGTGGCCGGTTCATTTGGCCGCAGCGGCTACGCTTGGCGCTTTCGCCGGTACCCTGACGGTGGTGGCCCCCGAATTCGTCGGAGGGGGGGAGTCGTTGATCAAGGAAGTGTTCGCCGGCGCCCCTGAAATAGGCTTGTTGGTGAGCCTCCTCGTGGTTCGCGCGGGGATGACCTTCTTGAGCTATGCGACCGGCGCTCCCGGGGGGATCTTCGCACCCATGCTGGCGCTGGGCACCCTCGTCGGGGTCATCTTCGGCGTCTTCGTGGAGACGCTTTTTCCGCACACCGGAATGCATGCCGGCGCATTTGCGATTGCCGCCATGGGTGGCCTGTTCGCGGCAACGGTGCGGGCCCCGCTGACAGGCATCGTGCTGGTGGCGGAACTTACCGCCAGTTTCTCCTTGCTGATGGCGATGACCCTCACCTGCCTGAGTGCCAGCATCACCGCCCAATCGCTGGGGATCAGACCGGTCTACGAACTTCTCCTGGCCCGGACGCTCGAGGCGGCGGCAGGGCCCAGGCAGGACGGGCGTGATGGTGGAACGATGGTGGAATCCGATGACGCTATCAAAGGATAAAACGATGTGACAGAATAGGGACGTTGTTTCGATGTTGAAAACTATGGAGGATACCGTATTTAAAAACATGCCTCGCAGAGATCGCGTAGATGCCAGCGGCGCCTTGCGGCTTGCAGCGCCCTAATGGGCAAAAGACCGCAGCCTTGGCAGGATTCGGATTACATACTGGGATTTTTCGGTGAGAGGCTCTCTGAGGCAAGACGAAATCTGAATGCTCATGTCCGTAAGTGGTCAGCCAAGGAGCGTCGTCAAGAGTTGACCGGCGGCGGAGGATTGATCCACTCAGCCGGCGGGTGGCGGGCAGTCAAAGAGGCTTATCGGGCTGGGATTCGGCTTGCAAGTGACGAGCGCATTTTAGGAAGCAGTGAATTCGTCGAAGCAACCCTGAAACACGTCGGTAGGCTTTATGAGCGCAGAATGCAGATACAATCGGCTGGTATCGATTTGTCCGCGGTTATCGCCGCTGCGTGCCCTTGCCTTGGCATCGAAGAGAAGGAGCTGGCCCGGCCGACTAGACGCGTTTAGATCGCACGCGCTCGCGCCCTGATCAGCTTTTTTGCCGCGCAGAACTTGTCGATCTTCGGAAGCGAAGTGGCCCGCCGGTTTAATGTAGACCGTTCGGCCATCCGCCGGGCTAGCCAAAAGAGGTAAATCGAAACCCGGAACTGCTTTCAGCCACTAAAACGATATGAAGACAATCCGAATTCGAAAAAAATCAACAATGATGTCCCTTTCATCTCAAAAATTGTTGAATTTGTTTGAGCCTGCTGTGTTCGGCGTGGTATAGTTTCATGCTGAAGTGCCGCTGGTGCTGAGAATCATGACGTATGCCGGGGTGGTGTGTGAAGGATGCAGTATGCTCGCGCGGCTGCGGTCAAGAGACTGGTACTGGCTACCCCCGGCTTCGCCTTGTCTCACAGGGATGGAAGGATTGTATGACTCGATTAGAAATCAAACCGGATGCAGAACTCGACAAGCAGCTACGATTCGAGAGGCTGCTGGCCGAAATTTCGACATTCTTTATCAATCTTCCTACCGATCGGATCGACAGCGAGATTGAAACCGCCCAACACCGCGTCTGCAAGTTCCTCGACCTTGATCGCTCTGCACTTTACCTGGCCGATGAAGGAGATCCCGAGACGGTGCTGCTGGCACATTTATATCAGACTCCGGGAAATCGGATACCGCCTGAAGGGACGAGTTTAAAGGAATTATTACCCTGGGTGTTGCCGAAGGTCCTGGGCGGGGAAACGATCACGATTTCGAAAATGACCGACCTCCCGGAGGAAGCCGGCAGTGACCGGGAGACTTTTGGCCTTTGCGGCTCCCGGTCCGTCGTGATCGCTCCGTTAGCGGTTGGAAGAAGGGGAGTATTTGGCCTGTTGAGCTTTTCTCTCACTCGGGAGCAAAGAGAGTGGACGGAAACGGCCGTGAAGGACTTCCAGCTGATCGCGCATGTGTTTGCCAACGCGCTGGTACGCAAAAACACCGAGCAAACGCTTCGACACTCAGGATGCGGTTTCGACGCTGGCATTGCAGCACAAAGTGGTCTCTTTCCAAAACCGCTTCCGTAGCAAAGACGGCGCTTATCGCTGGCTGGAGTGGGCTTCAGCCCCAGCCGACAGTATGATCTATTCGGTGGCGCGGGATGTCACCGAGCGAAAGCTTGCAGAGGAGGCCCTTAAAGAACGCCTGAGGTTTGAGGAGTTGCTGTCGGTGCTTTCCGCCAGGTTCGTGAACATGCCCCCTGATCGGG
>JAHEJT010000035.1 GCA_024638765.1 Verrucomicrobiales bacterium
TTGTCGCCCAAACGGATTACCCGGACGGGTTTGCGGTGCGGGCTTTTGCGAAATCGGTCGTCGGTCCGTACATCGACAGCGGGTACGCTTCGAAGAGCACGGGGTCTTATTTTGGAGAGGACGTGAACACCGGAGGGCTGGAGGGCCGCCTTTATGATCTTAAAAAGTATGCCGACGGCAGTCCGACCTTCATCGAGGACAACACCGAAAACTGGTTCAACCCGGTGTATTATGGCCAGGTAACGGCGGCCACACCCCAGAGCGGGGCCGAGTGGGGTTTCGATCCCACGGTCCTTCAACAGTATTATTCTCCCGACAAAACGCTCTTCGCCTCCCGGCTTGCCACCCCGCTGATTGACGCCAATCTTGCGCCCGATCATTTCGGGGTTGCCGGGGATGTCCTGCCGACCAACTGGATCGCACATTACTCCGGAACGATTCGGCCAGGGACGGCGGGTTTCTACCGGTTCAGCGGCCGCGCCGACGACATCCTGCAAGTGTGGATTGACGGGCGCCTCGCCCTGACTGCCAATTTTCAACCCTGGGTCGTGGCGCCGGACTTCCCGTGGACTGAGAAACCCGATTGGGATGCGTATCTTGCAGGCGATCCCGATCCCGGATGGACGGATGCCCCGGACAACATTAAGTTCGATCCCCTCGCCGGTCCCTGGATCTACCTCGATGGAGATCACCAGATCGACATTATCGTCGGCGAACAGCCGGGAGGAGATTTCCACATCAACTTGCGCGTCGAGGAACAGGGAGTTTCGTATCCCGATGGCGCCCAGGTGTTCACCACCAAATCGCTTACGAGCGAAGACGCGACTGAAGTCGGGGCCGCCTTCCCATGGAGCACGCCGGGCACGGCAGGCCCGCCGGTGTTCTATACGGTCGAGTAAAGAGGGCAGGCCCGGCTGACACGCCTGCAAGCGGTGACCGACACCGTCCATCTTTAGACGTAGCAGCATCACCCAAGCCGTCGACAGGAAAGGGGGCGAGATAGATGAGCTGTCCCTTGTTCCGGCCTTTGCAGACCTATCGGCACGCGGGATGATACGTGAAGCCCGATCTCCTTCAACGGGAGACGTTGACTTTGAGGAATTTTGCAGTGCCGCCAAGAGAAGTGGTGGCGCGGACCCTGGTATAGACGGGGGTATCCTCCAGAATCTCCTCGGTGATTCCGGAGGAAGACCAGACGGCTTCGGGGCCGAGGGTGGCGGACCAAAGGCATTGGACAGTGACACCGGAGTTCTTGCGGCGTTTGAATTCGACGGAAAAGAAGCCGACGCTCGAAGCGAGGTTGAGTTCGGCGAGGTCGACGATCAGGGGTTGGGAGACGGTGCCGTATTCGTAGAGATTCGTCTGGCTGTCTTTCTCCGGATCGGCGAAATCGCCTGCGATAGCGGCGTTGTTGGCGTCGGCTCCGAATGTCGCGAGGCGCCAGGCGTCGATGGGGAGATCCTCGATGAGCTGGGATGCCGAGGGAGATACGTCGACGCCGTAAGCGGTCAGGGGGACGATATTGAGGGTCACCATCTCGTCGCCCTCCGCCACGGCGTCGGTGAGGGGAGTGACGTTGAAGGAAAGCGAGCTTTGGTTGGCGGGAAGATTGACCGTGGCAGGATAGGTGAAGTCGGCGCCGCCCTCGGCGGTTCCGGTGCTGTCGAGAGTCACGGCGACGGCGTCGTTGGGACCGACGCGGTTGATCGTGAACTGGCCGGCGGCGGGGTTGAGTTCGGAGAAAGGCGCGCCGGGGCCTGAGAGGGTGAGGATGGGTTTATCGTTGATACTGACGCTGCCTTCCAGGGATGCGCCGAGGTAGTAATCGGAATCATTGCTTACCGAGGCGCGGAGGATGGCGTTCTCGGTGCCTTCGATGAGGGCATCGGGGAGGCCTTCGATGGTGACATCGGCGGTGGTGGCGTCGGCGGGGATCGTAACGGCGCCGCTGAGCTGGGCGTAATCGGTCCCGTGAAGACCGCTGCCGCGGACGCCGTACTCGATGGTGAGGGGGGTGGCGGCGGAGATGCTGCGGGTGAAGCGGATGGCGCCGAGGCCGTTGTTGCCTTCGCCGGCGCTGCTGTCGGCGGCGGTGACGGTGACCTCGGGGATTTCATTGTCGGCAATATCAATGACAATGTTCGTGGGGCGGCGGTCGCGTTTGTAACCGGACCCGGTGTTGACCCAGAACTTGGTTTCCTCGAAGCCTTCGAGATCGCTGTCATCGAGGCCGATGACTTGGAGGACGGCCGAGGAAGCGCCCTCGGGGATGGTGATGTTCTTCGCGCCGGTGTCGAAGGCGTAATCCTGGTTGTAGACCGCGATGTCGGGGCCGGTGCCGGTCCCGATATTGACGGTGATGGCATTGGTGGTGTCGCCGTACCGGAGGAAGAGCACTTCGGCGACGCCGCCATTTTCCTCAAAGTGGCGGTCCCTGGGAATGGCGCGCACGCGGGGATTAGAGTTCTCGTTATCCTCGAGAAGCAGGGTGGCGCTGGTGAGGGTGGTGTCGATGACAGAGAGATCGTTGGTCATGCCAAGAGAAAAGGTAAGGTCCTCGGGTCCTTCATCGTCGGCGTCGTCGACGGGCGTCACGGTGATGGTCAGTGAGTCCTGGGCGCCGGGCAGGGAATACACTCCGCCGGCCGGGGCAGGGGACAAGGTGTAATCGGTCCCTTCCACGGCGCTGCCCGTGAAACTGACGTTGAAATCGATGTCCCCGGTGAAGTTGTTGCCGGATTCGATGCGGGTGACCACGAATTGGCCTGCGGTGCCGTTTTCGGAAGGGCTGCCGGAGGAGGTGACCTGGAGGGCACGGGCGCGGAAGCCGATGCCGGTGGCGCTGGGCCCGACGGCGACGGGGTTGGAGAAGCCGCGCGTGCCGTAGGCGTCGAAGTCTTTGCGGGCGCGGACGGTGTAATCGGCGGCGGGAAGGCGGCCGAGGGTGTAGTTGCCGTCGGCGTCGGTGAGGGTGGCGCGGTAATTGGTGTCGCTGAAGCCAAGGCCGTTGTCGACGGCGACACCCGCGACGCCGTTGCCGGCGTGATCGATGACCTGGCCGGCAATGGTGAAGTTGGAGGGGGAGCCGACAGTGATGGGAATGGATTTGACACAGGTCCCGCCTTTCATGTCGCTGACGATGACGACGACGTTGTAGACGCCGGCCGTGCTCCAGCTCTTGTTGCGGGAGGTGTTGGTGGAGGTGCGGAAGGCGTGGTGATCGTTGGCGTCGTAATACCAGTAATAGCGGAGTTCGTCACCGTCGGGATCGGAGATGCCGGTGAGGCTGAGATTAATGGACTGGCCGGTGCCCGGCGTTGTGGTTGAAGCGCTCAGGGTGGCGGTGGGTGGATTGTTTTCCGTGAAGTCGTCGATGTGATGGACCTGGACATCGATCCAGGTGAAGTCGTCGGCGCGCGCGAGGGGAGTGATGTGGACGCCTTGTCCGTGATCCGAGAAAGTCCAGCCGATCGGGATGGTGGAATCGGGTTCGTTTTTCTTGGACCAGTAAGTGACATCGATGCGGTTGGGCTTGGTATCGCTCGCACCCCAGCCGCCGCCGCCCTGGGCCTGGAGGAAGAGGCCGTTCTTGAAGGCGTTGGTGGTGTAATTGTTGCGGTATTCGGCCCAGTAATTGCCGCGACTGGGGGTGGCGATCTTGATGGCGTAACGGCGGCCGGGATCGATTTGGCTGTCGTCGATGGCGTGGATGCGATGGCGTCCGCTGGTTAGACTGTTGACGAATTCCGAGGATGTGAGCCAGCCGATGCGATTTTTCTGGTAGGAGCAGTAGCGGGCCTTGCTGAAGTCGTAGCCGCTGGCCATGACGCAGTAATTGTGGTCGTATTCCTTGCTCGAGCTGGGACCGATGGCCGCCTTGGTATTGGTGACCCAGCCGTTGGAGTGTCCGAGCTTGTAGTTGTGCCCCATTTCGTGAACGAGGACGCCGGTGGAGCCGTTTCGCATCCAGATGTTCCCGGGATTACCGCCGACGCTGGCGAGGCCGCCGAAAGTGCCGGGGGAGCCGCTGTATCGGTAGACGCGGTGGCCGTAACTGCCGGGGTTGTAACCGAGGGCGGAGGCCGCGGCGCGGGCGTCGGTGCCGACTTTGCCGGTGCCTTCGGTGGCGTAAAAGGATTGTGGCTCGGGAAGGACGAGGATAGGCGTTACCGTCGGGAGGACCTGCATGCGGCCGTAGGAGCTCTCGAGAAGATGATTGTTAACGCTGCGGAGGATGCTGTAGGCGTTGGCCTCAGTCTGGACCACTTCAGTGGGGTCATCCGCAAAGGCGATGCGCATGTAAAGCATGGTGCGGTAACCAAGCGATTGTCCGCCCTTGAAGACTCCGCCCTCCCGGCCGCTGAGGGGGAGAGAGTCGGGTTCGCCGGTTACGGAGGAATCGGGTGCCTCTGCGAAAACTTCTTCGCCTTCGTCCCCGCCGGGAGTCCCGGCTTGAAGAAGCGCAGCTTCGAACTTTTCCAGCGAGCGTTCGTTTTCGAAGAAGTGAATGCCGTCGCGCGAGCCGGCGGCGAAGGCGTCCCGCGGGATGACGGAGCGTGCGCGGAGATCCGTGTTATCGATGACGATCTCGCCGGTGTAAGGGTCCCGGGTATGGATGGGAATGGAAGCGGGGATGGGCGTGCCGGCTTCGAGCCGGCCCAGGGGCAGGCCGTCGAAGACCGCAATGTCGTCGATGGCGAATCCCTGAAGGGAAATGTCGCGGGTGGTGGCAGCTTGTGAGAGGAGGCCCGCGGGGAAGGCGTGGTAACGGGATTCAGCGCCGTGCGAGCGATCGAAGACGGCTTCGTGAAAGGTGGAGACCATGCCCTCCGCGGGCGGAGCCAGTTCGGGGGCGGCAGGGTTTTGGTCGGCGTTCCAAAAGCAAGCAGTGAAAACTTCCCAGTCACCGGTTTCGGCGAGTGCTTCTTCGAGGAAGGGTTGGAGGGATGTGGGCAGGGCGGCGCGAATGTCATCCGTGAGCATTTCGTCCCAGGCGGCTTGGGGATCTTGCTTGATGAGTTCCTTGAGGGCGGCGCGACGTTGCCGGGCGATGGCGAGGGTGCCTGCCGATTCCTGGGCGGTCCCGGCGGCGTAGGCGCGGGCCCAGCGATTGAACTGCCGGACGGCGGGGAGATCGATCTTGGATTCGTCGGGCGTGTGAGTCTCGATAAGGCGTTGCGTCCAGGCATCGAGCGCGGGTTTCTTCCCGCGTGTGACTTGCGGTTTCTCAAGGCTGGCTTCCTGTGGTTCGGCGGGAGAAGGAGAGGTGGAAACCTGGGGCGGAAGGCGTGTCTTGTCTGCGGGCCAAAGCAGCGCGGCGGCGACGATCGCCAGGACGATGGCAAAGACCAGGCTAATCGGGAGTTTTTTCATACTGGCATGCGGGAACGGGGGGACGCCAGCCGTTCGTCGCGGCGGCGGAAGGCCGACCGAAGATTATCAGATATAGGCGCTGAGAATTACAAAAACTTGCCGAGAATTCCTCAAAAAGCAACTGCCAGGGAATCACAGTTTCAGCTTCTCGATCATGCCTGCTGAGGGGCGGACTACCGCCGGTGAGAGCGCTGACGAGAAGCACGTGCAGATGTGACTGGGTCGCGTTGCGAAGGAAGGAGCAGATTCAGACGAGCGTAAATACCGTTGATCTTAACTAAATCCAGGCTGTGTGTAACGAAGTGTCAGAGCCGTTAGTCAGCGTCATGATTCCAGTCTTCAGTTGCGAGCGTTATCCCGGCGAAGAAATAGGGAGCCTGTTTACATCCCTGTGGTCATGCTTGCGCGATCGGGCGGCCGCCGGCCGGTCCGTTGATTCAGGAAGGCAGCCCCTGTCCCGATCTTCGGCTCACGCGCTGTCCAGACAGCGGCGTTTCGGGTGCATCCCGCATCCTGGTAAGAAAAACAGCCCCAGGGGAAGCGTTGGCGGCGCAATCGGCATCACTGGACGAGAAAACCTTGGCCGACTTGAAAAGCCGGCGTGAGTCGTTCGCCCGCGGGCGATCCTTGAGTGAGTGAATCGATCCGGCCTCGATCTTCCGGACGGCATGCGCCGGGTTCTTGGTCAGGCCTTCACCAATTGCGGTTTCCAGATGCGCAAGGTCTGCATGATGAGTTGGAATTCGTCTTCGGTGATGCGTTTGGGAACAATCACTTTTCCGGTGCTGAGGGGCAGTTGGAGAGAATTGGATTGGGCGCCGCCCTGGCGCGACATTCTGCGTTCCCGCATTCTTTCGCGCATGCGTTGTTCCAGCATGACGGCTTTTTTCTTAGCCCTGCCTGGACCCATCCCGGTTTTTTCACCGCGTTCCGGAAGATTGGGTTCGACGTCGAGTTCCTCGAGTTGGGCCAAAACGGAGTTCTTTCGATAGATCCGGGCAGCCCGGGTGGCGCCTTTCTCGGTAAAGCCGCGTTCCCGCAGCAGGGCGCTTAATTCCTCCTGGGAAGAGTTGCGCGCGCGACGCCAGATGTTCCGATAGACGAGTGGCGAGAGTGCCGCGCGCTGGAGGAACGGGAGTTTTTCCTTTTCGGTTTTTGCCTCTGCGAGGGCGCGCCCGGTTTCGGTGACGACGAGGGCGTCGTCGGTGCGCGCGATGAGGTCGTAGGCATGGAGGGCGGCGAACACCTTGGCGGCGGCCCCATGGAAACTGGCATACCCCATGGCTTTGATGGCGGTGATGCGGTTGAGCTTCCCGGATGTCTCGAGCTGGACAAGCTTGGGAAGAAAGGAGAGGGCTCTCTCGAGCCGGATGAAGGGGAACTTGGGGCTACGTGGTTTCAACATAGAGCTAAAATGGGCTATTTATCACAGTTGTAAAGCTAAAATTATTAATTTAGCGCATTTTGTCCTTTTTGGGTGGGTTCTAGGCGGGTAATCCCGCGTCCCCATCAGCGCGACGAGGTGACCACCTGCCGAGGAGCCCCACGCGCCCACGTGATCCGGATCGAGCCCGTAATCGCCTGCGTTCTTGCGCAGCCAGCGCACGGCCGCCCGGCAATCTTCGATTTGCGCCGGCCAGATGGCTTCATCCGTGAGGCGGTAATTGATGCTTGCGACCGCGAAGTCCTCGCCCGCGAGCCAGGCGGCCTTGCACTTGTCCTTACTTCCGCCTGCCCGCAGTCTTATTCACGGCGGAGGCTTTCTTTCTGCGCGCGCTTCCAGCCTTCAGACCCGCTTCATAGCTCTGAATGAATTTCTTAACCGGCACCCGCCTGACGGCGTCACCGATCACCTCGAGAGGCACGTCCTCCAGCTTCTTGAACCGGATACAGGACTTGCCCATGTCCAGTTTCTTTCCGGTCTTCCGCCAGGCCTCGACCAGACGCTTCTGGTCCCCTTCATCGCAGTAAACGCAGAACAGGGATAGGGTCATGTAATTCTTTTGCGAGGCCAGGCCGGCGAAGGGCAGCGGTTGCGCGGGATCACAGTGATACCCGGCTGGATACAGGGAATGCGGCACGAAATACGCAATAGCGCCCCACTGGATTCCTTCCTTGTATCCCGCGGGAAGGTGCTTCCGGATCACCGCGCGCACTTTGGAAAGCGCTTTACGGCGGTCCTCGGGCAACTCGGCAAGAAAATCTTTCACCGTCGTCGCTTTGCTTTGCATGAGGACAAGGTGTCAGGTCTTGGGACGAGTTGCCAGCGCGAAGCAGGCCAGTTCGCCGTCGAGCGTTTTCACGAACAGATGGCCACCCGCAGCGACCACATGGGGCCAGGCCATGTCGTCGAAGATCCCGCGTCTCTCAGACAAGCTGATGCACTTTTTCGGTGCGCGTTTCGCGGTCTCGAAGAGGGAGAGATCCCCGCCGTTTCCCCAGACGACGAGGCGATCGTCCGCAGTCACAAAGCACGATCCGGCATCGCCGATATTGCCTCCGGCCCACTCCAGGTCTCCGGAGTCGAAGTCGACGCAGAAGATGCCGCGGTTCGCGAAGTAGATTTTGCCGTCGTGAATCACGGGGGTGCAGACGCCGGTGGGGTATCGATTGCGCCAGACTTCGCGCGCGCCGTTTTTCAAATCGATGGACAGCCGCGCCATGGCCATCTGGTTGTATCGTGAGGAGACCAGCAAATCACTGTCCTGCACTGCGATCCCGGCGATGGTGTTTGAAAAATCCGTTTTCCATTCGAACTCCGCGACCGTTTTTCCCGCGTGCGCGGCGTCGAGGCGGATCACCAGCACGTGCCAGGAAGTCGCCACAGCGAGACAGGGAACGCCCGCCACGGTGATTGGCACGAGGCCGCCGGTATGCCCGGCGGGATCTCGGTTTTCCGATTTCCAACGGACTTCACCGGTCCGCTGATCGAAACCCATCACGCATCCACGTTTCGGGTCGCCGACTTCGACAATGACCCAGTCCCCGAACGCAAAGGGTGCGGTGGTGTATCCGTAATCGCGCAGGGTGTTCTTGCGCTTTGTGATTTGCGGGCGCCGCGGGACATCAAAATCGTCGTAGAGATTCCGGTGCCAGAGCTTTTTCCCGCCGGCGCCGGCGTCCCAGGCATGGAGATCGCCGTCGCAGCCAAGCGTGAAGAGCATGCCGGATTTTTCGTCCAGTTCGGGCGTGGCGGTCGTGCCCCGGTACATTCTTTGATCGCCCGTGGCCCGGCGGCCGTAGTTTGGAGCCGGGTAACGCTGCGACCAGCGCACTTTCCCGCTGGCGGCATCCAGGCAGGAAACCACGTCGTGTCCGTCGCGCCAGCCGACGATGTAAAGATTGTCTTTAGCAATGACGGGAGAGGACGCGCCTTCACCGACGTTCGATTGCCACGCGTTTTCCTTCGGAGGCCATGCGCCGGTCTCCCAACCGGAATCTTCCGCGATGACTCCGTCGCGTTCGGCGCCGCGCCAGTGCGGCCAGTCCGCAGCGCGGAGGGGACCGGCGCAGGACAGGAAGAGAAGAAGGAGGGCGGCTTGTGTCTTTGCGGCGGGATTGCGTAGGATGGGAGCCATGGATTACGGAGGGGAAAAGGACGGAAAGGACCTAAGGGACGAAAAGGACGGGAGGAAGTCCGTCGTGATGGAGGAGGCTTCCGGGTTCATACCGAAACATGGCGGGTACCGGAAACTCTATTCTTATCAGAAAGCGGAAATTGTCTACGATGCCACGGTGTATTTTTGCCGCCGCTTCCTGGAGAAGCGCGACCGCACCTACGATCAAATGGTGCAGGCAGCGCGATCCGGGAAGCAGAACATCGTCGAGGGCAGCCAAGTATCCGGCACTTCGAAAGAGTTCGAGCTCAAGCTGACCAATGTGGCGCGCGGCAGCCTCGAGGAGTTGCTGGAGGACTATCGCGATTTTCTTCGCACACGGGGCCTGGAGGAATGGAGCGCAGATCATCCCCATGCGCAACGGCTCCGGGAACTGAATCGCGTCCCCAATACCGATTACGAGACCTTTCGCAAGGGCATTGAACACCCTGATCCGGCGATCTGTGCCAACGTCATCCTGGGTCTCGTCAAGGTGACCAACTACCTCCTCGACCGCCAGATCAACACCCTGGAGAAAGCGTTCCTGGAAGAGGGCGGACTCCGCGAAGCCATGACCCGTGCCCGCATCTCACGACGTAACGATCAAAAGAGAAATCGTCCCTGACCCGGCGTCCCTTTGGTCCCTTCCGTCCTTTCCGTCCCTTAAATCGTGCCCCCAAAACGTCACCCTACTTCCTCACCGCCGTCATGAACCCCCGATCCGCGATGGTCTCCTGGTAGGGCCCCACCTGGAAACCCAGTTCTGACAGAATGGAGCCGTACTCCGCCGGGGTGTAACATTTGCCCTGGGTCATGCTCATAAGCAGCGCGGAGTATTCCGCGACGGGGAGGGGACCGGTTTTGTCGTCGTGAAGGAAAGCCTCGTGAATGACGAGCAGTCCTTCCGGATGGAGCGCGTCCGCGGATTTTTCCAGGAGGACACGCACTTCCGGGAAATCCCAGTCGTGCAGCAGATTGGAAAGCAGCAGGATGTCGGCGTCCTCGGGCCAGGGGTCCAGGAACATATCGGCGGTGACGATCTCGATGTTTTCCTCCAAGCCGTGCCTCGCGATTTCCTTTCGCGCAATGGCGTCCACGGGAGTCTGTTCCACGACGACGCCTGACAACAGCGGATGCGCGGCCACCAGGGTGCTGGTGTAAATACCCGATCCGCCGCCGATATCGAGGACGCGCGTCCGATCGCCGAGCAGCGGCGCGAGCGATTTGGCAAGGGCCTGCCCCAGGGCCAGGCCGCGACAGTTCATCAGCGCGGTGAAGCCTTCGGCAAACTCCTCCGAGTGCATGGATTCGTGCCAATCGGCTCCCTCTTCCTGCGCTTGCCAGTTGGCGGGTTTCCCGGTGCGCAACACCTGAAGATAGTCCTGCACGATCGGACTGTCTTGAATCGGCGCGTAATAGGGACCCAGGAACCAGGGGGATTCTTTAACCAGGTGTTCGCGCGCGAGCTGAGTCAGCGTGTGCCGATCCTCCGAGTCCGTGGAAATAAAACCGCTGGCGCGGCAAAGCGTCAGCAAGACATCCGCGGGACGCGCCGCGAAATCGAACTGTCTGCAAACGGCACCTGTGCCGGCGCCGGGGTTTGCTTCGAGCCACGTAAAGAGGTCGAGGTGCAGGATCGCCGTCGCGAGAAGTTCGGCGGCGTATTGGCGATCCCGGTATCGGAGGATCTGGGCCGGGTCGGTCGCTGGGGGAGTGGTAAGATAAGAACTGATGGCTGGATGGGGTTGGATGACTCACGCGATCCATGGCAGCTCAGTTGAGGCCGAGATCATTATCCCGAATCTCCCGCAACTTGGCGGCGAGCTTCGCTTTGAATTCATCGACCACCGCGACGTGCCCGGGATCTTCCGCCAGGTTGGTGTATTGCTCGGGATCCTTTTTTACATTGAAAAGTTCGATGCCGGCGGAGGCGTCCTCGCCGTATTGGATGTAGGCCCATTTGTCTTCCCGGAGAAGGAATCCTTTGCGCGAGGGGGCGACGCTGAAAGCGGCGTCGCGGACTTCATAATCGGGGTCATCGAGCATACGCGAGATGTCTTTGCCCTGGAGGCGTGAGGGAATTTCCAATCCGCAGAGACTGGAAATCGTAGGGTAAAGATCCAACAGTTCTGTAAGCGAGTGGCACACCGCCGGTTTCTTTCCAGGCACACTGATGATGAGCGGGACGCCTGAGGATTCGTCCCGGAGGCTGACCTTGGCCCAGAAGTCGTGCTCGCCGAGGTGGTAACCGTGGTCGCTGGTGAAAATGACGATGGTTTCGTCCCTGAGGCCCGCCTGATCCAGGGCATCCATGACCTTGCCGACCTGGGCGTCCATGAAGGCGACGGAGGCATAGTAGCCGCCGACGGCCTTCTTTTGCCGGCGGATATTCATCTTCATGTTCTCGCTCGTCTTGTAGTTGATGCCGGCCTTGGGGATGTCGTCCCAGTCGCCCTCCACTTTCTCGGGCAGGACCATTTTCTCGTAGGGGAGGAAGGGCTTGTAATATTTGCGCGGGGCGACGAAGGGGACGTGGGGGCGGACGAATCCGACGCCGAGCCAGAAGCGTTCGTTCTTGTGTTTGTCGATGAGTTCGACGGCCTTAGCAGCTGTTTTTCCGTCCGAGTGGACGAGGTCGTCGCCATCGGCTTCGACGACGACAAAGGTGTTTCCGCCGACGGCGGGTTTCTTGCCGTCGGGATTGTTCTCGAGAGTTTCACCGTCACCGGGAGCTTTCCATTCAGGACCCTGGCTGTTGAAGCGTTCCGTCCAGGAAAACTCGTCGTCAGCCTGGTCGTCGCCCTTCTCGATCCCGCCGGGCACGCCCATGTGGTAGATTTTGCTGACGCGGGCGGCGTAGTAACCCGCGTTTTTAAAGTGCTGCGACCAGGTGGCGCGGTCGCCGATCTGGGCGCGAGGATTTTTGTAGCCGGTCACACCGGTTGCGTGAGGGTAATAGCCTGACATGAAGGACGCGCGCGAAGGACCGCAATAGGTGCCCTGGCAATAGGCGCGCGTAAAGCGGGTGCCACGGGCGGCAATGGCGTCGATATTCGGAGTCCGGCAGACCTTGTTGCCGTAACAGGACAGCGCTGTCGCGGTCAGGTCGTCGGAGATGATGAAAAGCACATTGAACTGTGTATTTTCGGTCGCCGTGGCCTGGGCGTGGAGCGTGGAGCCGGCCGTGGCGATCCAGGCGAGGGACAGGCTGAGAGCGAAGGGGATCTTCATGGGGGAGAGCGTAACACAGCCTTTCGGATGATCGTCACTGGAAAACCGGGGTTGGATGTCCGTGCCCCGGCGCCCGCAGCTAGAGATCAGCGAGTTCCCCGCGATTTGAGCCCTCGCTTGCTTCCGGGGGCGAAGCGGTGTATTCTCCTCACTATTCCGGGGAGTTTCCCTCCTCTGCCGGAATTACTTTAGTCACGATGCGTCCAGATAGGGAAACGAGGATCGAGGGGAGATTCGAGGGCTGGAATCCCAATAAGATTTACAAGCTCGCCGACGGGTCGAAGTGGCGGCTGGCGAAACCGAAATCGACTCAATGCGCGCGCTTGCGTCCCACTACGCGGATCTGGCGGTACGAGCGCAAATACTTCATGGAACTCGTTGAGAGCGGCGACTTTGCCGAGGTCTTCCAAGTGCTTTGAAGGCGGGGTGGGAGCAGGATGTTTGGAGACCGGTTCGAATTCTCCAGAGGCGAAGGTAGGGCGACGCGTCCCGCGGAGCCGCGAGTAGGAGCAGGAGGGCTCACCGCAGTGCCGCGAGAAGTTCCTCCAGATCCACCGTGGCAACGGTGGTAGCGTAATCGCTCATGGCGTAAGGGATGATCACCCGGCCGGCGTGGACCATGAACCCGCAGGTGTAGACCACATTAGGAACGTATCCCTCCCGCTCGTTGCCCATCGGCTCGATGAGGGGCTCGCGAAGCCGGCCGATCACGATGGAAGGATCATCAAGATCCAGAAGCATGGCGCCGATGCAATATTTACGCATCGGTCCCACCCCATGCGTCAAAACGAGCCAGCCTTCGGGTGTTTCCACGGGTGAACCGCAATTTCCTATTTTGTTTAACTCCCAGGAGTGGACCGGCTTGGCCAGGGGAATGGCGTCGTGCCAGAAATGCACGTTGTCGGAATACATCAGGAACATGCTCTCACTGTCCATGCGCGAGAGCATGGCGTAGCGGCCGCCGATACACCGCGGGAACAGTGCCATTCCTTTGTTGCGCACGCCCTTCCCGTTCAGCGTGCTCATTCGAAAGCGCCCGAAATCAGAGGTCTCCAGGAGCTGTGGAATGGTGGCATCTCCGTCCCATGCCGTGTAGGTCGCGTAATAAATCTTCTTCCCGGAATCTTCCTCAAAGAGCACGAATCGCGCGTCTTCGATCCCTTGGCGCTCGATGGGAGCGACCGGGAATACGATGCGTTGCGAGAGGGGCACGGAACGATCGAAATGAATCTCGTAATTCGAATGCGCCAGCCATCGAATTTTTTCCGCGATCTCCTCTTCTCCGTGACCCCAGGCGTGCGTTTTCGCTCTTTCCGCTTTGATGCTTTCTTCAAGGTCCACCATTGCGAAGCGCGGTCCGAGGCGGTCCATGATCCGGGCGGTAAAGCTGTCCGCCACATCAATCTCAAGCAGTTTCTGCCGGAACATGGCTTTCTCATAGACCTGGTGTGTGATATGGGTCGCCGTGGTAACGTAACCCGCCGCGGGATCGATGTTGATATTGCCTTCTCCGTCGACCATCCCGCAGCGGAACTCAATTGATGAGATGTGTCCCTCACCGGTGGCCCTGAGGCTGAGGACAACCCGGAGTGAGTTTTTCGAGACGCCCGACTGATCGGGATGAGGGACGATGGAGGGATTGAAAAGCGCCGCGGATTCCAGGGCGTATTCTCCGATAAAGTAGGCTCCGATGAGGAGACGGTGTTCCCATGTCGGTTCGTAGTCCTCCGGCAGGAGATGCCTCACTTGACGGAAACTATCGGAGAGCAGGCCTTCCAGATCCCGATGCCGGCCCTCGAATTCCGCGAAGACCCTGCCGAGGTCGATGGCGGCCCTCTCTTGCGAGAGCGCCACGATGCCGCGGAGAATTCGCTGGGTCTTGTCTTCGCTCTCCGGCAGAAACGGTTTGAGGACAACCCGGCCGCTATCCGGCTTTAGACAGATCGAAGTGCGCTGCGGCTGCACCCGGCGATTTTCTGAATCCGTGGCGACTTCCGCGGGCAAGGACTCCAGCGCGGCATTGGCAGCACCGCCGTCTCCCACGGTGCCCTGGCTACTCTTACCCTTTATCCCGGACATGGCGCGTTTCTTCCTGGTGCTCCTCCGGCACCAAGCTGGGCAGGGAATCCTGGATTTCTGTTTCTGAACGCCATGATTCATCTTCGCCGGTTGGCATCCTTGCCGGCCGTTCCTCGTGATGGGCGAGACGCATTTCCGCTAGAGCCATGGTGAACGCCAGGGTGGATTCGGCGCCCTGGTTCTGATTGACGCGGTCCATGTGCAAGGCGTCCCGGCACCCGCCGGCCGTCGAGTCATAGACTGCAATACCAAGATCGTTCCTGCCCAGGAACCAGTCAAACGCGCGTTGCGCCTCGCGATACCATTCCTCGTCACCGGTCAAGCGGTAAGCTTCGAGGCAGGCCGAGACCGAAGACTGGGCTTCAATCGGCTGTTGATCGAACCACTGGCGCTTCTGGCCGCGCGGGAACCAGCCGTTGCTTCCGATAGGACTGAAGCACCGGCTCACTCCCGTCTGCACCGCCATTAACCATTTCAATGACTCCAGTCCCAAACTCACCGCGGCCTCGTTCCCGCTCGCCTCACCGCCTAACAGGAGTGCTTTCGGCAGACTGGCGTTGTCGTAAGTGAGGATATCTTCGCACCAGGGCCAATCATCCCGCCGATTCTCTTCCATCATGTGCATTAATCGATGGAGCAGTTCTTTCTGAAGGTGCTCGACGTAAAGATCGCCGGGAAAATGGTGCAGGTAAGCTGTGGTGCCGAACAGCGTAAACGCCCACGAACGCGGAAATTCAAAATCTCTCGCCGCAGGAAGCGCCTGCATGAAGAGCTGGGCCGCCACCGCGTCCAACTCGGGGTTCTCCATCCGCTCCATGCACGTTCCCAGAGCCCAAAGGGCCCGGCCGTGACTGTCGGTGGAACCGACTGCTTCGTTCCAGCTGCGATCGAATCCCATGAAGTTGCGAAACCGGCCTTTGTCCGCGTCGAATGCATAGTTCAGGAAGGCAAGATAGCTCGTCGCCAGTCGATCCAACCGCTCCGCCGGGGCTCTGCTCACCTGACCGAGAAGCGTTACTGCAAGAAGCGCGCGGGCGTTGTCATCGGTACAGTATCCCTCCTCGTATACCGGCAGCGTGTGACGCGCGTGCTGCCAGATCCCGATCGTATCAGTCATTCTTTCAATGTGATCGAGTTTGAAATCCGGCAGACGGGTGGGACGGGCGCCGGCCGGCCGAAAAGAGGGGGACTTGGTTAAGACCCCGGCGTGCTCTCGTCGCGTCTCTTCGAAGATATCATAATACTTCCGGGCGACTTCACTCCAGATCATCTCCCGGCCCGCTGCATAAGCGGCGTGTTGCATCGCGTGGAGTTCATCGGGATCGGAAATCAACCGTTTCACTGCCATGGATATCGCGTCCGGATCCGCGAAGGGGACCAGGATGCCCGCCCCGTCGGCGAGAAGCTCCTGGGCATGCCAGTAAGGGGTGGAAATCACCGCGTTACCCGTCCCAAAGGCATAGGAAAGGGTGCCGGAGGTTATCTGGGCCGGATTAAGATAAGGCGTCATGTAAATATCCGCGGCCCCAATGCATTCCTCGAGTTCATGAATAGGAATGAACCGATTGTGCAGAATTACGTGATCGCTCACGTCGAGACTTTCCGCGAGCCGCTCCAACTCCATGCGATAAGATTCCCCTTCGCGTCGCAACAGGCTGGGGTGCGTGTTTCCCAGCACGCAATAGACCACCTGCGGATACTCTGCGATAATGGAGGGCAGGGCGCGGATGACGTGTTCGATTCCCTTGTTGGGAGAGATCAAGCCAAACGTCAACAGCATGAACCGCCCGTCCACGCCGCACTTCGGTTTGAGCACGTCGGGATTGCCGAAAGGCACATCCGGAATGCCATGCGGGATCAGCGCGATCTGTTCCTCGTCGACGCCATAGGTGTCGCGGAGGATCCGGCGCCCGCGTTCCGTCATGATCACGACCCGGTCAGATAATTCGACAAGATCCTCCATGGTTTCAAAAATGGAGGAACTCGGATCTTCGAGCACGGTGTGCAGCGTGGTCACGACCGGCATCTGGAGTTTTTTTAGGAGGGAGAGGATGTGCCGGCCGTCGTTCCCACCGAAAATGCCGAACTCGTGCTGGAGACACACGGCGTCGACGTTGAGAAGATTAATATATTCGGCCGCCCGTTCGTAAGAGCGGATGTCGCGTTCCGCGATCTGAAAGCGGACTCGCTCCGGATACGCGTATTCCTCTCCCTGATCCGTTACCGGAAGGGCGAGACAAGTTGCCTCGGGATGGGCCGCCGCCACAGCTTCACAGAGATCATGAGTGAATGTGGCAATCCCACATTTACGGGGGGGGTAATTTCCAATAAAAGCCAGGCGGCGGATACCCGAAGCGCTGTCAAAAATCGTGACCAAGATTATACAGGCTCCTCCAAGCAATCTACGGGTATTCCGCAGATCTTGTCAATTTCCGCGCGCCGCCCACCGGCGCCGCCGGCTCTTATTGTCGGCTGGACGCGCCAATGCAGGGAAATACTCGCGATCGGGAGCGTAAAGAGGGCCCGGGAAGCGGCGCCGGCCGGGCCGGTTGTCGTGACGTGCCCTATTCAGCGGGGGCTTATCAGAGGGCGGATTGCGGCGCTCCCGTGGCTGGAAAGGCCGTCACCGATGGAAAATCAGATTGAAATAACGAGAAATCCTGTAATAATTAGCACTGTTACCGGTTTCTATGATGATCTAGGCCGCCTGCTTGTCTCTTGACGGAGATTGGCGGGCGGGTGGTGGTCCCGGCCGAAGCCAGATTCGATCTCCGCCTGGGGTGTTCCGGCGTCTCTCGGAAAGGCTTCCGGCACATCGGTCCTCACTTCTCGAAATGGCGCCACGGAGGAAAAAAAAGAAAGCGGGCAAGAAGCCGGCCCAGGCTGAAGTCCCGGTCTCGCTCGCCTGGAAGTCCGGAGCGGATTCCAAGCACCATTTTTTCGACGACGCCTGGCTGAAATTTACGGGGCGATCACTCGAAGACGAAGTCGATGACGGCTGGGAGGAGGGTATTCACGAAGAGGATCGTGAGCGATGGCGCGGCGCCTACGGCAAAGCGTTCCAATTGCGGAAGTCGTTTACCATCGAGCTGCGGCTGCGTCACCACGACGAGAGCCACCGCTGGATCTTTGCGGAATGCAAACCGCTATTCGATGCCGAGAGAGAGTTCGACGGGTTCAGCGGCCAATGCCTGGACATCCATGAAGCGAGGGAGGCTGAAGCCGCCGCGCAGCATTATGATTTGTCGTTTGAGGCGCTTGCCGGGATGACGCCATTGGGGGTGCTTCGGTTTGGCCCCTCCGGGCGTTGCCGGCTGGTCAATGCATATTGGACAGAGATTTCAGGCGTCCCCAACCACGAAACGCTCGGCGAGGGTTGGCTCGACGCCTTTCCACCCGTCGAAGCGGTGTTGGCGAAAGAATATCTCCAGCGGAGTCTTTGGGAAAAGGAGCAGGTGACATTCAGATGCCGCATTGCGGAGGGCGACAACCAGGGCGCCAAAGTTCTCATCCACGCGCGTCCGGAAATCGACGATTCGGGATTGGTCCATGGCGCGGTCGCAACCGTCAGGATTCAGGGCCGTGAAACCGGGGACGTGGCGGGAGAGCTTGAGGCGAACCGGCTTGAAGCCTTGAGCAATCTCGCGGGGGGCATTGCCCATGATTTCAACAACCTTTTGACCCCCATCATCCTCAATCTCTCCGCGCTGCAATCTCAGGTACATCAGCCGGCTCAATTGCCGAGGATGCGTAGCCGCATCCGGGAAGCCCAGGAGGCGGCTTCGCTCGCGAGAAATCTCGTGCAGCAGTTGCTCACCTTCGCCAAAGGCGGCAAACCACTGAAGAAAAAGATCGATCTTGACGATCTCATCCGGGATGCCGTGGATTTCGCGGTGATTCGCGAAGCCATCGAAGTCGAATATGCGCTTCCCGAAGATCTCTGGCCCGCGGAGATTGATGCCAATCAAATCACTCAGTCCATCCAGGGGATCGTCCGGAATGCGGAGGAGGCCATGCCCGAAGGCGGCACGATTCAAGTTACCGCAGAGAATCTGAACGATGTGAAGAATCTCCGGCTCGGGTCATTGAGCGGGCGTCACGTGCACATCCGCATCCGGGATCAAGGGCCCGGAATCCCTCGCGAGGAGGCAACGCGGGTATTTGATCCCTATTACACCACCAAGACCCACGCCAGTGGACTGGGCCTGGCGATGTCGCGCTCCATCATTCGGCAACATGAAGGAGAAATTGTTGTCGACTGCCAGCCGGGTCAGGGCGCCACGATTTCGATTTATATTCCCGTCCGGGCCGCTGTCGAATCGGAGAAAAAACCGGAGAGCAAGAAGACAGGAGATCAGAAGGGCCGCATTCTCATCATGGATGACGAAGACCTCATCCGAAGCAGCGTCAGGGCGATTCTCATCTCTATGGGATACACGGTGCAACTTGCGAGCGACGGGACCGAAGCGCTGAATATCTACAAGGAAGCCCTTGAAAAAAAGCGGCCCATCGACCTCGCGCTGATGGATATCACCATCCAGGGGGGCATGGGCGGAGAGGAAGCGATCGGCAAGCTCAAGGAAATCGATCCGGAGGCGGTCGCCGTAGTTTGCAGCGGGTACGCCAACGACCCGCTGATGACGGACTTCGGCAGCTATGGCTTCAGCGGTGCGATTCAGAAACCCTTTCACCCGGAAGACCTGGGGTCGGTCATCTCCGAGTTGCTCTGCGCGTGATCCCGCCGGGAGACTCGATCTCTCGCTCCTCCTCCACTGCCGCTATTGAACGTCGTGTAAGGAGGAGCGGGGAGTGGAGCGCCTGACGCGATCACGAGGGTTCCGGAGGGGTCGCCAGGGAGGCCTCAAGTCCGCCTTCCCTTTCCTCGACCGGGTTTCCCGACACGAGAAGCAACAACCCTGCCGCCGCGACTCCGAGTGCGCCGCAGGCGAGCCACACCAGCGTCGGGTTGAGCGCGTAGAGGCGCATTCCGAAACCGGGTCCCAGCATGGTGGCCCCGGTCCAGGATAACCCAAGAATCCCCATGTAACGGCCGCGCATCCGATCGGGAGCGATTTTCGCGACGTAAGCGCTCGCGACGGGCAGACTGATCATCTCTCCGATCGTAAGGACAACCATCGAGAGAATCAGGATCGCGAGGCTGCTCGAAAACGCATTCAAGCTGAGGCCGGCCCCAAGGATCACGTACCCCAGCGCCATCACCCGCCGCGGGCGGAGCCGCTGTGTGATCGTGGTGAGCGGTAATTCCAGGAATATGATCATGACACCGTTCAAGGACATGAGCAGTCCGAACACGGAGGTGCTGTATCCCACATCCACGACATGAAGCGCGAAGGTGGAACTCGTCTGCCAGAAGATGACGGCGATTGCGAATGATGCGCAGAGCACCCCGATGAACCGCCGGTTGCCCCTGATGCTCTCGAGGGCGGGACTCCACCGCGCCTCGGCCTTCCGCGTGCGGAGGCCGTGGGGCAACCGGAGCCACGCGATGACGCCGAAGGCCGCCGTCGTCGCAGCATCGCCCACGAAGAGCCAGAGGTAGGAAAACTTCGCCATAAAGCCGGCGGCTGCCATGCCGAACGCGAAACCCGCGTTAATGGCAAAGCGCATCCCCGCATAGCCCCGCACCCGCAGAGAGACGGGGACGATATCCGCCAGCAAGGCGCTGCTCGCGGGATGGTACATGCCGTTGAATACGCCGGTCGCAAAAGCGGCCGCGATCGTCCAGGGTAATCCCCGCGCAAAATAGAGCGTGAGCACAAAGACCGCCGATCCGAGGGTCGCATAGGCAATCGTGTTCCGACGTCCGATGCGGTCGGCGAGATATCCGCCGAGGATACCCGCGAGCAGTCCTCCGGCACCGTAAGCGCCGATGGCGACGCCTGCCTGGCCCAGGGTGTAACCCTCTTTTCTGAGGTATAAGGCGAGAAACGGGAGCACGAAGGAGCCGAAACGGTTGATAAACGATCCCGTCAACAGTATCCAGAACGGCCTTGGCATGGCGCGCAAGTCGCCAAGCAAAGTCCCGTCCCCATTCTCTCGTCTTTGTGGTGTCATTTTTTTCTTGGGAAAACTGTTTTCCCTGAAAACGAAAAACCCGCGCACCTTCCGGTGAGCGGGTCCAAAAATCGTAGAATCTGGTTCTTTTTCTAAATCTCAGTCAAACCTCAGTCTGGTCATCACGATTCATGCACACGGCTCACCACCGGCGGTATCCGGCTGATTGCAGGTAATCAGGCTCCCCGCAAACCAGGCCGGACGGACGGACTTGCGCCCGTCTCGCGGCATTTTCACGTAACTCTGGTGCATGGTGGTCATGATTGATGACGTTGCGAGGTGGTCAGTAATCCACAGGAACGTGCGGGCGTCAATCGCGGAATCGAGAAATTAAAGTCAGCTTCTGCCGATGTTGATATCGTCGATGTTGATATCGTGGTGGAGGGCAGGGGATAATCGGGACGTGAGAGCGTTCCTTGCCGTCCTGGTGCTTTGTCTTCTTTCCACGTGCGCCCATCGTGGCACCGGCGGGAATGTGCGACCCGCGGCGCCCTCAACGAATCCCGCGGTGGAAGCGGCCGCCGGCCGTGAGATTGTTCGCCGCCGGGAATCACTGCGGCGTGCGGACGCACACCTCCGCCGCGGTGATGCCCATCGCGCCGCGGATGCGCCTGATCAAGCGGTCGAGAGTTATCAGAAAGGGCTCGAGGCGGTTCCCTGACAAGCGTAACCAGCGGACCTTCCGTCGAAAGCCGCCGGCACACGCGGTGTCGCGGATGCGGCGTCTCAGGCCCCCGGCCCAAAGACCACGGTCTTATGGTACCCCTGGGGACGGCAATAGACTACTTTTTCGACCCGGGTGCGGATGACCACGAAATCCCGGTAATCGTCCGAATTGACGTAATGCCAATAGTAGGCGTGGTATTTGCCGGGCATCTTATCCCAGTAGAGCTGCGCGTCGCCATCGAACAGAATCTCCGTGGGTCCGGACAGGTAAATCAAGGTCTCCATCGATCGCGAGGCAAACATCCATTCCGCCCGGGGATTTTCCTGAAGATTCTTGACCTTCTGCGTGTCGCGGGCCGTGATCGTAATGATCTCGTCCATCGCAGAATCGGTGAAGGAATTCATCCACGCCGCATGCGGCATCCCGTCGGCGGACGATGACGTCATGATGCCATGTCGACTTTCAGACACCAGCCGGTTCGCGGCTTTCCATAACTCGTCTTCTTGTTTCATATCTTTGTAATCAATCTTGACGCTCTGGAACTCCGGCCGACGGCGTCTCGTCAGGGATCGAAACGGCGATACTTCCTCATCTGAGGGTGGTCTGGGAAGTTTATTTTTTCAGATACGCTGAAATCGATTTCTCGGGTGGCGACTGAATCTTCAGCCCGTGCAGGGGTTGCGGAGCGGGTTCAAGGTATTTGTTAGGTCGTCATCCCGAGCGAAGTCGAGGATGCGAAGCAAGTCATCGGCCCGAATCAGAGGCGATCTCTCGCGGTATCGACGGCAACCCTCCCTCCGCTGTCATCGGAGAGCAAGAGAAAGATCTCTTGCCGATTGGAGACAAGTGCGTGAAACGAAAGCCAAAGCCTTATGGAGAGAGATCCCTCGACTGCGCCCGGGATGACAGAAAGCGGCCGGCAGATGGCGCCTTTAGCGCAAGAGATTGTCGTAAAGCCGCAGGCGCGGCAGAGAGCGCTTGGGCTCGGGCAGCTCGGACTCGGAGAGGGCAGAGAGCGCGGCCCTCGTCGCGGTGGCATTTTCCGCGTCGCGGACAGATTGAATCAGCGAGCTCGGAATGCTTTGGTTCCGGCGGTTGGCCTGCGCCCACGCGAGCAGGGCCCGGTTTTTTCCCGATGCGGAATCGTCCAGGTAGGACACGACTGCGGGAATGTGCGTCGCGCTGACCAGTAATGGACTGCTGACCGTGTCCAGGTAACGCCGTGCCATCTGGTCCAGCGCATCGACCATTGCGATCCCGCCCTCCATTTCGGCGGGCGGCCTTCCGGCGGAAGGGACGGCGCCCAGGATCCTCAGCAACTGTCCGCTGCTCAGACGACTGGCGACAGTTTTGACATAGTCCACGGTATCCTCATTCAGGACGAAGATCAGCGGTGGGATTGCAGATGGATTCCTTTCGAGAGTGTCGACTGACTGGAGAAAAGCGATGCGGGCATCGATCTCCGCATCCGTGATGCGGTTGCCGGACGCACTCCCGTCCAATTGCCGGGTCAGGCCGCGCAAGTACCGGTAACGGAGCCAGAGCGGGTGATCCCGGTCGAATTCGTTGATCCGCACCAGCGCTGCGAGTTCCGCGCCTTTCTCAACGACTTGGCCCGGCCCGAAACCGGGATCCACAGTGAACAGCCCTGCGTGACTGAAATAGGCGTCGGCGATAATCGCCTGGGCGCGCAAGGCGCTCACTTCCGGTCCGTATTTCCGCTCCGTGGGCACCATGAAGAAGCCCGGTTCGTCGAGGGTGCGCACCAGGAGCAGGGCATCGTCGATCGTCGCGCCGATCCGGCCGGAGCGCGTGTAATCTTTGTCGATCTTATCCAGGAAGTATCGCGTGATCTCCCGCGCGAGCTCGGCTTGCGCATGAGAAACGGCTTCGGGATTCAACGCGCGGCGATTCGTCCGCGCGCGTTCACGCCAGAATGGAATCCTTTTTTCGATGATGTTGGTGAAATCCGTCTCGTCGCGATAGCGCGCGCCGTCCATGTGCTGGGCGACGTGCGCCAGCTTCACGGTTTCGGGATCGAAACCGTCCGGTCGCAGCAGGATGTATTTCCAGGGGACCGGTTGTCCGTAACGCTCGCGCAGGAGGACTTCACTGCGCCGGTAAGCCTGGAAGAGCTGGTAGGATTTTGGGTTCCTTTGGAACGACGGGATCGGCCCCGCTTCCGCCGCGAAATCCCACGGTCCGCCGGCCGCAATGGCTAACAAAACGATTGCCGACGATAGTCGAGCGCCTCGAATGGTGGACAGGGTCATCATGGCGTGACGTTGCGCCCTTGCGCCGGGTCTGCAACGAGAGTGCGGTGGAGAGAAGATCTACAATATCCACCCGGCGAGCGAGGCGGATCAAGCAAATTGGCGCCCGAAAGGGATCGCGATAGGGAAATCACCCCGTCTAAGCGACCTATTTCTTTTTCTTCTTCTTTTCGGCGCGGGTGGCAGCGGGAGGCGGTTCGAGTCCGTCGTCCGGCTGATCCCAGAGGCGGTAAGGATCGTGCAGCCCGCGCATCTGGGCGAGGAGAAGGGCCTCCATTTCCTTCAATTTTGCGGCATGCGCGGGATCTTCGGCGAGGTTGATTTGGTTCTTCTTCGGTTTCCTGCCCGTCAATGTCACGACAGCCGGATCGTGGTGTTCCCGGATAAATTCCTCGGGATTCTGCGCGAGATTGAATAGTTGGGTCTCCCGCACCGTGCCGTCCATGACGTCGTACTTGATAAGTTTCCAATCACCCCGCTTGACGCAGCGCATGCCGGGCTTGGTGCCGCCGCAGTAGACGCCGTAAAGGACGTCGCGCACGGTTTCCTGCTTTCCTTTGAGGACCGGCACAAAGCTGATGCCCTCGCTGGTCTCGGGGCGATCGATCCCGGCGAGGTCGCAGAGGGTGCTGAGGGTGTCGAGCAGGTAAATGTTTCCCAGGGCCCGCGTGCCCGGCGCGATCCCGGGTCCCTTGACGATGAACGGCACGCGCCAGGTGTGTTCGTAGAGATTTTGCTTACCCTGCAACCCGTGCCGTCCGATGGCCATCCCGTGGTCTGAGGTATAGAAGATGTAAGTGTTGTCCAGCTCGCCCATGGCTTCGAGCTTCTCGAGGACGCGTCCGATCTGGATGTCGATGTTCTCGCTGCAGGCGAACTCCCGGCCCAGTTCGTTGCGAATGGTGCGCTCATCGCGTTTTTTCCAGACACCGCTCACCGCCACTTCATCGCGCAGATCCGGATGCCCGTGGTGGAAGGGGTGTGCCGGCAGGTAATTGACCGGCAGTTTGGGCTGCTTCGGGTGAGACGGAGGCGGGATTTCTTTATCGGTGTGATTGGTCGCGCCGTACTTGGCGAGCAGCTCCGGTTTGCCGTCGCGCGTGTCGTGCGGATGCGAGAACCCGTAGTAGATGAGGAAAGGATCGGTGTCCTTGGCCGCCTCGCGCGCGGCGAGATAGTCCAGGACCTGTTGGCCGTGCCACGCGCTCCCGGTCTCATCGGTCCCGCCGCGTTTGCCCGCGTCGCGCCGCACCGTGAACTTCTCGTTGGCGGCCTCGTAACTGTTGCCGGTCTTGCAGGTGCGCATGGTGTCGTACCCGGCGCGATTGAAGACGGCCGGCAGGGTGTACTCAGGGAGATCGGGCGGCACCATCTCGGGGTTACCGACGTGGGGGTTGAAACTCCGGCCCCGCTTGTCGGGGATGTGCCAGACGCTCCGGCCGGACATCACCATGTGGCGCGAGGGCGTGCAGACGCCGCCGGTCCAGGCGCCCATGTGATGCGCGCCATCCAGGATCATCCCCTCGGCTGCGAGACGATCAATGTGCGGGGTGTCCAGGGGCGATTCCGGATTGTAAATCCGCAGGTCGAGAGGCGATTGGTCGTCGACGATAATAAATAGAATGTTGGGCCGCTCCGCGGCGTTCGAAGGGCTGCAAACGGTGAGAAACGCAATAATGATGAGAGGGAGATGGATAAATTTGATGGGGTTCATGACTTTCGTGAGGCCATGGAGCACATACTCCGGTGAAGGAGGAGCTTGAGTGCGCCGGCGTGCCGGCACAAGAGAATATCTTCCGCCTCGAAAGTGCCGGTAAGGAAGCCGTGGCGACTCGAGGGTGACGGCCGGCGGGAGTTACAGAAGGGATCAGGAGAGGAGAAGTGGGCGGGGTTAGATCGGGTAATTTCCCCGGCGCTTATTGTCTCCCAAGCAATTTTCGATCCCGGCGGGAGAACTTGAGTCCTTTTTGCTCCTTGGTGTCTTGCGAAACTTTCACGGGCGGTTTCGGTTTCTGCATGTTGGCAGACGGACGAGAGACGGCGGCGGTGACGGTGGCCGTGGAGCTATCCCGGCTCAGGGCCGTGGAAGCAAAGAGGGTGTTTCCAAAGCCAGGCAGCTTTGTTACGGCGACCGGCGCCGGCGGATCGGGCGCGGCGCGCGGCGCTGCGGGCGCGGGGTAAGACACTGGGACGTAACTGGAGGCGAATGACCAGGCGGCCGAAGCCACGGTTGCCGGCGGGGCCGGGGATGCCGGCCGGCTGACATCCGGCTCGAAGACGGGCATGTCCTCCCTCGACAACGACACGAGCGCCGCTTCGCCATCGCGGCGTTGATGCAGTCCGCCGAGACTGCGTGCACTCCACAAGCGTTTCATGGTCTTGATCTGCACCGTGATGGCTTCCAGCTTCCATTGGACGTCGCGTTTCGAGCGCAGGATAGTTGCTATGTTGCGCATCTCGTGCCGCCGGACTCCACTGGTTGAGACTCCGCGATTCATAACGAGACTCACCAGGGCGGCTTGCGCGTCCGGCGGCAACGCTTCGACCCCCGGGAATGCAGCCTTGGTCATTGCGACTGCCCCAGGCAGGCTGCGGCGATAGAATACCTGTTTCGCTTTTGCCAAAGAAATTTCAATATGGCGGACGCGAGGCAATGCGGAACGGGCGCGACTCCGAGTCAGACCGGCCACCTTGGCGAGGGCGTTGACCGAGGAGTTGGAAAGATAGGGCGACCAGTCGCGCCGGATTTCTTCGCTGGTGTGGTATCCGAGATCGTATCCGATTCCAATGGTGATACCACTGTCGGCACCGGGGACGCTGGGGCGCCGGAGGTGGGAGTCATAATAATTTTCGGAAGAAGTTTCGAACTCGATGATGGCTTCAACGCCGCGTTGCGAAAGTCCGTGCCGCGCAGCCAAATAGGAACTACGAGGACCCAGGTAAGAAACTTCGAGAGGAATGGTTGCCGGGGCGCAGCGATCTTCCGATTCCCCGCAACGACCATTGGCGCTGTTTCCGCTTAGAATTGTCGCGACCAAGAGTGCGCTCTTAAATCCCAGGAAACGCGCGCCGAATGTGACGCGGAAGGCCGTGAAGTTTCGGAGGGAGCACGATGGGTTCATGGCTTCGGTGTCGCGCTCGGTTCTGAAAAAGGGTTGGTGTGTGGGCTATGGCGCGGTGTGCGGGGAACGGGTGCCCGGGGCGGAAGGGGCCCGGCGGGCAAGCCTTTCCAGCGAGCAGGCCGGAAGCGTGGGGGAGCCGGGCGCTGGAGGAAGCTGGGATGGGCGGTTTTCAGGGGGGACAGTCGGATTCAGCCCCGAAATCCCGGAAAAAGCCCGTTAGATCCTATTGTAATTATAATAATTATAATAGTTATAAAGGGCTTGTCAATGGATTCCCCGGGGTTTTTGGTCCCGGATCTCCCATGGTCCCGTCAAATCTTCCGAGCCCGGAACGGGAGCGCGGGCCTTTATCCGGCACGCCCGCTCCGACGGCGTCTGCCCCACTAGGCGCGTCCGCCTAGAGCCGGTTCAAGATCAACAAGCGCACGTCAACGGCTTGATCCCCCGGGATCTTGGACGATCGCAGCGTCAATTCGCCGCGAGTCCTGGAATCAAATTCGATGGTGCCGAGGGTCATTGCTTTCCAGTCACGCACATACGATTCACTGCCGCGATTGGGAGTGCGATCCTCTTTCATGCCGTAGAGCGGCGGGTCGTGGGCCTCGGTGATTTTCTTTTTGAGTTGCGCTTCGCCCAGGCTCAGTTCGATCACGCAGCCGACGTCGGCGGGCGCGACACTGTGGTAAAGCACGACTTCATAAGCGCCCGGCCGGCTGATTTCCACGTCCCAGGTGATTTTGTCGTCGGGCGATTTCATATTCGTGAAATAAGAGCAGTTCGGCGCCTTGGCGCTCCGCAAAGTGTTGCCGTGCGCGACGCCGTCGCGCGCCGGCAGATGAGTGATCTCGTTGTGCCCCACTGGAAAGGGGCGATCGTCGGGATGGGCCTGGTCCGCAATCTCCTTCTGGAACTTGGTGGCCACGGCCTGGAGTTTCTTCACGACTCCCGGCTGTTCGGCAGCGACGTCGTTGTCCTGGCGGGGATCGTCTTTGAGATCGAAGAGCGCCCCCGCGGCGTCAAGGCGATAGCGCTGATTGCGGACGCTGACACCGGAACCCTTCCGTTTTTTTCCAAAAGAAGGCCGGTAAGAAATAATGGGTCGGCCCGGCCAGTCAGGAGCGGCTCCTTCGAGCAAAGGACGAATGGAAAGCCCGTCGAGCGGCTTTTCACTGATGAGAGGAATTCCGGCGAGATCGGCGAGGGTGGGGAGAAGATCGATAGCCCCGGCGATCTGCGGCACCCGACGGCCGGCAGGAATGTGACCGGGCCAGCGAATCAGGAAAGGCACGCGGAGACCGCCTTCGTCGATGGAGCCCTTGCGGCCCTTCATTTCGCCGTTCCAGCGATAGCCGTTGGGACCGTTATCGGAGAAATAAATCACAATGGTGTCTTCGGCCAGGCTCAGTTGATCGAGCTTTTTTAAGACGCGGCCGACGTTCCAGTCGATGTTCTCGCACATCGCGAGCGCTGCGCGCAGGTGCGGCATGTCTTCGAGTGAGGGATCGCGATGATGCATCTCGAGGGGCCGTTCCGCGAACTTCTCGAAAAACTTGTCGGGGACCTGCATGGGAGAGTGCGGGATGTTGTAAGGCAGGTAACAGAAGAAGGGGTCGTCCTTGTGCTTCTCAATAAATTCGATCGCCTTATTGGTGAGATCATCGGTGATATATCCTTTGCCCCGGGTGATTTCGCCATTGTGCTCGAGCATGGGATCGAAATAATTTCCCCAGTGCCCGGATGTGAACCCGTAATAGTCATCGAAGCCGCAGGCGTTGGGGTGGTAAGGATGTTGTGAGCCGTTGTGCCACTTGCCGAAGGCAGCGGTCGCGTACCCGGCTTTTTTGAACGTATCGGCCACGGTGATTTCGTCGCTGTTAAGCCGCTCCTGTCCGGTGCTGACCCCGCGGACACCGGTGCGCGCGTAATAACGGCCGGTGAGAAACTCGGCCCGGGTGGGGGCGCAGACCGAGCACACAAAAAAGCGGTCGAAGAGGGCGCCATCAGCGGCCAGGGAATCAATGTTCGGGGTGGAGAGATTGGTGTTGCCGTGGATGCTCAAGTCGCCCCAGCCCTGGTCGTCGGCGAGAAAGATGACGACGTTCGGCTTTTTGGCGGCGGTAGCCGTTGCCAGCGTCAGGAGGCTGCAGAAAAGAGGGAAGAGGAAGGGGCGAGATAGGTGCATGAGATTGAATAGATTGATTGGGCCTTTTCTTTGAGTCTAGCTAAAGATAAAGATGTGGAAAGCGCCCAATTTCTTTCGGAATAAGTAATGAGGCGAGCCTGCGGGCCCTTCCCGGTTGTAACAACGACGACTGGCCCGCGCACAGGAAGCAAGAATCCAGATTGATGTTCTCTCTCCCAACCCTCAGATCTTCAACATGAAAACCGTCGTCACCATCCTGGCATCCGCTTGCCTCCTGGGCTTGTCCTCATGGCTGCGGGCCGAGGACCGGCCCCATATTATCCTCGTGATGACGGATGATCAGGGCTGGGGGCAAACCGGGTATTATGGTCATCCGCATCTCAAGACTCCGAATCTTGACGCCATGGCGGCGCACGGTCTTCGTTTCGATCGCTTTTACGCCGGCGCGTCCAATTGTTCGCCGACGCGCGCCACGGTGTTGACCGGGCGCAGCAACGATCGCACCGGAGTGCATGATCACGGGTTCCCGCTTCGACTCCAGGAAAAGACGGTGGCCCGGGCTCTGCGCGACGCCGGATACTCCACGGCGCATTTCGGCAAATGGCATCTCAACGGATTGCGCGGTCCCGGCGTGCCGATTTTTTCGGACGATACCCATAGCCCCGGCGCGTTTGGATTCGATACCTGGCTCTCGGCCACCAACTTCATCGATCGCGATCCGCTGTTGAGCCGGCTGGGAGATTTCGAACAGTTCCAGGGCGATTCCTCCGAAATTGCGGTGGACGAAGCGCTCAAGTTTATTCGCGGCAATAAAGACGGCGACCAGCCTCTCTTCGTAGTGATCTGGTTCGGTTCACCGCATTCACCGATGATCGCAGGCGAAGAAGACCTGGCGCCTTTTGCGGAGTTACCCGAGGGTCACCAGCATCACCTGGGCGAACTCGTTGCCATGGATCGCAGCATCGGCGCGCTGCGCGCCGGGTTGCGCCAAGCGGGCATCGCCGAAAACACGTTGCTCTGGTTCAACAGCGACAACGGGGGACTCCCGGGATACGGAAGGGAAACGGTGGGCGGATTGCGAGGCAACAAGAACGAGATCTACGAGGGCGGCCTCCGGGTGCCCGGAATTATCGAGTGGCCCGCCGTGATTAACGCGCCCCGCGTCACGCAGTATCCCGCGGGCACCGTGGACATCTTCCCGACGCTCGCCGAGGTGGCCGGGCTCCCGGCTTCCTCCATGCTCCAGCCGCAGGATGGCGTCAGCCTGCGCCGGCTCTTTGAGAAAGAGATTGGACCGCGCGAAAAACCGCTGCTATTCCGGCACCGCGAGCGCGGGGTCATCATCGATAACCAATACAAATTGCTCGCCCAGAAAGGGGGCTTCGAGCTTTACGACCTGGAGGCCGATCCCAATGAGACCGAGGATCTTTTTGCGTCGAAGCCCGAACTCGGCGCCCGCCTCAAGAAGAAATATCTCATGTGGAATGCGACCGTCGACGCCAGCGTGGCCGGGAAAGATTATCCCGAGGGGCAGGTCGATCCGGACCAGCCCGAGCGCCGGTTCTGGAGAGACGACCCGGTCTATGCCGAATACGCCGAAGCCTGGATCAAGATGACGACCCCGCCGAAGAGGGAGCGGCCGAAGAAGGGGCGGCTTCGCCGCCGTTAATGGTTATAAGTTATTAGTTAGTAGGGAGACCGGATTCTGAGCGCAGCGAAGTCCCGATGACAATCGGGAGATGCTACGCTTGTCATCCCGAGCAAAGTCGAGGGATCTCACGCGTAACCGAGTGGTAACTGTTGCGTTGTCGTGTGCGTACTCTTGCAAGGTTGTCGCTCTCAGTATTCGTTGCCAGGGCTCTTGCGCCCAGCCTTGAAGATCGATAGCTTGGCACGATGCGTGAGCAATTGTGTCGAACGGGTGCCGTAAATGGGGAGAGAGATCCCTCGACTGCGCTCGGGATGACACATTAGGGTGTCGGGGGACAAGTCGTGGGGGCCGGCTTCGCCGCCGTTAATTATCCCCGCTTCGCGGGGCTCTGCGTTTTGTCTTCGCCAACATACCAAGCGCTAACGCGCCGGCAGTGTTATTAGTGAATCGTTAATAGAGAGACGGGAGGCTGAGATCTGAGAACGGGAACTGCTTCCTTGCCCCCATTCAAACTCGTGAAAACAAAATCTCTACTTCTGCTTCTGTGTATTCTACGAAGTCTCGCCGTAGCCTTGTGCGTAGGCGGATGTCTACCGTGGTTCGCTCATTCTGCGGCTGCCGCAGAGCGCCCCAACATCCTCTTCATATACACCGACGATCATTCGCATCGGGCGGTGGGCTGTTATCCGGAGGCCTATGACTGGGTGCGCACGCCGCACATCGATTCCCTGGCCGCATCCGGCGTCCGTTTCACTCACTCTTACATCGGCACCTGGTGCATGCCGTCGCGGGCCACTATGCTTACGGGACATCTCCAGTTCGGTGTCGAATCCATGCGTATGGAGGGACAATACCCGGCGAGCACTTATGACCCGGAGCAATGCCCCTTCTGGCCGCGCGTCTTTCGCGAGCAGGGATATGTCACGGCGCAAATCGGGAAGTGGCACACCGGGGTCGACAACGGCTTCGGCCGCGACTGGGATTACCAGCGGGTTTGGAATCGCCCCGCCTTTCCGGAGAATGCAGGCAATTACTTTTTCGACCAGTGGATCCAGACCAATGGGATCGAGAAGGAGCTGGTCAAAGGGTATGCCACCGACAATTACAGCGATTGGGCCGTGGAATTCATCGAGGGCGCCCACCGCGACAAGGAAAAGCCGTGGTATCTTTGGGTGTGTTACGGAGCCGTCCACGGACCGTTCACGCCTGCCGAGCGGCATCTGGAAACTTACGAAGGGGTCGAAGTCCCCGTCCCCGCCGATATTTATCCGCCGCGCGACGGAAAACCGGCTTACGCCAGCGCCTGGGACGAGTGGGATAAAGGGGAGGACGGATATCCGGTGCTCGCTTCCGACACCGAGCAACTCACCGTGACCACCAACATGATCCACGGGAACCGGCTCGACCAATGGGTGCGTCAGTACCACCAGGGGGTCCTCGCCATTGACGACGGCGTGGGACGCATGCTCGAAGCGCTCGAAGTGACCGGCCAACGCGACAACACCTTGATCGTATTTACCGCGGATCAGGGTTTCGCCTGGGGACAGCACGGCTTTCGGCGTAAGCTCGCCCCTTACGACGCCACGATTCGGGGGCCTCTCATTTTCAATTTCCCCGGCCGGATCGCGGAGGGGGCGGTCTGCAAAGTGCCTGTGGGAGGTGAGCACCTGCCGCCGACCTTTTTTGAAAGCGCCGGTCTCGAGTTGCCCTGGAAAATGTATGGCAGCAGCCTCATGCCGCTGTTGAAAAACCCGGACGCCCACTGGGACCAACCGGTCCTCATGGCGTATACCGGCCAGCGCTATGGAAGCGACACCGATACCATTCCCACCGATCCCGATGTGCTTGCTCCGGCCGGTGTGCCCTGGTGGATCTCGCTGGTGGACGATCGTTACAAGTACATTCGCACTCTGGTCGATGGCGAAGTGGAGGAACTTTACGATCTCCGCAAGGACCCTGCGGAACTCGTCAACCTTGCCCGCAATCCCGAGCACCGGGATCGCGTCGTCGTGTTGCGCGCCCGTTTAATCCGCGAGTTGCGCGCACGCGAAGCCGGTATCGCGGAGAATCTTCCGGCGGTGGCAAAACTGCCGGAGTGACGACTGGATGCTTGATGCATCATGCAGGTCGATTTTCGATTGACGAAGGTAGGGCGACGCGTTCCGCGGAGCCGCGGGCAGAAGCAGGAGGAATACACAACCGGTCGCCTGCCCGCAAATCTGACCGCAAATCCGCACCAATCCGCGTGACAAAGCTGCCTTTCGGGCGGTTAATAGAGTGAAGATCTATGTCCGCGATCATCAATGCGCTGAAAAAAGCGCTTGAAGCCGACCCCGAAAACCGGGAAACCCGGCAGGCTTTGGCGGAAGCCTACCGCCGGGAAGGGTACGCGGACGAAGCTCGCGCGCTGGCGGGCGGATTGAAAATTCCTCCCGTGGACGCGCCCTCCCCGAGGGAAAGCGATGCGGACCCGGAAGTGCACCTGGTCGTGGAAGCCGACGAACCGGATGCCGGCCCTGCCGCGCCTATCGTCCTCACGGTATCGGATGCGATCGTGGAGGTGACACCGGAGGACGTCGAACAGGAAGTCCCGGCCAGGACGGCCCTTGTGGCCCCGCCCCCGGAGTCTCTCGTCGGCGACATATCGAAATCGATCCCGGATCCCCCCGTGTTGACCGTGCGCGATACCGGCGAAGCGGAAGAGGAAGCGGCGGATTCCGCTGCGGAAGAGAGTTTGCGCGAGCATCAAGCCGAATCCGTGGAGCGGTACCGCCAGGGGCTGCGCATGGCAAAGGTGCAGTCCCTCACCCTGACAACCCTGGTCCACGTCCTCATCTTTTTCCTTTTGAGTGTCATCGTGATCTCGGTGCCTCGGCGTCAGCCGCCGCAGATTGTCGCGGTCGCGGCTCCGACGCCCCCGGTCGTCCCCGAGATCAAGAAGAAGGTGGAGATGCCGACGCCGCGGTCGAATCCTACCGCCTCCAGCAGGATGCCGGACATCGTCAGCGCGATGAACTTTTCGGATATGGCCATCCCCACGATGGATCAAGTGCCGATGGACGCCCAAGCGGTTTACGGGACCAGTTTCCGCCCGTCGCGACTGTTCGGTCCATCGGGCGACGTGGGTATGCCCATGCTTTTCGGCGAGCCGATCGAAGGCAAGACCCTGGGTGTTATCCTCGATGTCTCCGGTTCCATGGCCGAATTCCTGCCCAAGGTGATTCGCGAGATCGATCGCAACTTCGACCTGGCGTCGATTATCTTCGTCAACCACACCATCCTTCGGACGACGGGATCCGAAACCGAGGTCCGCCCCATTGCGACGGACGACGTCGTCCCGGTGGTCGATGGCCTGCGCACGCCATTCTGGTTTCTCTGGGGCGATCTTCCCCGCAAGGCGGAGCAGGCCGCCGTCGACCGGTTGATCCATATCTTCAAGACGCGGCCGAATTGTTACCTGGCGGTGGGCGGCCATAACCGGGTGGCCGGCTCCATGGACCATCTTCGGTCTCTCGGCATCGACGCACTCTATGTCTTTTCCGACTTCGAGGATTTTGTGGAGGAAGAAGCGGCGGTGGAAAATGCGCGCAAACTTTCCAAGGCGGGGATCAAGGTCTACGTCCAGCCCGCGCAGGAGAAAACCGAGTTCCTGGAGATCATGAGCCGCAAAATCGCCAGCCGCACCGACGGCAAGGAATTGCCTCCGCTGATTTCCATCGCCGAACCCGTGGAAGAAGCGCCGATGCCGCTGCTGGCAGAGGTCATGGATCCGATTCCGATCGAGGTCGAGGGAGTCAATTTCGCCACGGCGCGTCCGACCCGGTATGGGACGGAGTTTTATGATTTCCGGTCCCCGAGCAAGGGATTCGAAGTCATCGAGGTCTTCGAGCACAGGAATTTCGACCTGGTGCTCTATGGGCCCAATGCCCGCGCGGAGATTTTCCTGAAGACCGAGGAGGGATATATCCTTCGTCCCGTCAGCTTCCGTTATCACAGCCGCAAATATTTTCAGAATGACAGAGGGGATATCACCTGGCGGCAGCGGAAGTGGTTGCGCAACCGCGAGCCTCCACTTCTCGAGGGGAACGAAATCACCTGGAAAATGGTCCTCGAAGACGAGATCAATTTCGATGTCTGGTTCGTGTTCAAGGAGAATACCTTCATGGCCGCCTATGGCGCCGAGTTGGCTCCCAGGGAATTCGATCGAGGCGACGGCGCATCGATATTATTCCACGTGCCTCCGATTGCCATCGAGAGAAAGGATATTTACTATTCCCACGATTTTCCGCAGGGATTCGATCTGGACCACCTCAGAGAGGCCGTGGCGCCCAACCACCTGGTATTCAATCTTTCCACCAAGGAAGTCGACAGATACCGCGCGCACTGGTCGTTGTATGGATACCAGCGCGGCATCAATATTCGGCCCTTCAACGTGCTTTGCAAAAGGCTGCCGAACGGAATCTTCGAAGCCAAGGTCCAGGGTCAGTCGTACGGTCCGCGTGTCCTCACCGTGGGCGTGAAGCAAAACGACATTTTACTCAATGGATCCAGTCATCGTCCCGACATCGAACCCTGGGAAGGATTTTCGTTCCACCTGACGCGCCCCGCGGACCGCACGCGCCATCGCCTCACCAAGACCAAGGCCTTCGAGCTGACGGTCGAGTGAGGGGCCTGGTTCCTGGATAGCCGATGCTTGATGCTGGGCGCCCGTCTTGTCATCCCGAGCGAGGGCAGGATCCGACGATGAGAATCCTCCTCGTCCTCCTACTCTTACTCCTCCTCGATAGCGCTTGAGGGAAAGCGTTGGCGATTTCAGGGGCGGAAGGAAAGGGGAGTAGGAGTAGGATGGAATGGAGAAGGCGGGGACTGGATGCTCAGGCCTTGAAATGCCCGAGTCCAGATTCCGTTACACGAGCCTTGTCATCCCGAGCGGAGTCGAGGGATCTCACGCTAGGTCAAAACCCTTTCTAATAACTCTTGCAGGTCGGGCGCATGCAAACCCTTGCAAGACCCTTGCGGAAGCTCTGCATGTCGGCGTTAGATTGCAGACAACCGGTCCTCCTTTTACGTAGAGAGAGATCCCTCGACTCCGCTCGGGATGACAGGGCGTGGCGGGATGAGAGAGGGCAGATCGCTCAAATAGGATTCCCGAATGCGTCGACTTCCGTCTCTGCGGCTGGAGACATCGGCGGCTGCAGCATCCGCGCAATGACACCCCGCAACTTTTCGCGCGCCGCCTCCGCCTCGGGGGACAGGGACTCGAGATCGAGCGGCACCTCGCGCATGGTCTCGCCCGAGATGTCGAACATGCGCCCGCCGGAGAAAAGCTTGAACTCGTGATCCAAGGCGAAGATGGCGCGCGTGAATCGTTCCTTATCCCAGCCGGGGCGCGGATCATACCAGAAAAAGGCCCACTCGCGCGGAGTGCCCTCTTTCCCGAACAACTGCGGAGCGAAACTGACGCCGTCGGTGTGCCAATCGTCCGGCACTTTCCCACTGGCGAGCTCGGCGAGCGTGGGGAGGAAATCGGACGCGTCGATCAAATCGGAATTGGTGCCCGCCGCGATTTTCCCGGGCCAATTGGCAATCAGCGGGACGCGAATTCCCG
>JAHEJT010000171.1 GCA_024638765.1 Verrucomicrobiales bacterium
CAGGATCATGGCTGCCGGAATCCACCAGCGCAGCGGCTTTTGCGGTTCCCTTTTCACTCCCTTAACCGTCCAGGGACGCTTTGGTTCTTCGTTTCCAGCCGAAGGTTTTTGCTTTCCGCTTGGAGAGATGCAGGGTGTAACGCAATTGCCTCATCCACCGGCGTGCCCAGGTGAATTCCGCCGCGAGAATGGCCAACCCCAGCGGAATCACGATCACCGCGGGCCCGGGAAGGAATACCAGGACGACTCCGACCAGCATCACGCTGCTTCCGATAAGAAGAATCACGATCCGCCGCGCCTGGCGCCAGGTCGCGAGAGTGAGCGAAGTGATCTCGCGGCCCATGATCGCTATCTGGCGCCTGAGCCGCCGGTAATTGACGATGGCATGCACGAGGACCGCGAGGAGCACAAGGCTGCCCGCCACGATCAGTCCAATCATCCAATCCGTCATCGCTCCAGTCTCGCAGCCCGCGCCCCCCATGGACACGCCGCGACTATTTCAGTCTCCGTACCTCGTCCCCCAATGCAACCGCAAATTCATTGGTCAACGTGTCGCAGGCGGGGCGTCGTTATTTGGAGTGCGGCGGCTTGACGCCGCTTTCCCAGGTGCAGGCTTGACTGCGCGGCGATGCGGGCGGCGATTACATGCCTCTCCTCCCGGCGTCGAGCCGCCGGCCCCCAAAGCGCCGTCCAGCCGGCGCACTCCAAAGGCTCCGCGCCTCCTCAACCCCCCCCTTTACCCCTACTCGCCGGACCCGTCTCCATCGCCCCGCGCCAACGCGTGCTCGTAGGTCACACACTGCGCGCACTCTCCCGATTGCGGGTCCACCCATTCCGGGTGCTGCGCCTTGATCGATTCCAGGACGAGTCCTTCAGCTTCCGATAGGGCCACGTCCCGCTTCCTCGCGGGCAAACGGGTTTTTGTCTTGCTGCCTCTTGCCATGATTTTACCGTGTAAGAGCGCCGATGCCGGGGTCTTATTGCGCCGGGGCGCGCCTGCCTTTACAGGCTAGTTGCCGGGGTGGGGTCCGCGCAAGTCCCCAGGGGCGGAATTTTTCCGCCCTCGCGCCCCGCCCCGCTCGACACCGCGTCCCCGCAGCTTACCATAAGGGAATCGACGCACTTCTCGCCATGCGATTCTCCGCCCTCATCCTCGCACTCCCTCTTTTCGCAAGCGCACAATCGCACCCGGAACCGCAGGCGGAAAAAGCGCACGCCGTCACGCCCGCGCCGCACATCGAAAAATTATCCGAAGCGGAGTTTCGACTGGGCGCCATCCGATTCAATCCCACGACCCGGACAGTTTCTTTTCCCGCCCGGGTCAACATGCGCAATGACCACATCGAATACGCCGTGGTCCATGAAGACGGGAAGACGCACGAGAGCCTGCTTCGCACCGCCGTGCGGCCCTTCGATCTCCAGACCGTGCTCCTGCTATGCGGATTCAAACCCTCGCCCGGAGATCTCTTCGCCAGGTTCCGGCGCGATGCCACCGGCGCCCCGGGCGATCGCCCCCGCGATCCGGCGCCCCCGCCCAATTCTGCCGCCGCCGTGCCCCCGGCCGGGATGCACATCCACCTGGAATGGATGGCCGACGGTATAAAAGCGCGCGCCCGGCTCGAGGATTGGATCGTCACTCTCCGCACCGGGACCCCTCTCAAAGACCGGACCTGGTCTTTCACCGGTTCCAGTATCTCCGATGGCGCGTTCCAGGCGGAGGTTGATGGCTCAATGATCGCGCTCTATCTTGATCCCTCGGCAATGATCAATATCTCCGCACCAGGCAACGATAACGACGAGAACTGGATTCCCGCCTCGGGAACGATGCCTTCCCTCGATACCCCCGTGCAAATCATCATCGCGCCCGCCAATCCCCCAGCCCAAAGGCCAAAAGCAGAGGAATGATGACGCTCCCACCCCTCCGTTTCCCTTTCTCGACCCGACTGCTGCCCGCATGCGCCGCCGCCTTTCTGGTCACCTGGTCCGCCAATGCCAACGCCGCGTCTCCCGCGCGCGCCGATCACTCCCTGAAACTTGAGATTGGACGCGCCCTCGAAAAGGGACTCGACTGGCTCGCGTCCCGGCAGGATGCGGAAAGCGGCGCCTGGGGCGACGAACGCTATCCGGCACTCAGCGCGCTCCCCATCTGCGCTTTGCTCGGCGCACCGTCCCGCGCACCCGATGCGCCTCTCGATGAATCCCTCCTCCGTGGTTTGGAATTCCTGCTCTCACGACAGCGGGAGGACGGCGGCATTTACGGAAACGGCCTCGCCACTTACAACACCGCGCTCTCTCTGCTCGCCCTCACGCTGGCGGCACAACCCGAATACGATCTCCCCATCCTCCAAGCGCGAAAGTTTCTCATCGCCCAGCAGGCGGATTTCGACACGCGGGGGACGCCCGACAACCCCTTCGACGGCGGCATTGGGTATGGCGGCACTTACACGCACTCTGATCTCTCCAATACCCACCTCGCTTTGGAAGCGCTCTATTATTCCCGCAATCTTCTCTCGGATTCCGCGGCCGCGCCCGGAAAAGAAGGCAACCCCCAACTGGATTGGGATGCGGCCATCGCCTTCGTCCAGCGTTGCCAGCATTCTGCCGCAAGCAACGATCAGGAATGGTCCAGTGATGATCCGGAAAACCGCGGCGGATTCATTTATTATCCGGGCGACAGCAAAGCCGGCAGTCAACGACTCGAAGACGGAAGGACCGTCCCGCGGTCTTATGGGAGCATGAGTTACGCGGGGCTTCTCAGTTTTATTTACGCGAGGATGGATCGTGGCGACCCGCGCGTCCTGGCCGCGCGCGACTGGCTGCAGAAAAATTACTCCGTCGAAGAAAATCCCGGCATGGGACACGAGGGGCTATATTACTATTACCACACCATGGCCAAGGCCCTCACCATTCTCGACGTGAAAGAACTGAAACTTGCCGGCGGCGACACCGTCGACTGGCGGAGTGATCTCGCCACGCAGCTTTTCGATTTACAGGACAGCGACGGATTCTGGGTCAATGAGACGGGGCGCTGGTGGGAGAAAGATCCCATCCTGGTAACCGCTTACGCCTTGCTCACCCTCGAACACATTTATCATTCGTTATGAGGCGAAACTCCGGATAAAGGTCGAGTTCTCGATGAACGAAGGTAGGGCGACGCGTCCCGCGGAGCCGCCGAAGAGCATCGAGTATCCAGTATCCATCCTTCCCTCACCTCTCTCCGCCCGTTAACCTCCCCTAACCCCCCTTACTGACCTGAATGAGTTCTGAAATCGAACGTCTGCAGGAAGCCATGGAAGCTTCTCCCGCAGACTGGAAAACGCGCAGGGCGCTCGCCGAAGCGCAGCTGGACGCCGGCCGGCCGGAGGATGCTGCCCGCACCATTGCCGCGGCGCCGGCGCTGCCGCCCGTAGAAGCGGAACAGATCTTTGCGGCCTCCATCCTCGGCGGGGTGGACCCGGAACAAGCCCTCCATGTCCTCGACGGGGTGCTCCACGCGAACCCGAAGAGCGCCGAGGCGTTGCGCGCCAAGGCCGCACTGCTCGACGCGGATGGCGAGGAAGCAATTCCCGAGGCCACTCTCATCACGGACGAAGATCTGGATGAAGTCGAAAAAGAAGAAGCCGAGGAACCGGGCGTCGCGGTGCCCAAACCGCTGACGCCGCCGCAGAGGATCGCCGGGCCGCCACCACCGGATGTTTCCAAGCCGGCACCGGCAGCTGCGCCGCTGAAAGCGGAGTCCGCCGCGTCTTCGGGTGACTCCGCGGCGGTGGTGCTGGCCCCGGACGCTGCCAATTATCATCCCGAGCAGATCGACGAAACGGCCGGCCACATTCTCCATGCTTCCGATATTCTGGCCATGGAGGCGGAGGAAAAAGAGATCATGCGCCGCGCCGAGTTGAAGAACAAGCTCTCGTCCCTCATGATCTCCCTTCTCGTCCACGTGCTGGTGTTCTTTATTCTGGGACTGGTCATTATCGCGGTGCCGCGGAGCAATCCGCCCCAGATCGTCGCCATGGTCCAAGGACCGGCCCCGCCGACCGACCTGCCCAAGCCCGAGATTCGTCCCACCCCCACCGTGAAGCAACCCCAGCCGTCCGCCAAAGTCGTCAAGCTGCTCACCTCGACGAATTTTTCTTCCATGGCCGTGCCCGCCGTGGATGAACCGCCGCCCGAACTCCTGATTCCGGGTCTCTCCATGGACGAAGGCCTCAGCTTCGCGATTTCTTTTCCCACCGGCGCAGACGGTTGGATCGGCAGTCTCCCCGTCGATATGCAAAGCCGCTGCAGCCTGGTGGACCGGATGTCGCGTCTCAAAGTCGCAGGCGGCAGCAAGAAATGCGAGGACGCCGTCAACCGCTCCCTGGTCTGGCTGGGCGAACAACAGAATCCCGATGGTTCCTGGGGAAAGGGTTATCCCGTGGCCATGACGGGCCTGGCCTTACTCGCTTACCTGGGCCACTGCGAAACGCCGGATTCGGCGACCTTCGCGGAAACAGTAGTCAACGCAGCCACCTATCTCATGGACAACGCCATGAAGAACGAGGGCAAGATGGCGTCGGATGTCCGCGCCAATCAGTTCGCTTACGAACACGCCATCGGCACTTATGCCCTCTGCGAACTTTTCACCCTGAGCAGGCGCGGCAAGCGGCGCATCCCGGGACTCGGGGATCTCATTAAGCAATCGGTGGGAGTGTTGATCAAAGGGCAGCACCCTCGCGGCAGCTGGAATTACGGATACAAGGGCGATCGCTCGGACGTCTCGGTGTGCGGCTGGCAGATCCAGGCGCTCAGCGCGGCCAAGCACACCGGAATCGAAATCGCCGGACTGGACGCCTGCTTTGACAAGGGCGTCAATTTCATCCGCACCCAGCAGGGTCCCAAGGGCGGCTTCGGCTATGACGCCCCCGGGGACAAGATCAGTCTGGCGGGAGTCGGGGTGCTGGCCTTGCAGTTCGCGGGGAAAGGTGAGGAACCCGAAGCCCGAAAGGGTCTCCAGTACATTCTCGATACGCGCAAGTCGCTCTCTTACGGCAGCATCAATGTTTACGAATGGTATTACACCACCCAGGCCTGTTTTCAGGCAGGCGGACGGACCTGGGACAAATGGAATGAAATGTTTCTCGAACCGCTGCTCGACGCCCAGGATCGCACCGGTTTCTGGCCGCCCCGCAAGAACGATCCCGCCGAACGGCAAACCAAGGGGGACGGCAACATTTACCGGACCTGCCTCTCAACCCTCATGCTCGAGGTCTATTACCGCTATCTTCCCACCACCGAGAAGATTAAGAAGTAGCCGGACTTCGTCCGGGGGTATCGGTTGCCAGGTATCAGGTATTGGGAGATCAGTAGACGGGGAGACCGCTGGTGCCAAGTCGGAGTCGTCTCCGACACCCGACACCTGATAACTGATAACCAATAACGGCTCACCGCGTGAGCCCCTCCCTCACCTTCTTCGGCAGACCCGCGACCACCAGCTCGTAAGAGTGCGCGATGAGATCGCGGACCAGGTCCGGCTTCAGAGATCCGTCCAGCAGCAGCGTGTTCCAGTGGCGCTTGTTCATGTGATAACCCGGCAGAATCGCGTCATGACGGTCACGCAGTTCCAGGGCGCGGTCGGGATCACATTTTAAATTCAGGCGCACCGGCGTCTCGTCAATCATGAGCAGGGCAAACATTTTCCCCGCCACCTTGTAAACAAGAGGCTCCGGTCCGAAAGGGGTCTCTTCGCTGACAGAATCGTAAGCGAGCACCAGCTCCCGGACTTCGTCAGCGTGCATTCCGTGAGCCTAGCCCTCGGGACGAGGGCAGTAAAGCGCGGGCGAGGCCGAGAGCCGGCGCCAAAAAACGCCCAACCTATGCCAATCCACGCTAGGCAGATCGACCCCGGATCGCCTATGCTATACGAAGAAAGGAGTCTCTTCCCCCCCCGCCGCGTTGTTATCATTGTCATCCCGAGCGAAGTCGAGGGATCTCTCTAATCAACTTTCAATTTTCTCAATATCAAAAGCACGAATTACAGCGTTGGCCTACGAATGCATTCGATTGTTTCCTCGGCTCTTAAGATCGTCCTGGACCAACCGTGAGATCCCTCGACTTCGCTCGGGATGACAAATCGAGTGTCCGGACCCGGCATCCCACCTTGCGACCTATAACTTTTCACTGCGCAGCAAGTATCATCCATGCCCAACTTTAAAAACATTATCGTGGGGATCGATTTCTCCAAGTGCTCCGGCAACGCGCTGCGCGAGGGCATGCGCGTCGCAGGATGGAACGGGGCGGATTTGCATTTGCTGCATGTCGTCGACCCGCGCCAGATCGAGGCGCTCCAGGATTTTCAGGAGATCGGCACGGATGAAATCGTGCAGCGAGCCCGGGACCGCCTGGAGGAATTGATTGCAGAAAACCCGCAGCACACGGGTCCCGTGGCATCCAACGTGGTCATCGGCCATCCCTTTGAGGAGATCCTCCGGGCCGCGACCCAAACCCCCACCTGTCTGCTGGTGCTCGGCGCGCACGGATACGAGGCCAAGGAGGGGCGCACCGGGACCATCGCCGTGAAAGCCGTCCGCAAGATTGCCGCTCCGGTCCTCCTCGTGCGCAAATCGCAGGATCATCCCTTCCGGAAAATCGTCGCGTGCACCGATTTTTCGGAGAACTCGATAAAAGCCGTGCAACTGGGGGCCAAGATCGCTCTGCAGGACGGCGCATCGTTGGAAATCCTGCACGTCCATTATCCCCCGTGGATGCATCCCACCGCGGTGCAGTATAATCTGACCGTGGCTCCGAACGCGGATTACCGAAAACAATATCTTTCGCTCCTCCAGGACAAACTCGATGGCCTGCTGGAAGAATTGAGCGAGGAGTTCCCCGCTCTCGAAGCGAATACCCACCTCGTCGAGCGCGGGCACGCGGGCTATGCGATTCTGGAATTTCTGCGCGAGAGCGAGGCCGATCTCGCGGTGATGGGCACACGGGGGCGGACCGGGCTGAAGATTCTTCTTCTAGGCACCACGGCGGAACGCGTCGTCAATGAATCCCCCTGCTCCGTGCTCGCGGTCAAGCCCGAGGAATTCAAGTTCCCGCTGTAGGGGGCGCAGGTCTGACCTCCGCAATCTGACGCAGGCGTCCCGCCCGAACTCCACCAGAGGTAGGGCGCGGGTTTATCCTGCTTCGCACGATCTGCAATTTGCGCTTCGCGCTTCTCATGAGCGCTTGCCGCGCAGGGCAGTCGCCAAGCCGCCGCAAGCTCAAAACACTCCTCCCCCAAGGGACAGGCCTCTCCAGCGCCGGCCTCTCCAGCGCCCGGAACGACCGGCGGAGCGCGCCCACGGAAGTGAACGCCGTATACCTTTCCAACAGGAATTCGTCGAGGGGCTCGGAACGTAGCCGCGCGCGTAAGCGCGTGGTCCGTTTTCCCCACCGCTCTCCACCTTCTCACGAAGGCGGCTAGAGGCCCCTTTCCCCTCCAGGGGACAGGCCCCTCTCCCGGGATCCCAGGGGACAGGCCCCTCTCCCGGGATCCCGCCCTCTCCCGGGACCCCGCTTTTCGCTCTACACGCTCCGCACCGCCTCCAACTCCTGATAACCAAGAACTGATAACTCATAACCCGGCGTAAAGCGCCGCCCCCCAAAAAACCCCTGAAAATCAGGAAAAAACCGGAAAAAGAGCCAAATACCCGTTGCAAGCGGCTAAAATTGTTGTAAATTTAAGAATATTACCACTTTTTAGACTCAACCATTCGAAACCGTGCAAACTAATCCCCGTAACAATCCCCAAATCCTCGTCTGCGGCGCAGGCGGCTTTATCGGCGGCCATCTGGTCCGTTACCTCCTCGAACACGGATATAACAACATCCGTGCCGTCGACCTCAAGCCGCTCAACGCCTGGTCTCAGACCCATCGCGAGGCCGAAAACCTGGTCCTGGACCTGCGCGACGCCGACGCCTGCCTCGGCGCCACCCGCGGCGCCCGCATCGTTTACAATCTCGCCGCGGACACCGGCGGTGTGGAATTCACTGAAAATCACAAGGCCCGCTCCATGCTGAGCGTGCTCATCAACACCCACCTGCTCCAGGCCGCCAGAATCCAAGGCGTGGAACGATTCTTCTACGCTTCCTCCGCCGGCGTTTATGCCAACGGAAAACAAGCCCTGGCTGCAGCACCGCCCCTGGTGGAATCCGACGCCTATCCGGCCATGCCGGAGGACGGACACGGTTGGGAAAAACTTTTCAGCGAACGCATGTGCCGTCACTTCCGCGAGGACTTCGGTCTGCAGACCCGGGTCGCCCGCTACCATAACATTTACGGTCCCCTGGGAACCTGGGACGGCGGAAGGGAAAACGCCCCCGCCGCCATCTGCCGCAAGGTAATCGAAGCCAAGCTCTCCGGCAGTTATTCCATTGAAATCTGGGGTGACGGCGAACAAACGCGCAGTTTCACCTACATCGACGATTGCCTTAAGGGAACCGTCGCCATCCTGAAGAGCGGCATTCTCGAACCGGTCAACCTGGGTAACAGTGAAACGGTGAGCATCAATCAACTCGTCGATATCGTGGAAGAAATCGCCCACGTTCGCGTGAACCGGACACACCGTCTTGACGCACCCGCCGGGGTGCGCGGCCGCAAGAGCGACAACACGCTGATCAAGGACCGACTCGGTTGGGAACCCTCGATCCAGCTTCGCGAAGGATTGGAGAAGACCTACCGCTGGATCTACGACGAGATCATCCGCAAGCGCTTTTGCCGCCGGACCAGTTACCCGGTAAACCCGCTTTAATCCATCCTGCGGGAAACCGCTCGGGCCGGAAAGACGAAGGAGAAAGCCGTTCCGGCGTCGTCAGGGAAACCAGGAGGCCACCGGGCAACCTTTGTTCGGATGCGCGGAAGGGAAGCCACCGCGGAAAACCCTCCCGGAGGCCGATGCGCCAGTACGACAATACGCTGTATTGACAAATCAGGCCCTTTCGGGCACCCTCCTGCCAGTCCGAGAAGGCGCTCCCCCCGGGGGGCGCGAGAGCGCCGTCCCCCGTCGTGATCCCTGGCTTCTCTCCACCACCGTCGAACCAAAGAAGCACCGCCCTGAGCATGGATCCTCTCGATCCGGCATTCTGCCGGCCCTCGGATAATTCCGGCTGGTTGCGGTCGTCCGGACCCGGACGACGCGGCCGCTGCCGGCGATTGCCGTGTCGGCCGGTTGACACTCGGGCAAATGCGGATAAACTATAATTATCATAATTATAATAATTAGCTCATTTAATAAACCTTAATTGTTAAGAACTCCAGAATGTTTGCTTGACAGAACCGTCTCTCGCTACCATGTTGACCTGTTTTCTATCCAATAAACCTTGTATTTATAGTCTGCACCCCGGCATGTTTGACTCCTTGAAGAGAGCCACCGCCCTCCTTCTCCTCGTCCCGGTTCTCTCGGTCTGCGCCGTCGAAGATTCCACCGATCCGGTGGGCATCTATAAGTTTCAGGTCCAGCAAGGTTCGAACCTCTTCGTCCCCGGACTGGTCACCCGCAAGGAATTCCAGGGAGCCCTCACCGGGGCCGCTCCCGTGAGCCCGAACTCCGCCCTCATTGTCGCGGACGCCGGATGGACTCCCGGCGCCTTCAATGAAACCGCCTCCCAACCCACGCATTACGCCGAGATCGTGGAGTCCGGCCACCCCTCCGAAGGTCTCATCTTCGATATCGTCTCCAACACCGCCACCACCCTGAACGTCGCCATCGAAGCCGCCGACTTCGACGCGCTCAACCTCGCGGGCACCGAATCCATCTGCGTGCGCGCACATACAACCCTGGCTTCCGTCTTTAAGAACGCGACCATCACCAGCTTCAGCGATTTTGTGATCGTCTATAACGACGACGGAACCTACACGACTTACATTTATAACGGCACCGACTGGCTCGATCTGGCTACATTTTTACCAGCAAGTAACCGCTGTGTTTACCCCGGCCAGGGACTCGTTTTCGTGTCGGACGCGGACAAAGATCTCGTGATCGGGGGGGATGTCCTCTCACACGTGAAGTTGGACCCCACCCGCGTCAGCGTTTACAAGAACGCGCTCAATCTGGTGGGGCAGGTCAATCCCCTGACCACCTTAGGCGGCCCGCTCGGCGCCCTGGCACTCCCCGACTCATTGTCCGCGTTCTCGGATTACGTCCAGCTTTACACCACCGAAGGAAACGACCTGATGCTCTCGGGCACCTACATTTCCAACGGCAGCCAGATGCTCAACCTGGCAACCTTTCTGCCGTCCGACAACGATTTCCTCGAATTCGGAGTCGGGATCAGCGTCATTCCTTCCAACGATCTCAGCATTCTGATTCCCCCCGGATTCTGATCTCTTTCGTCGCGCAATACTCTTCTCTCGAATCACCTCCAATAATTGAAACCCGCCCAACACCGAATCACTTCTCGAACCAACCCTATCGCCTTTCGCCGTATGTCCCGGTGAGAATTCTCTCTTCGATCTACTCTATCCTGATTCTG
>JAHEJT010000172.1 GCA_024638765.1 Verrucomicrobiales bacterium
GGGTGAAGGATGAAGGATGAAGGATGAAGGATGAAGGATGAAGGATGAAGGACCTCCGTCCTTGTTCTGTGTCGTCCCGAGCCGCCCCCTCTGTGTCATCCCGAGCGGAGTCGAGGGATCCCGCTACTCTCCTTCGATTTTCTTCCATTCCCAGCGGCTCGATTTCGTGCAAAGACGCGGTCTCTGAACAAGTAGAGCCGGTTAGATCGCGGCGGTACGGAAGCCTTGGGTGGTGGGAGAGGTACACGGTTTGCGAAGGCCCCTAGCGGGAAGGGAGATCCCTCGACTCCGCTCGGGATGACAAGAAAGGGGCGTGGGATGACAAGAGAGCCGCGCAGTGGTATTCGGAGAACAAGTGTGATCGCCTTCGGCGCTCTGCAGAATGTGCTTCGCAATGCAGTGAGGCGCTCCCACCGGCAGATCGCAACCACGGACCAATACCCGTTACCCGATTATCCTGCCTGCGGCAGGCTCTGCGCAATTGCCTCCGGATTCAGACCTGCGCTTTCGCGCACGGCAGTCCCGATACCTGATAACTGATAACTGATAACTGATAACTGAATCGTCACTCTCCCCGCGAATGCATTGCGACCCGCTCCACGGCGTGCTTGGTGATGATGTTGCCCTTGGAACCGCGGCCCTTGATATCGTATTCGCCGAAATCCAGTTCCAGTTCCAGGTAACGGAGGCGGGGGGCTTTGCGGAGGTGGACGATGACCGTGACTTTTGCGGATTTCTCGTCGGGATAGGCGTGCAGGTTGAGGACCCGGGTGCCCTTGGTGCCCTGGGCCAGGTCGTAAATCTTGTCGCGGGTGACGCCGCCGACGCGGAAGCGTTTTACGTAGGTCTTCCCGCCGCGGCCGTCGCAATAGATCATGTTGTAGATCAAGGGTTCGTCTTTCCGGAAGACCGCCACGTGAATGGGGGATTCGCCGACGAAGGCCTTGTCGCTGACCTTGGTCACTTTCATGGTGCCGTCCCGGCAGAAGACAATGATGTCGTCCATGCGCGAGCAGGGGCCGACCTTGTGCCCCTTGATGGCATACCCCGCGAAGCCGGTGTCGTCGTTGTAATAAAGCGTTTCCGTGGCCACGGCGGCTTCCGTGGCCACGACTTTCTCGAAGCTCTGGATTTTCGTCCGGCGCTCCCGGCCTTTGCCGTATTTCTTCTTCAGCTCCTTGAAAAAAGCGACGGAGTACCGTGTGAGGTTCTTAAGGTTATTTTCGGTTTCCGCGATATCGGCTTCCAAACCCTTGATGGCTTCGTCGGCCCGCTTGACGTCGTACTTGGAGATGCGCTTGATCTTGATCTCCGTGAGCCGGACGATGTCTTCCTCGGTGATCGCCCGTTTAAAGCGTTTCTTGTAAGGGCGCAGGCCCTTGTCGATCGCCGCGATGACCGCTTCCCAGGTTTCACATTCCTCGATGTCACGGTAAATGCGTTTTTCGATGAAGATTTTTTCCAGGGAAGAGAAGTGCCATTTCTCATTGAGCTCCGAGAGGCGGATCTCGAGTTCCGCCTTGAGGAGATCGCGGGTCCGCAACGCCGCGCGCTTGAGGATTTCGTTGACCGGGAGAAAGCGCGGTTTGTTGTCCTCGATGACGCAGGCATTTGGAGCGATGGAGACTTCGCAGTCGGTGAACGCGTAAGCGCCTGGAGCATGGCGTCGGGATGGGCGCCCGCGGGAAGGTAAACCCGGATCTCCACCTCGCCGGCGGTGTTGTCCTCGATCTTCGCGATCTTCAATTTTCCTTTCTCATTTGCCGAGATAATGGAGTCGATGAGACTGGTGGTGGTAGTGCCAAAGGGAAGTTCCGTGATCGTGAAGAGATTGCGTTTGCTGACCTCGATCCTGGCGCGCACCCGGATGCGCCCTCCGCGGAGGCCCTGGTTGTATTCCGCGCAATCGGCGATGCCTCCCGTCGCGAAATCAGGCAGGAGATTGGTTTTCTTTTTTCGGAGGACGTCGATGCAGCCGTCGATGAGTTCGTTGAAGTTGTGGGGAAGGATTTTACAGGCCAGGCCCACGGCGATGCCTTCTGCGCCCTGGGCCAGGAGGAGCGGGAATTTCGCGGGCAGGGTGACGGGTTCCTTTTTGCGTCCGTCGTAAGAGAGGGCCCAGGAAGTGGTCTTGGGATTGAAGACCACGTCATTGGCGAACTTCGAGAGCCGGGCTTCGATGTAGCGGGGGGCCGCGGGTTTGTCGCCGGTGAGGATGTTGCCCCAGTTGCCCTGGGTTTCGATGAGGAGATTTTTCTGGCCCAGCTGGACGAGGGCGTCGCCGATGGAGGCATCCCCGTGGGGATGGTATTGCATGGTGTTGCCCACCACGTTGGCCACCTTGTTGAAACGTCCGTCGTCGGTTTCCTTGAGGGCGTGGAGGATGCGGCGCTGGACGGGTTTGAGTCCGTCATCGACGTGCGGGACCGCGCGCTCGAGGATGACATAGGAAGCGTAATCCAGGAACCAGTTGCCGTACATTTTGTCCACGTCCATGTGCACCGCCGGCGCAGAGGGGGCGGCGGTCTTGGTCTTCGTCTTGGATTTTGCCGGGGCGGATTTCTTCTTGGCCGCCGGGCGCGCGGTTTTCTTGACGGCGCTTTTTTTCTTGGAAGGTTTTTTACGCATGGGGCGTTAGGCAGCGAAAGGTATCGGAAGGCTAGGAGCGACGCCCTGGCTCATCTCGGGCTGACCAATTTCCCCGTGTGTCATCCCGAGCGGAGTCGAGGGATCTCTCTATTCTTCGGGTGTTATCTTAAATTCGAAAAGCGACGCTATCATGTAAAGGCGCGGCAGGTGAGAGGGATCATTCACCCGACAGAGTGATTGCGAGAGCATTGGGAGAAAAGATAGGTAATAGGTTCCTGAGAACACATGTCCGGTAGAGGGATCCCTCGACTCCGCTCGGGATGACAACACTCCGCTCGGGATGACAACACTGCGCTCGGGATGACAACACTCCGCTCGGGATGACAAAACTGCGCTCGGGATGACAAAATAGGGTGGAGGGATGACAAAAATATGCTCGTGAGCATAAACTTAGGCGCAGGGATGACAAGAGAGGGCAGCAGCGTTCACACTGGCAGTAGCTCGAGCTGTTCGGTGGGGATTGCGGCGCCGGCACTGCCTGCACCCGATTCCGGTCCCTCCAGATCCCGCACGATGTCCGCTTCCATGCGCAGATTGTCGATAATGAACTCCTGCCGGTCGGGAGTATTCTTGCCCATGTAAAACTTGAGGATGTCGGGGATGGAAGCCTTGGGAGGCACCATCACGGGATCCAGGCGGATGCCCTCGCCAATGAACTGCTTGAATTCATTCGGCGAAATTTCTCCCAACCCTTTGAAACGGGTAATCTCCGCGCCGGCGCCGCATTTTTTCACGGCCGCCGCCTTCTCGTCATCGGAATAGCAGTAATGGGTTTCCTTCTTGTTGCGCACGCGGAAGAGGGGGGTCTCCAGGATGTAGACGTGACCGCTTTTCACCAGTTCGGGAAAGAACTGGAGGAAAAAGGTTATTAAGAGCAGACGGATGTGCATGCCGTCGACATCGGCGTCGGTGGCGAGGACGACCTTGTTATAGCGGAGGCCGTCCAGGCCTTCCTCGATGTTGAGGGCGTGCTGGAGGAGATTGAATTCTTCGTTCTCGTAAACGACCTTGCGGCTGAGGCCGTAGGAGTTGAGGGGTTTGCCCTTAAGGCTGAAGACGGCCTGGGTCTCCACGTCGCGGGAGGAGGTCAGCGAACCGCTGGCGGAATCGCCCTCGCAGATGAAGAGAGTCGATTCCTCGCGACGCTTGTGCTTGGAATCCAGCGTGATGCGGCAGTCGCGGAGCTTCTTGTTATGGATCTTGGCTTTGCGGGCGCTTTCCCGCGCCAGCTTGCGGATCCCGCGCAGGTCCTTGCGCTCGCGCTCGGCTTCCAGGATTTTCTGCTGGAGCGCCTTGGCGGTCTCAGGATTCTTGTGCAGGTGACTGTGCAACTCCTTTGCGAGGAAGTTGGCGACGAAATTCCGGACCGTGAGTCCGCCCTTGGGAGTCATGGTGGTCGAACCCAGCTTGGTCTTGGTCTGGGATTCGAAGACCGGTTCCTCGATCTTGATGCTGATGGCGGCGGTGATGGAGGCCCGGATGTCGGAGGGATCGTAATCCTTGCGGAAGAATTCCCGCACGGTTTTGACGAGGGCCTCGCGGAAGGCGCCCTGGTGAGTGCCGCCGTGGGTGGTGTGCTGACCGTTGACGAAGGAATCGTATTCTTCCCCGTAATGTTTCGCGTGGGTGAACGCGATCTCGATGTCTTTGCCCACCATGTGGATGACGGGATAAAGCGGTTCCTCGCTGAGGATTTCCTTGAGCAGGTCGAGGAGCCCGTCCTTGGACCGGAATTTCTTGCCGTTGAAATCGATCGTCAGGCCGCGATTGAGATAGACGTAGTAGCGCAGCATGCGCTCGATGAGTTCCTCGTCGTAAGCGTATTTGCCGAACATTTCGCCGTCGGCTTCGAAGGAGAGCGCGGTCCCGTCCTTCTCCCTGGTGGCCCGGGCCTTTTTATCTTCTTTGACGACTTCCCCGCGCGAAAACTCGATGGCCTTGGTTTTGCCGTCGCGGAAGGCCTGGATTTCGAAGAAGGAAGAGAGGGCGTTGACCGCCTTGATGCCGACGCCGTTGAGACCCACGGATTTCTTGAAGGCCTCGGAATCGTACTTGGCGCCGGTATTGATCCTGGCGGCGCAATCCATGAGTTTACCCAGGGGGATGCCGCGGCCGAAATCGCGGACGCGCAGAAAAGTTTCGTCCAACTCGATCTGGATGGTCTTGCCATAGCCCATCACGAACTCGTCGATGCAGTTGTCGAGGGTCTCCTTGAGGAGGACATAGATGCCGTCGTCCGGGGAAGAGCCGTCGCCCAGCTTTCCGATGTACATGCCGGGGCGCAGGCGGATGTGTTCCTTCCAGTCGAGGGAGCGGATGCTTTCTTCGGTGTATTTGGGATCCATGGGGGGCCGGCTGTGCCGGCGTTCAGGGTTCAGGTGTGTAGGTGCGAGCGTGAGCGAGTACCCTGTTCAGGTATCAGGTATCAGGTGTCAGGTGGCGAGTGTCGAGGGGCTAGGGGCGGGTTGTTTGTTTCCAATGACGGTTCTCTTTGATGTCATCCCGACAAACGCGTGTCGGTGGATGACAAAGCAGTGGGTTGGCATGAGAGAGATGGAGGCGCCGGGCTCTATTTATTATAATCAGTATACTCAGAGATGAAAGTCTGCGGACGCAACTTTCTTTCGCCGGCCCGCACCCCGCAGATCTTCCCTGCGAAGTTCGTTGAGAGTTGGCCCGATCCGGTTTAAGGGAAGGGGATATGCGCGCACTCACACGGAATCAAGGCTTTAGCCCGCCTGGGCTTTTCTGCCTTTTTCTGGCGATGGCGTCCACCTTTTCCGCGCATCCCGCCGCCGCCGAGAACATTCTCCACCCCAAGGAACTCAAGGAGTCTGCGCGCCGCATCCTGGAAAGGGAGCAGCAATCCGTGGTCTGGGTGTCGGCTGCCGTGAAACTGCGGAGCCGCGCGGACGGCAGCGCGGTGCCGGACATCGAGGGCCGGGTGGAAACACGGGGGACGGTGGTGGATGCCTCGGGGCTTACGGCGGTTTCCAATACCCTGCTCGACGCCGAGCGCGCTTTAGCCGGGCAACCGCTGAAGCTGCCCGCGGGCATGACGCGGGTGGAGACGAAAGCGGAGTTCAGTTTTCTTGAGATCGTGCTGGGGGACGGGGTCGCGGTGCCCGCGGACATTGTCTACCGCGATCAGGAACTGGATCTGGCGTTCCTGCGGCCGGATGCCAAGATCGCAGCGCAGCGTGGCGCCGCATTTCGCGCGGTGAACGTGCAGCAAGCCGCTTCTCTGGATGTGATGGACGATGTCATCTCCGTTTCCCGGCAGGACGCCGGCATGGACCGGACCGCGAGCGTGGCGATCGGAAACATCTCTTCCGTGGTGCGGGGCAGCAGAACTTTTTACCAGACGTCCGTGGGCGTGCCCGGGGTCCCGGTCTTTGGATCCGATGGGACGCTCCTGGGCGTCAGTGTTTACCGGATGGTGGATGGCGCGCCCAAATCCCTGGTGACGCTTTCGGCGGACACGGTAAAAATCATTGCCGAGATCGCCGAAGCGACCGGGTTTCTCACCGCCAAATCGGAAGAACTGGATGCATCCCTAACCGAAGGGCTGACGCTTTCGCTGCCCTCGCTGGCCAAGCCGAAGCAGACCGCGCCGGCGGAACTCGCCGTCCCCGATCCGGCCCTGGCGCCCCCGCCGCCGCCGGTCGTGCCCTCGGCCCCGGTCCCGGCCGCCGAGCCCCCGCAGCTGGTGGTCAGCAAGGTTTCTCCGGCGCGGACTCCCGCCCCGCCGCCTCCGGCCGAGACCAGGCCTCCGTCCGCTCCGGTGAAGAAGACGACTCTCGCTCCGGCCGCGGTTGCGAGTAAACCACCGGAGCCATCGCGTGCTGCGGGGCCGTCCGTGCCCAAGCTATCCGAGAAACCGGAGGGATTGGAACGCATGCTGGCAGGACCGCCGGAAACCAAGCCGTCGCCGCCTCCCCCTGCGCCCCCACCGCAAGCGCCGCCCCAGCCCGTGGTGGACGGAATCCCTGCCCAGGCGTTGTCCGAGCGGCCTTTCGAAGTGGAATTGCAAGTCGTAGAAGCGGCGGAAGAGACCGGAGAAAAGAAAGGCGGTTTTCGTAATCTTTTCCGGAAGCTGCGATTCAAGAACCGCAAGGACGATGGGAAAAGGCCGGCGGGAGAGTTGCCGGCGCCATTTCCGGAGGGCGAGACCGCGCCGATCGAAGCGGAAGCGCCCGTCAAGAAGCCCGAGAAGAAAAAGGCGCCGCTGCCGTTTTAGGGGAAGTGGGCCCGGCGCTCCGCGACGTAGCCGAAGTGGGACACTTCGGGGGGGTCGTCGTGGGACAGCGGGCCCGAAGTCTTCGACTTCGGACAGGGACAGTTCGGGGATGTCCTGGGGGCAATCGTCGGCTCCGCGGGGGCGTCTGGCCCTCCTTACCGCGTCGCTTTCGGCACCGGCAACGCTTCCCCGCTCCGGATATGGACATCCCGTTGGGGAAAGGGGATTTCGATGTCGTGTTCCTGGAAGCGATCCCAGACTGCCAGGAGGACTTCGCTGGTGATGTTGGCGGTGCCGTTGGAGGGATCCTGAATCCAGAAACGCAGTTCCAGGTCGATGGAGTTATCGCCGAACCCACGCAGGAGGCAGCGTGGCGGCGGATCGGTGAGGACGCGTTCGAAGGACTCGGCCGCTTCCACGCAGAGATCGATGACCTTGCGGACATCGGAATTGTAAGCCACCCCGATGGGCGCCTTGAGCCGGACGAGGCGGTTGGTGAACGACCAGTTGATGACGGGTTGCGTGATGAGATCCTCGTTGGGAATGAGGTGTTCCTTGTTATCGCGCGTGATCACGGAGACGTATCGGGTGCGCAGGGAATTGATCCACCCGTAAGTGCCGCCGATCTCGATGACGTCGCCCGGTTTCACGGATTTATCGAGGAGGATGATGAGGCCGCTGAAGAGGTTGGAAACGACTTTCTGGAGTCCGAATCCCACGCCGAGGCCGAGGGCGCCGCCGAAGACCGCCAGGGCGCCGAGGGGGATACCGAAGGCCTGGATGCTGATGATGATGGCGAGGGCAAAGATGGCGAAGTGCGCCACTTTACCGATAAGCACCCGCAGCGTGGGGGGGACTTCGGGAAGTTTCTCGATACGGGTGACTGCGAACCGGGAAAAGACACCGGCGAGCCAGAGAAGGAGGACCAGCGTGAAGAAACCGGAGAGCAGTTTGAAGAGGGTGATGTCCCAGGGCACCAGCGGGATGCGGCGGGCCTTGAGGAAATCGACCACATCGTCCTGGAGGCCGAGGATGTAGAGGACGGCGATAAGGAAGAGACCGCCCGTGATCAGGCGCATCCAGAAGCGGCTGCGGATGAACTTGGTGGGAAGAGTGAGGAGGACGAAGGTGGTAAAGATGAGGGTGGATGCTTTGAGAAGGGCGCAGGGATTTCCGAGTTGATTGTAGAGGTAAGTCGCCAGCCAGAGAGTGGGCAGGAGGACGAGCCGGAAGGGGGAAAGCTGACGGTGGGCACGGATGCGGGCGCTGAGTTTTTCGAACAAAGCGGGAGGCCGTTCCGTGAGTCGTTTGCGGATTATTCTTCCGGCCAGCCAGGCGAAGAGGATGCAGCCTAGCAGGATGGCGACCTGGATCCAGGTTTGGGGTTCGACCGCGAAAGATTGCAGCCGGGTGAGCAGTTTCTCGAGATCGATTTTTTCGAGGAATTCGGTCATCGCGCGCGCTGTGCACGGATCATAGCGGGGCGGCCGGACTGGGTCGAGAGTGGAGTGGGGCGAGGGGGGCGGATGCTGGATTGCTGGATGCTGAGCGCAGCGAAGTCCCGACGAAGTCGGGAGAAGATGGGGGGCGCCGCTTCGCGCCGCGTTTAGGGTTCATCCTCCTTCGCCAAGGCTACGGCGGACAGGAGGTTCAGGGTTGCGGTCACCGTCCTTCTCCGTGTCCTCCCGCACACCCCGGGTGTCATCCTGAGCGAAGTCGAAGGATCTCACTTAGGTTCATGAGGCGTTCTGCCGCCAGACAACACACGAGGGCTGCGGTGGCGCCCGATCTTTCTTGGGAAATCGAACACGCAGGGTGGGGAGCGGGATCCTTCGATGGATTCGGCAAGCTCACCACAGGCTTCGCTCAGGATGACACACAGAAATGGGATGCGGTGGAGAGCAGTCGGCGACTCCGCGGGACACGTCGCCAGTGGGATTCGGAGAACGAGTCTTCAGACTCGTTCTGAACGAACCTGGAGGTTCGTTCTCCATCGCTCTTATCTGCCGCCCTGATCCGCTTCGATGCTGGCGGCGTGGCGTTCGCGGATCTCGAGGAGGCGCGAGACGATCTCCGGGTGGCGGCCGGCGACGTTCTCACTTTCCCCGATGTCCATTGCGAGGTTGGCGAGGAAAAGGCTGTCGAGTTTCACCCCGGCGGTCCGGTCGGAGTTGTCCTTCGGGTTGCCGAGGAGTTTCCAGTCGCCCTCGGTGACGGCCCATTGCGCTTTCTGGCCTTTGCCCAGTTGCCAGTAAAAGTGGTCGTGGGGCCCGGGGGCATCGGCGTTGCGAATCACATCGAGGAAGCTCTTTCCGTCGAGATGATGGTCCGCGGGAATCGGGACGCCGCAGAGTTCCGCCACCGTGGCGAACCAGCCGCAGCCCGTTACCAGTTGGTCGCGCGTTTCTCCTTCGGGGAGGGCGCCGGGCAGGGAAACGATGGATGGGACGCGGATGCCGCCCTCGAAGAGACATCCCTTGGCGCCGCGGTAAGGACCCGGGTTGCCGCCGGAGAAGAAGGTGCGTTCCTCGGTGGAATGCCCGTGGTCGGACTGGAAGATCACGAGGGTTTTCCCGGTGCGTCCGGAATTCTCCAGGTGATCGAGGACCCGGCCGACGATTTCATCGAGCGTAGAGACGAAGGCATTATACTTATCGCGAGGGCTCTCGAGACCTTTCTCTTTGTAAGCCTGGCGCCATTTGTCCGTGCCCTGGAGGGGGTAATGCGGCCAGTTGATGGCCCAGTAGATGAACCACGGGTGGCCCGGCTCCGCATCGATGGCGCCGGTGACTTCGCGCACCATGCCGTCTCCGAAGTAGACGCCGTCCTCCCAGATTTCTCTTCCGTCGCGCCAGAGATCGTGCCGGTTGGGGCCGTTCCAGAAAAAGAAGTGCGAGTAATTGTCGATGCACCCGCCCATGTGGCCGTAAGAAGTGTCGAAGCCCTGGGCGTTGGGCATGGTTTCCGGGGTATAGCCGAGGTGCCATTTGCCGACGTGATGGGTGCGGTATCCGGCGTCCTTGAGAAGTTCGGCGAGCGTGAATTCCTCCGGGGGCATCCCGGGCTCGCCGTGGGCGGAGCTGACATTGCCGGGGACCCCGGCCCGGGCGGGGAAGCGGCCGGTCATGAGTCCGGCGCGGGAAGCCGAACAGATCGCGGAGGGCGCGTACATGCGCGTGAAGCGGACCCCGCGCGCTGCGAGTCGATCCAGGTTGGGAGTGAGGAGGTCCTCCGAGCCGTAACAGCCGAGGTCCATGGATCCCTGGTCATCGGTGTAAATGAGGAGGACGTTGGGCCGCTCCGCGGCCTGAAGGATGAGGGATGAAGGATGAAGGATGAAGGCGACGAGCAGGAGCGGGAGGAAGCGGGGCATGGGCGAGTCTAAGGGATGGTAGACGGAAGATGGAAGATGGAAGATGGAAGATGCTGGGCGCAGCGAAACCCGACGCGGTCGGGAGGAGACGGGTGGGAGCCGGGTCGATGGGGAGGGGCGGTCTTTCGACTTGCGGGGGGAGAG
>JAHEJT010000173.1:0-1684 GCA_024638765.1 Verrucomicrobiales bacterium
CGTTCTTCGAGATGGGGACGCAACCATTGTCTGCGCGCGTCCTCTTCTTCCGGGACCGGACCGATCCCCCGATTGTAGGGCAACCACTCATACGTTTGGGAAGTATGGCGGTGTGCCATCTCGAGCATGATGTCGAATTCTTCGGTGACATCAATGACGACGTCCCCTTGCAGGCGCGTAGGCTTGGTAAAACGGTCGGTCATGTAAGCGACCACGGGGTCTTTTCTCAGGGCGGGCACATCGGGGACCACCGGCGGCACCGTCACCATGTAAGATGCATCCTGGACCGCCTGGCTGATGGCGCGGTGATCTGGGTGGTAATCGTTGGTCCGGTGAGTGACAACGAGGTCCGGTTGGAACCGGCGAATCTCCATGATGACCTGCCAGCGGAGATCCAGGTTCGGCTCGAGCCGGCCGTCATGATGATTCCAGATTTCGCGGGTGGCACCGATCACGCCCAGCGCGTTTTTTAGCTCTGCCTTACGGCGTTTCGCAAGTTTTTGTCCCGACATCCGGTGGTGGCCCGCGTCCCCATTGGTGGCGGAAATGACTTTCACTTCGAATTCGCGCTCACGGTAAAGCGCCATGAGCCCGCCGAGATGATATTCCGCGTCGTCGGGGTGTGCCCCGAAAACAAGCAGACGAGGGGAATTGGACCCCGGATCACTCATTCGCAATCCGGCGGTAAAGGAGGGGCTCGGTCCAGAGGAAGAGGACACCCTCTTGCTCCGAGGCGATCAATTCGCAGTGTGCGGCGGAAAGCTTTCCCAGTTTGACGTCCGTGGTGTAATCCCCTTCATCGACGGTTCCCGGGAGTTTTCCCGCAGCGACCAGGCCCACGAATTTTTCCGCATCCGGAGCCCAGGCGATGACAACCGGATCCTCGTTATCGTCATCGGCTCTCATCTGGATCATAACCCAGAGGTAGGGTTCTTCTTCCTGCTTCTCCTCGTCCTCCTCAAGGTCCGATCCCAGGAAGCTGGCGAAGAGCGAGTCCTTCACTTCCCGGAAATGGAAGTCCCCGGTATGAGTTTTTTCCACACCGTCTTCCTCCTCGGTCCAGCTGGCGCGGAGAATTCCTTTTCCCTTGGCCGTGAGCTTTACTTCGCAAGGCTCGCAATCGCCGATGGCCTGCCAGGTGCCATCCCAGTCATCCGGATCGAGTTCTGCGACCTCCATTCCGAAGGGTTCCACCGTGGTGACCGTGCTGCAGGCGCCCAATGCGAGCGCCAGCAAAGAACACCCGATGACGCGCAGTGATCTCACATGACACCTCCTCCCAGGAGCAATCGCAGGAATCCGACAGCCATGACGGCGGCGTTGATCGTGAGGCCGGATTTCTTGTCGCTGAGGGCGCCGAAGATTACGCCGAAAACGCATCCCGCAAGGACGAACCAGTTGATCCAGCCCAGGAAAATGATAAGGCCGAAGCACATCAGGATGGCGCAACAGATGCCGATAATGATGGAGATGAGATTCATGTTCGGGTGGTCCGTCCGGACGGACGGAGAAGGGTTGTTTCGGGAGTATAGCTGAATTTTGGCGAGATGGACAATCTCAGGATTGCCCCTATTCTCGGGGTGCATGTCCCAAGAAAGGAGCGCGTTGGATTCTACGAGGCTGGGCGGTGTGGTCGCCGAGGCTCTGTCGTTGGACGAAATTCCGGAATTGCGACGCTCGGACA
>JAHEJT010000173.1:1694-10364 GCA_024638765.1 Verrucomicrobiales bacterium
CGTTTTTCGCGGAAGGAGAAGGACTTGAGCGGCCGTTGGTGGTGCGGGTGGCGCCGGAGGAGGATCGATCGCGGATGCTGTTTTACGAGCACCGGATGATGCGCCAGGAACCGGAATTGCATCGTTTATTGCGCGAAAAGACGGGCATGCCGGTCCCGGAGATTATGTATTTTGAAGCGCAGCACCCGCTGTTGCAGCGGGACTTTGTGATCATGGAGCGAATGCCGGGCGCGCCCCTGGGGCAACTTGGTCGAAGCGATCGCGTCTTTCGTGCACTGGGCGCGAAACTGAGGGAAGTGCATGAATCCATCCGGGCGGATGAAGGGGCTTACGGATACCTCGGCGCACACCGGCCCATGGAGCCCCAATCCACCTGGCAGGAGGGATTCGAAGTGATGTGGAATCTGCTGATCTCGGATATTGAGAACTGCGGCGCGTATGATGCCGGGGAAGGAGCGCGATGGCGGGCGCTTTTCACCGAGTACCGCGATGTATTTGAGCATTACGAGGAGCCGGCCAGCCTGCTGCATATGGATGTGTGGGCCGAAAATATTCTCTGTGACGACGACGGAAGGCTGACGGGGTTGATTGACTGGGATCGCGCGCTCTGGGGCGATCCGGAAATTGAATTCGCAGTGCTGGATTACTGCGGTATCTCCGACCCCTCGTTCTGGGAGGGATACGGCCGGGAACGGCCTTCGGGCAAAGACGCGGAGATCCGGCGGATCTTTTACCTTCTCTACGAGGTGCAGAAATACATCGTCATCCGAATCGCGCGCCAGGGGAACCCGGCGGGCGCGGATCGATACCGGGAGATGGCGGCGCAGCTTGCGGGATTACTAACGGCCTGAAGCAGTCACTCCACCAGGATGCAGAAAATATCTGCGAGAGACTTGGCGAAGTGGTGATCGTCGAGGAGTTCGTCGTCCCAATCCTGCAGCTCTCTTTCCAGGGCGAGGAAGTGATCGCAGCCCGTGAAGCGGTCGTGGAAGGGCACCACGTAAATCCCCGCGATATAGCTGTGGGAATCTTTGTGATAATTGAGGATCTTGGCGTCGAAGGGTGTGCGGTTCATCAGGGCCTCACGGATCGAGGTTTTCGCCTGGGGCGAGGTCCCGGGACCCTGGAGGAGCTCACCGGGGCTCTTGCCGAGCACCTCGCGCTTCTCATGGCCGCAAAGCAGAGTGAAGGCGTCGTTCACATACTCCACCCTGCGTTGCGGATCTGTCACCACCAGGGCGACGGTGGATTCTTCCCCGAACTTGATGATGTCCTCGTGCACTGACATTTAGGCAAGGAAGCGCGCCGACTCTATCGGGGGAAGGCCGGGAGAAGATCTCCCAAAGGATGGCGCGGCGCAAGAGGAATCCGTCGAATCACCCCCCATTAGCGCGAGCGGGCGGCGTGAACGCTATCACGGCGCCGTAAAGATTTGATCACTGCGGTGCCATTTGAGAGCCTTCGTCAATGCAACGAATAATGCTTCTTCTGCTGGTTTTGCTTCTGACCCGGGCCGCCCTCGTGGGGGAGGACGCTGCCGCTGGACCTGCGTTTCGCATCGCGGTGCTGGACATGAAGCAGGTGTTCCATGCGCATCCCGATACCTCAGGAGCGGAGGAACGCGTCAAGAAATCGAGGGAAGAGGCGCGCGACACGTTTCGCAAGAAGACCGACGCCCTGAAGGCCGTCCTACAGCAGCACCAGGAAAAGCTGTTGGATTTGGACGGGTCGAGCGGTGCCTCTGCAGAGAAGATGCGGAGTGAAGCTTCGGCGCTCCTGCAACGGGCGCGCGTTTTGGAACGTGAGATTGCGGAATTCAAAATCGCCCAGGAAACCGAATTACAGCGGGCGTTCCTGGAAGAGAAGGACCGCATTCTTGCATCGATTACGGAAGCGGTCCAAGCGTTCAACAGCGACGGCAAGTATCACATGATCCTCGACAAGTCAGCGGCTGCGGCCAATGGGATGCCCATGGTGCTCGACGTGCACGGGCTGGACGATATATCCGGGGAAATCATCGGGAGATTGAAATGAAGCGAGTGGCATTACCCACGGATCAGCTCGAGGATCTCTGGCCGCACAGCTTTGGGAAGCCGCGGCTTGGCGCCTTGTTGCACGCGGCCTCGGTGAACTCCGAATTGGAACCGACCCTCTCAGTGCTGGAGCGACATGATGGGGAATTGTTTGAGTTGAAGGCGTTATTCGGTCCGCAGCATGGGTTTGAGACCACCACCCAGGACAACATGGTGGAATGGGAGGGGTACCGGCACCCGCGGCTGGGGATTCCTGTCTACAGCCTTTACGGTGCCCACCGCGAACCGAGCGCGGAAATGCTGGAGGGGATCGACGTCCTGCTTATCGATCTCATGGATGTGGGAAGTCGGTATTATACCTTTATCTGGACGATGTATTTATGCCTGCGCGCCTGCGAAAAAGCAGGGGTCAAAGTGGTGGTCTGTGACCGGCCCAATCCCATAAACGGGGTCACGGTGGAAGGGGATCTGCCGGATCCCGCCTATGCTTCCTTCGTGGGGCTGCATCCGCTACCGAATCGTCACGGGCGCTCTATCGGCGAGCTGGCGCGGCAATTTCAGGAGGAAGTTTTCCCGGGATGCGAGTTGGAAGTCCTGCCGGTGGAGGGCTGGGAACGGGAGATGTGGTATGACGCCACGGGGCTGACTTGGGTCATGCCCTCTCCGAATATGCCCACCTTGGACACGGCGACGGTCTATCCCGGCATGTGTTTGCTGGAAGGCACTAATCTCTCCGAGGGCCGGGGCACGACGCGTCCGTTCGAGTTGTTCGGCGCGCCCTGGATCGATGCGACGGAACTCAAGGCTGAGATTGATCTGTTGGAACTGCCGGGCGTGCACTTCCGCGAAGTCGCTTTTGAGCCGACGTTCCAAAAATATCGCGGTCAGATTTGTCACGGCTTGGAGTTGCACGTCATGGACCGGCACTTGTTCTTGCCGGTGATGACCGGGATCGAAATCATCAAGATGGTGCGGCGATTTTGGCCGGCTGAGTTCGCCTGGAAAGAGCCTCCCTATGAGTACGAAGAAAAGAAACTGCCGATTGAGATCCTGGCGGGGGGGCCGGTGGAAGTTGCCTTCGGCAAGGACGAATGACGAAGCGCCGAAATACCCAAAGAGTGTCGAATTTCGAATGACTGAATGGAAATCGAGCAGCAAGGGTAACCCATCCAGGAGCAAGGCTTTTCGGAATTCTTGCTTTGGATTTGTTTCGAAATTGGGTGTTTCGAAATTCGTCATTCAGGCCGGCGGGGACGTGTGGCTCTTCGTGGGCGTTTTATTCATGTTTATCTTTAATCCTCCGGCCTCGGCGGCCGCGCAGAGCCGTCTCTGGGTGGTGGAGGAACCGCGCGAGGGCTTGCTGCAGGGCGCGGAAGATTTCGCGGAGGTGGGCACGGAGACCTGGGGGACCTGGGGGGCGCGAAGTTACATCGAGACGATGGAATCGCTGCAGGACCATCTCGTGGCCACTGCGGCAGGAGGGAAGCAACCACGGATCTTTTATTTCTTCTGCACCGTGTATTACACGCCGCACGAGACGGGATTCCGCGGAGATCTCGGGTTCGATGTGACGCCGGACACGCGGAGCGTTTTTGGAGGACGGCGCTATCCGAAAAGTTTTTTAAAGGCCGTTATCATGGAGGGATATGCGAAGATCAAGACCCCGGTTAACGGTAAGCATTACATGAAGTACGACGGCAGCTGGGGCTATGCGACGCACCCCCTTGGGAACCGCAACAACACCCTGGTGCCGAGGCTATCGGCGGCGGTCCATCGCAGCAATCGTCTCTTCGGAAAGGGGACGCGGTTCCTGATCCTCGATCCGGAGATTTACAATGTGATGGGGAGCATGGAATTCGAGGCCGCGGATACCGGGGGAGGGCTTTACCGCAGCCAGATCGATCTTTACTGGGGGGAAGATTTACCCCGCGGCCCGTGGCCCGGGACCGCGATGGCGGCCGGCTGCCCGCTCTCCGTGCAATGGATCGTGCCGGTGCTTTTTTTGCGGTGAGACGTCACGAATCTTGGGTGGGAGCGCGGGCGTCTCGCCCGCCTCGAGCTGGATGCGGGCGGGGCGCCCGCGCTCCCATCGTTTCATCGTTACGCGGTGTCTGTAACCGGGACGATTTGATTAACCGATCACGTCTTCCCGCTTTGCGCCCGCACAATTCCGGCATACGGTCCGGGACTGGAGTTTTCGATCACGGTGGCGCCGGCGATTTTATGGAAATATTCTTCGGAGCGGGCGGAACCGATAATCCCGTAAGCGAAACCTTCGTGCTTGAGGGCGTGCAGGCAGGATATCGTCAACGCGGCGCCGATTCCCTTGCCGCGATGGGTTTCGGCCACTCCGACGGGTCCGAAGAAACCCCGGAACGTCGCGTTGTAACACCCGAAGCCGATGACTGCGGAGGACTTCTCTGTTTTGGGGATTGTCGCCACAAAGCAAGTCATGGGGTGACGGCTGGTGGCGACGCGACACTCGTCCGACCAGGGACGGCTGAAGTGCGTTTCCACCCAGTCGACGAGGACTGCGCGTTCCGGGACCAGGGCACGCCGGATGGTGACACCATTTTTCTCGACCACGGCGACGGCGGGATCGAGAGACGGAAGTTCGTAGAGTTTGACGAGGAGATCGCTCATGGGGACGCGCTTGGCACGCAGTTTTCAGTTATCAGGTGCTGGCTTCCGCATGACGGGGTGTCGAAGGTAGGGCGACGCGTCCCGAGGATTTTGCGCCGGGGTTTTTGGCGTGTTGGGCGGAAGTGGGGGGAAGGATGAAGGATGAAGGATGAAGGATGAAGGACCAAGTATCGAGAATCGGCATTGATGGAGTCTGGGCGGAAGTGTAGATAAAGCCGACAGATGACGGAAGGGCAAAGGGAAACGGATCCGGAACGGAAGCGATTGCGGGAAGAGGCGGCGCGGGAGGCCAACTGGAAGCGGTGGGGGGCCTATCTCTCGGAACGGCAATGGGGGACGGTGCGGGAAGACTATTCCGCGGACGGCGACACCTGGCGGGCGTTCCCGCACGAGCATGCCCGCAGCCGCGCTTACCGCTGGGGCGAGGACGGGTTGCTGGGATTCTGCGACCGGCAGTGCCGGCTTTGTTTTTCGGTGGCGTTGTGGAACGGCGCGGATCCCTTTCTCAAGGAACGGCTCTTTGGTTTGACGAACCACGAGGGGAATCACGGCGAAGACGTCAAGGAGCTCTATTACTATCTCGATGCCACTCCGACTTATTCTTACGCCAAGGCGCTTTACAAGTATCCGCAAGCGGAATTTCCCTATGCGCGGCTCCTCGAGGAAAACAGCCGCCGGACGCGCGCCGATCCCGAGTTTGAACTGCCGGAGACGGGAGTTTTCGAAGGCAACCGTTATTTCGATGTCATTGCGGAGTATGCCAAGGCGTCCCCCGAAGACATTCTCATTCGCATCACCGTGGCAAACCGCGGTCCGGAGGCCGCCTGGCTCGCGGTACTACCAACGTTGTGGTTCCGCAACACCTGGATTTGGGGCTGCCGCCACGAGGGATGCACGCTGAAGCCACGATTGGACGCGGTGTCCGGCAAATGGGTGACCGCGACCCACGAAACCTTGGGGGGGCATGTCTGGCACGCGGACAAAATTAGTGAAGGCGAGAATCCGGAGCTGCTTTTCACGGAGAATGAAACGAACACGGAATTGTTGTTCGGCGACAAAGCCTACACCCCCTACGTGAAGGACGCGTTCCACCGCTACGTGGTGGAAGGGGATGAGACCGCGGTATCTCCGGATGCCGTGGGCACCAAGGCGGCGGCGCTTTACCGGTTGGAGATCGAACCAGGCGAGGAGAAGGTGATTCGCCTGCGCTTGCGCGCCAAGAACGATCCGGCGGTCGCGGAGAAGGAGCCCTTCGGGGAAGCTTTCGACGGCGTGTTCGCGAAGCGGCTCCGGGAGGCAAATCACTTTTATTCGCGCACGATGCCTTCGCAAGCCGAACCGGAGGAGAGAGACATCATGCGCCAGGCTTACGCAGGCCTTCTCTGGAGCAAGCAGTTTTATCATTACGTGGTGGAAGACTGGCTGGACGGGGATCCGGATCAGCCTGCGCCCCCGCCGGGGCGGGACAAGATCCGCAACAGCGACTGGCGGCATCTCTTCAATCGCGATTTGATCTCGATGCCGGACAAGTGGGAGTACCCGTGGTTTGCGGCCTGGGACCTGGCGTTTCACATGATTCCTTTGGCGGAGATCGACCCCGACTTCGCCAAGAAACAGCTGCTGCTGTTCTTGCGGGAGTGGTACATGCATCCCAACGGGCAGCTGCCGGCGTACGAATACAACTTCTCCGACGTCAATCCGCCGGTACACGCCTGGGGGGTGTGGCGTGTCTACAAAATCGAGGCGGGAAAGGACCAGCGTGACTTGGACTTTCTGGCGCGCGCGTTTCAGAAACTGGTGATGAATTTCACCTGGTGGGTCAACCGCAAGGACAGCGAGGGCAAGAATCTGTTTGGCGGCGGGTTCCTCGGGCTGGACAACATCGGGGTCTTCGACCGTTCCCAGCCGCTGCCCACGGGCGGAAAGCTGGAGCAATCGGATGCCACGGCCTGGATGGCGTTTTACTGCACGACCATGCTGTCGATGGCCCTGGAGCTGGCGCGTGAGCGGCCCGCCTACGAGGACATGGCCTCGAAATTCTTCGAGCATTTCGTGGCGATCGCGGATTCGTTGAATCATTTTGCGGGAAGCGGATTATGGAACGAAGAGGACGGATTCTATTACGACGCGCTGCGCTGCGGGGACGAACTGGTGCATTTAAAAGTGCGCAGCCTGGTCGGGTTGTTGCCCATGATCGCCGTGGAGGTCCTCGAGGAGCGGGATTTTCACGAACTGCCGGATTTCACCAAGAGGACGCAATGGTTTCTGAAGCATCGCAGTGACCTGGCATTGTTCGTAAGTTACCTGGAGGAAGACGCGGAGGAGACGCACCGCCATCGCCTGCTGGCGATGTGTTCGCGGGAGCGATTGGAACGCTTGTTAAGATATCTGCTGGATGAAAACGAGTTCCTGGCTCCCTATGGGATCCGTTCCCTCTCCCGTTATCACGAAGAACATCCTTACGAATTTACAGTCGAAGGCGAAAGGCATCGCGTGTCTTATGAAGCGGGGGAATCGAGCACCTGGATGTTCGGGGGGAACTCCAACTGGCGGGGGCCGGTGTGGTTGCCGATGAATTATCTCATCATCGAGGCCCTGGAGCGGTATCACTTTTTTTATGGAAACGATTTTCAGGTCGAATTTCCCACGGGCTCGGGGGTGAAGATGAATCTGAAGGAGGTGGCGCGGGAATTGGGTGCGCGTTTGATGAAGTTATTCCTGGTGGATGGAAACGGCGCGCGTCCCTGTCATGGCGGCGACGCCTTGCACGGCGAAGGCGCGGGGTGTCAAAGCCAGGTGTTGTTTTACGAATACTTCAATCCGGAGACCGGCAAGGGTTTGGGTGCCAGTCACCAGACGGGTTGGACGGCCCTGGTGAATCGTCTTATCCGGAAGAAGTACGTGCGCTGACGGGCTTGCGGATGCAATCGCGATGTAACATTTTTTCATACAATTGTATGAAAAAATGTTACATCCGAAGTGGAAGCGCACGCATCTCGGATGGAAGGCGGTCCGCCGCTCCGCGGCGGGTTTGATTTGAACCTCCGCGGAGCGGCGGGCTACTTTTCTCGCGTGGGTGATGACGACATAGCCGAGGCGCGGGAAGTTTTGAAGGAAGCGGAGGCGGTGGTGATTGCGGCGGGGGCGGGGATGGGCGTGGATTCGGGGTTGCCGGATTTTCGCGGCGACGAAGGGTTCTGGAACGCCTACCCGCCTTACCGGAAGCTGGGGGTGTCATTCGTGGAGATGGCGAACCCGGATCACTTTTCCCGGGACCCGGCGTTCGGCTGGGGGTTTTACGGGCACCGGCTCCATCTCTATCGCGAGACGGAACCGCACGCGGGCTTCGCGCGGCTGCGGGAGTTCGCGCAGGGAGCGCCGCGCGGGTATTTTATTTTTACGTCAAACGTCGACGGGCATTTTGAGCAGGCCGGGTTCGCGGCAGATCGGATCGTGGAGTGTCACGGGAGCATTCACCATCTGCAATGCGCGCGGGACTGCGGGTGCGGCATTTGGGATGGGGGAGCCACGGAACTCCAAGTGGACGAAGAGACGATGCGCGCGCGCGAGCCGCTGCCGCGTTGCCCGGAATGCGGCGCATTGGCGAGACCGAACATTCTCATGTTCGGCGATTGGGGATGGGACGGAAGCCGGACGCGGGCGCAAGAGGAGCGATTGCTGGCTTGGTTAGGAGCATTGGGCAAAAACACGCGGCTGGTGGTGATCGAGTGCGGCGCGGGGAGCGCAGTGCCCACGGTGCGGCTGCAATCGGAGCGGCTGGCGTCGGGATTCACGCAGGGAGGGCTGATTCGCATCAACCCGCGTGAGGCGGAAGTGCCGGCGGGAGTTCGCCGGGTGAGCTTGGAGATGGGGGCGAAGGAAGCGGTGGAGGCGTTGTTGGTGAAGGATGAGTGAGAGGTTTGGAGTTAGTAGTAAATAGTAAGTAGTGAAGATAGGGCGAGGCGTCCCTGCCGAGCCGAGGGTCAGAGGAATA
>JAHEJT010000174.1 GCA_024638765.1 Verrucomicrobiales bacterium
ATCCATGCGGACGTGGTAGCCCTGGCCAATGACACCGAGACGCTCACCGAGACCTTCAATTACACCATCAGCGACGGCGCAAAGAGTGATAACGCGGAGCTGACGATCACGATCAAGGGATCCAACGATGGGCCCACGGCCAATGCGGACACCCACATGGTGACCGCGGGCATGATCGCCTACGGTGACACCGCGGCCATGGAAGCGGCGCTCATCGAGGGCAACGTGATTGGCGCCCTGGCCTCGGGCGGCGGTCCGGGCACCGGTGCGAGTGCGGGAGATGTCGCGGACACCGATCCGGATGCGGGCGATGCGCTGACGGTGACGCTGGCCAAATCGGTGAACCTTTCGGGCACGGACGCGGCGGTCAGTGGCGCGGGCACGGTGATCGCAGGAGAGTATGGGACGCTGACGATCTACGAGGACGGCTCCTATTCCTACGATCTCAACGACACCCATGCGGATGTGGTGGCGCTGGCCAATGACACCGAGACGCTGACCGAGACCTTCAATTACACGATCAGCGACGGAGCAAAGAGTGATAACGCGGATCTGACGATCACGATCAAGGGATCCAACGACGGGCCATCGATCGAAAGCACAACGTCAGTCCGCGTATCGGAAGAGGGATTAGCCCTTGGTCTTGCGGATACGGCCGGGAGTTCGGATACAACGGACGACGCGTCAATCAGCGGCACCATCGCCGTATCCGACCCCGATGGCAACACGTTAAGCGTTACGCTCGACCCACCGGCGACGGCGCTGACATCGAACGGGGTGCCGATCACATGGACCGGTGCCGGAACTGGCACTCTCATCGGTAAAGCCGGCCTGGAAACAATCATTACGATCACAATTAACGCAGTCGGAGGATACATGGTGACCTTGGCGGGTGCAATGGATCACAGCACTCTGAACGTGGAAGATGAACTTTCCTTCGATGTGGGCGTAACGGTTTCAGATGGTGCAAAGAGCTCTCAAGGAATCCTCACGATTACCGTTGAAGACGACAGTCCCGTGAGCGTTACGCCAGCCGACGCCATACTTTTCAACGCCGTGGGCGCCACCATCAGCGAGGATCTCGATACTGACGGAAACATCGATAACGATGTCGGCGCAGACCAGCCTGGCAAGATCGCATTCGCAAACGTCACAAATGGGCAGCAGGCGATGGGCGTCATCGGCGGCAACACCGTAGCTCTGACTTCCGGTGGTCAGAATATTGAGTTATTCCTGGTCAATCACGACAGCGACTCGACCACGCCAGATCAGTTACAGGCCTGGACGGGTGGTTTGAATACGGGCGCGAAGATCTTTGAGATTACGCTCAATCATGATCCCACCGATGCATTAAACGACTCCTATACCGTCGATGTATTCGCCCAAATTGGAGCTACTCAGCAAACAAGCCTATCAGACCTTGGCTTCGCGACCGCTGGGAACAAAGCCTTTAACTTCATTGATGTCGCAGATACGACCGAGGACATGCTGTTCTCAGGATATAATCGTTCGGCCGGCGGAGCCGTTGCCATAGGCACTGTCAACAGCAACAACACAGCGATTGGCGTTAACAACCAGTCGATGGTTGATGGAGACAATCTTCGGATTGATTTCGTCAATTCCCCGTCCGTAAACACTGGAGCCAACAACAAGTACGATTACCCAACCTCTCCAGGGCATTACAACATCAATAATTTTTCCTTCGCAATCGTTCAAGTGAACGGGAGTCCTCCTGCAAATTCCCTTGAAATGTGGGTGCGCATCTATAACGGCGACGATGTGGATCCCGCTGGAAACAACACTGCCGACCACTTCAACGAGCTTGCCGACGATCCTCAACTCAACACTATCACCGAGATCAAGGTGAACGGCACGCCAGTGAATCTGACCGGCCTGATGACGGACGGTGCGGGCGGCTATCTGCTCACCGGTCTCAATCTCAACGACGCCATTGCAGTAACAGCGTCGGGAGGCGGGTACAATCGGATCGAGATTGAAAATGCGATCTCCGAAACTCACGGCGTCACCGATTCCAGCCTCGACGGCGATAGCTACGACATCGGAATGTTCGCTTTTGAGAAGACGATCACCAATATCCCGTCAGTTAAGTTGGATTTCGATCTTTCGTTGACCGATGCGGATGGCGATAGCTCGATACTCACAGGTGCCCTCAACATCACTTTAGCCGCTGTCATTCTCGACCTCGATGACGACGACAGCAGCGGCCATACGGGCGCTGACTTCGAGAACGCCTTTACCGAAGGCGGGCCCGCCGTCGCCATCGCCGATAGCGACAGCACAATCACGATGCCGGTGGCCGGCAACATCGAGGGGGCCACCATCACGCTGACAAACGACAAAACCGGGGACACGCTGAGTATTGCGGGCGCCCTGCCGGCCGGCATTACAGCCACCACGCTTATGAGCAACTTGATTGTGCTCAGTGGATCCGCCGCGCCTTCCGATTACGAAACCGCCATCGAGCTAATCCGCTTCAGCAACAGCGAGGTCAGCCCGGATACTACCGATCGGATCGTCGAGGTGCACGTGAACGACGGAATCGTCGACTCCAACGTCGCTACTTCAACGATCACGGTGTCCCCAACCGGCGGAAGTCCCATCCCGCCCGTGGTCCTCGATTTGGACGGTGATGGCTTTGACTTTGTCGCTATCGACGATGCCAGGGCTCCCCAAATCGATGCGGACGGAGACGGAATCAAGGAAACCTCGGCCTGGGTAGGCAAGGGAGATGCTTTCCTCGTGTTCGACCAAAATCAAGATCGCGAGGTTACCGATGTTTCCGAAATCGCATTCAAGGAGAAGGACCCCGATGCAAAATCGGATTTGGAAGGCGTGCGCCTGGCGTTCGATTCCAACGAAGACGGTGTTCTCGATGCGAATGACGAAGAATTCTCCCTCTTCGGCGTGTGGGAAGATGCAGACGGTGACGGAGTGACCGACGAGGGCGAATTCAGGACCCTCGACGAGGAAGGTATTGCCATGATTGATCTCTTGGGTGATGGCCTTCCCTACAACGCGGCAGATGGCGACGTGACAGTTTTCGGAGAGACCACATTTGTGCGCGAAGATGGGACCGAAGGACTCGTCGGCGACGTTTCGCTGGCCTACGAGGAAGCCGGCGAAAACGGCGATATCGTATTGCCCGGCGGCGCGCTTGGCGACGAAGAGACGATGGATCTTGCGCTTGAGGAAGTGGTCGATGATGGCGGATCCGTCGACGAACTTCTGGCGGAAAGCGGAGCGTCCCCGGATTCCGGCGACACGGGATCCGCATCCGCCGAGACCGCGGAGTCATCCGACGTGTTCATGGCGGAATCGGCTCCGGTTCCGGAGGACGTCGGTCCCATTGACGATGCGCCTCCGGCTGTTGTCTAGAGAATTAACAGCTTCATCCATTTGAACCAATTGACCCTGTGGAAACCGTATCGACAGACAGTGACTTTGCGAGGCTCGCGGCCCTCGGCGACCAAGAGGCAGGCAAGTCAGCGCAAGAGGGCAAGGCATCGGCAGGCGTGAACTCATCGAGCGACACGTCCATTGATCCGCTCCTGACCTGTCTTGAGCACGTGGCGAAATGGCATGGGATGAGCGTCAACAGCGATGACTTGCTCGCGGGTCTGCCGCTGTATAACGATCGGCTTACACCCGAGTTACTATTGCGAGCTGCGGAACGCGCCGGCTTCGAAGTACGGGTGGTGAAAAGAGCGATCAGGAGGCTGTCCGTCAGCACCCTGCCGGCGATTCTGATTTTGCAAGGGGGGCAGGCGGGCGTGCTGGAACCGGACGGTGAGCGCGGGGCTTCGCTGTTCCTGCCGGGGGAGAACCCCTCGCGGCATGGGCTCTCGCCGAAAGCCTTGAAACGGCTATACACGGGATATACTTTTTTGCTTCGGCCCCGGCAGGATTCCGTCGACACCGCGAGTCTCTTGCCGCAGATGGATAAGCCGGGCGGAAGCCGGTGGTGGTTCTGGGGGACGATTTGGAGATTTCGGAGAGAATACGCGCGTCTCTTGCCGGCTTCACTTCTCGTCAACCTCTTTGCCCTCGGCATGCCGCTATTCATCATGACGGTTTACGACCGCGTGGTTCCCAATGACGCGGAAGAAACGCTCTGGGTCCTGGCTTTTGGTATATTCTTCGTGTTTTGCTATGAGTTCTTTATGCGGTTGCTCCGGGGATACCTGGTAAACCGGGCCGGGAAAAGGGTTGATAGCTTGCTGGCGAGCGCCCTTTACGAACACGTCATGGCCATCGAAATGAAGGCGCGCCCCGCTTCCTCAGGTGAATTGGCGAACCGGACTAGAGCCTATGAATCACTGCGCGAGTTCTTCACCTCTGCGACGTTGGTGGCTCTGGCCGATGTGCCGTTTTCTCTGCTGATTATCGGGCTTATATTTTTCCTCGCAGGTCCGGTGGGATGGATTCCTGTCGGAACTGCGTTTCTGGCGATTCTCTTTGGTTGCATGATACAGATGCCCTTGAGAAAAGCGGTCGGAGATTCTTACCGGGGAGGTTTGCGCCGGCAGTCGTTGCTGACCGAGACGATCAACGGCTTGGAATCGGTTAAGGGTGGGAACGCCGAGGGTGCGCTGCAACGGCGCATGGAACGCATGGTGCGTGATGCTTCGGAAGTGGAAGTCCGGTCGCATTGGTACAGTCTGCTGGCGACTTCGACAACTACCTGGCTGATTCACATGACCACGATCGGATTGATCGTCGCTTCGGTCTACCGTGTCTACCAAGGCGACATGACCATGGGAGCGATGATTGCCTGCATCATGCTGGCTGCGCGAGGCATGACCCCGCTCGCGATGGTCGCCGGTCTGCTGACACGACTGCAGCAATCCCTTGCAGCCCTCAAGGGCCTGAATGAGGTGATGGCATTACCGAGAGAATCCGGTGGTGGGCGGAAATTCGTGGGGCGCACGGTACTTCGGCCCCGGTTCTCGTTGCGTGAGGTCGGGGTCAGCTATCCCAATCAGATTGTTCCCGCGCTGCAGCGCGTTTCCCTGGAGATCAAGCCTGGAGAAAGAATCGGCCTTATCGGGAAGGTGGGTTCGGGCAAGAGCACCCTGCTGCGGATCCTCGCCAAACTTTATGAGCCTGCCGAGGGAGAGGTGCTTCTCGATGGCTTGGAGTTAGGACAATACCACCCGGCATCCGTCAGGAGAACGGTCGGCTATCTGCCTCAGGATGCCGCGATTTTTTTCGGATCGCTCAAAGACAATATCCTGCTGGGGACTCCCTCTGCGGATGACAACCAGCTGTTGAAAGCCGTGCGGCGGGCGGGATTGGAGGAGTTCATCAATAAGAACCCCCTCGGTCTGCACACTCCAGTCGGGGAGCAGGGAATCCTGCTTTCCGGCGGACAAAAACAATCGCTGGCCCTGGCGCGCACGATGCTCATGGAACCGCGGTTGTTGCTCCTCGACGAGCCCACAGCCAACATGGACGTAAACGCTGAGAAGGCGTTCGTGGTTTCGTTGAAACAGTATCTGGATGAAAACCCCGAGCGCACGCTGGTGCTGTCGACGCACAAACTGAGCCTGCTGCAACTCGTGGATCGGCTTCTCGTGCTGGACGACGGCCGATTGGTGGCGGATGGCGATAAAACGGCGGTGATGAACAAGCTCAGACCGAACCAGCGTCCAAAAACTACTCGCCCAACCACTTCCGCAGCGAAAATGCCAGCCGAGGCGGCGGTTATGACGCCGAGAGCCGCGGCGCCCAAAGCAGCGAACACTCCGGCGAAACCCGCGGCACCCGCGGTAACACCGACACCGGCGGTCACTGCAAAGCCGGTTACCCGGCCGGCGGCAGCAAAAATCAGAAAGAATCCTGCGCCCCCGGCAGCAACGCCAAGAGCCGCAGCGATTTCGGGGACGAAAACGGCGCGGACAGCTTCAAAAGTGCCGAGCAAGGCGTCGTCGGCAGCGGCACATTCGCCAAGAGCCGTCCCTGCAAAATCAGCGCCGGTAAGAACACGGGCGAAAAAGACGGCCAAGACGAACGCAAAGAAAACCGTGAAAAAAGCGGTTAAAAAGTCGGTCAAAAGGACAGTCAAAGAGACGGCGAAAAAGACGGCGAAAAAGGCGGTGCAAAAATCCACGAGCAAAACGGGGAAAAGAACCTCAAAAAGAGCAGTGAAAAATGCCTGAGATGAATTCCTTAACCCCCGCCGAAGAAAAACGTCAGGCCTCCTCCGGCCCGAAAGAAGATTTGGATTCTCTGAATGAGCTCGCCGCATCCATAGAGGTGGCTTCGGGAGAGAATCTCTCTGACGAGGATTTGTTCTTTGTGCAGGAGTGCCGGGCACTTTTGACCAGACAGCGGGCCGGTTGGACCGGACTTCTGGCATGGGTATCGCTCTTTTTCGTAGCTGCTCTCCTGGCGTGGGCTTCCTGGGCCGAACTGGAGGAAGTTACCCGCGGCGTCGGCAAGGTCGTTTCTTCGTCCTCGGTCCAGATGATTCAAAGTCTCGAGGGCGGCATTCTTGATGAGCTCTCTGTCAAGGAGGGGGACGAGGTGGAGAAGGGGCAGAAGCTGCTTCGCATTCAGGATACGATCTTCGAAGCGAGCTACCAGGAAAACCTCGCAAGGCGCGACGTCCTTCGAGCGCGCCTCGCGCGTCTACACACCGAAGCCCAAGGGTTGTCCAGGATCGAGTTTTCCCCTGGCGTGCGCGAGGATCTGGCGGTTCTTGAATCCACTCTCTTCGAGAAGAGACATCGCGATTTGGAGGTCAGCCGGACTTCGTTGCAAAAGCGTCTCCAACTGGCGCGCGAAGAGGAAAAACTTCTGGCGGGAGCTGAATCCTCCGGGGCGGTCTCTCCCGTGGAACTCATCAGGATTCGCAAAGAAATTGCCGAGCTTGAAGGAAATCTCGATATCCTCCTGAGCACTCATGAGCGCGAGGCCATGGAGCAATACGACGAAGACCACGCGGAACTGGAATTCCTCCTGCAGGCTCTCAAGAAAGACAAAGACCGGCTCGACCGCACCGTGATGAATTCGCCGGTTCGAGGGACGGTAAATAAGATTTACATCGATACCGAGGGACGGATCGTCGGCAGCGGGATGGACATCATGGAAATCGTCCCTCTGGGCGACACCCTGCTCATCGAAGCCAACGTCAAACCCTCTGACATCGCCTTCATGCGGCCGGGCCAGAAGGCGCGGGTCCGATTCACGGCCTACGATTTCTCGGTTTACGGCGGACTCGACGGGAAGCTCGAGCAGATCGGAGCCGATACGGTCCAGGATGAGAACGGGGAAAGCTTTTACCAGATCAAGGTCAGAACAGAAAAAAGTTCATTGGGAAAGGACAGGCACGGACAGGAAATGACGATTATTCCCGGGATGGTCGCCGAGGTCGATATCATGACGGGGAAGAAATCCATCCTCTCTTACATGCTCAAGCCCCTGACGCGCGCCAAGGAGAGAGCCCTGAGGGAAAAGTAAGAGGGGAGTCCCGGTAGCGGCGGCGGATGTCGGATTCGGGCAGGGTTACGGCGCGCCTGTTTCGCCGGCGACCAGTAATTTCGCGCCTGCCAGACCGGCGAGTTGTTCCCGGTAGGTGCAGAGGTCGGCCAAGTATGTCATGCTCCCGAACGCCACATAGAGACTCTTCTGTGAGACCGCCAGGATGCAGCCCTTGAGTTCCCAGCGGTGCGACTCCTCGTTAAACGCGAAAATCGCGCCGCCGGAATCGCCGTCCGTCGCCTGGGCTTGCATCGGGAAGCGTTCGAACGTGGTTGCAAAGCAATGCGTCCGGTAACTGTCGCCCGTCGGCAAGGGATCCGGCAGAATTTCCGAAACCGAGTTGGTGCCCCAAGCCATGGCGCGCACGGGGTCGATCCGGTATCCGAGCACGGCGAGAGAAGTCCCTTTGCTGGAGAGGGTCGCGGGATTCGGGTTCTGCACGAACCCGGTCCCGATCATCACGACCTTCTCGCCGGGAAGGGGGCGGCTGGAATAGACCGGAATGTTCGGGAGACGCGCGAGGCCCGAGGATTCCCCTCCGGGATCGACCTGGAAAACCGCGAGGTCGCTTTTTTCGCCCTCGGCGCTTTCGAGAAGACGCCAGGTCCGGTAGAGGGGCTTGTAATAGCTTTGGTCGGACATTTGAAAGGGATGGCAACCAACGTGGGCGCTCGTGAGGACCCAACCTTGTCCGAGATAGATTCCCGTGCCGTTGCCGACCATCCCCACGTGGTTCCAGTAAGGAAAGGGCGGGCGTCCGCCGTCCTGCGACCGGAGAAAGCGGTTGAGATGTTCGAGACTTGCCGCGGGAGCGGAGGAAATTTGTGCCTGGCTGCCTGTGTCTTCCGGGCGGTCTTGATTGACGACGACGGCAGATGCCATGGGCTGCGGTAGGAGCGCCAATCCGGCGAAGACCACAAGCGCTGCATTTCGCACCCTCAAGGGCGCTAATATATCTATAATTTAAAAAATATCTATTTATTCCGTAATTTCCGTAAAATAGAGCTCTTCGAGTCCAAATCTTTGACCTGTCATCTAATTCCGGCCCTTCGGCACGGCAAGCCGCCCGTGCTCCCACTCTATTTAAGGTTCCGCAATTCGACGCCGGGCTGTAATCCGCCATCACTTTCTCGACGTGCGGGGTGGGCATGCAGCCCGGAGCCACTTCGGTGTCGACTGTCCACTTGATTTCGAACTGTCCGTCCGGATTATTAAGAAGCCGGGTTCACCCGTGACGGGGTAGGTGCGAGCGTGAGCGAGTACCGGGGTCCTCGCTCACGCTCGCACCTACATTTGACGCACTTCCACATTGGAGCTTTCGATTGCTCTATGACAGCCTGGGACATGAATTCCTTCTGGTTCGGAGCGGGCGTCGTCCTCTCCGCGCTCGCGCTCGTGGTCTGTCCCGGCAGATCCGCAGAGGGTGAGTTCGGGAAGCAGCTTGCGATTGCGCGGGATGCGGGGACGGGGCCGACGATGGACGTGGTTGCGGACGGAGACCGAGCCTGGGCGATTGGGCGGGGATCATTGTTTGCATTGGATATCTCGAAGCGCTCGCACCCGCGGGTGACGGGGGAGTTAAAAGGGTTGGGGAATACGCGGCAACTGGTGGTGCGGGACGGGGTCGCTTACGTCACGTCGCGGGAGGACGGGCTCTTTGTCGTCGACGTGTCGGCGCCAGCGGCGCCGGTGTTGTTGAATCATTACGACACGATCGAGTTCGCGACGGGAGTGGCAATTTCGGGGGATGTGTTGTTCGTGGCGTGCCGGAATTACGGGGTGGAACTCATCGATGTAACGGACCCGGGGAAGCCCGCGCACTTGAGCACGGTGCGCACGGGCGAGGCGCAGTCGGTGGTGGCGCGGGACGGATATCTTTACGCGGGTGTGTGGGCGCGGTCCGAGGTGGTGGTCACGGACGTGCGCGACCCGCGGTCGCCGGTGGTCACCGCCCGAATGCCGCTGGACGGATACGGCGACGGGGTGGATGTGCGTGGTGGTTACCTTTATGTGGCGACGGGGCATCACTCGCGCGCGCGGCCGAAGCAAGAGCCGGGGGATCCCGGGTACGGGCGTGGCCACGGGCTGGAGATTTTCACCATCGAGGACCCGGCGCACCCGGTCTTTGTCTCGCGGGTGAAATTTCCGCCCTTTTACGAGATGGGGAGCGACATGTGGGGGGTGACGGCGGTGAACGGGCAGGCATTCGTCGCGGACACGTATAATGGAATGTTCGTGGTGGACGTGCGTGATCCCGAGGCGCCGATCATCGCTTCCCGTTGCGAGTTGCCTTTCGTCGAGAAACGCGAGATGCGCGGTTTCGTCGGAGGTCTCGCGCCGACCGATGATCACGTTTATGTCGCGGGAGGGTGGACGGACCTGCATGTCATCGACTTGCCGGGGGTGGCACTGGAGGCGGAGGAAGAGAAGGATGCGGCGCCGGTGATCGGGCCGGAAGAAGCGAGTGCGGAGCACGAAGAAGGGCGCAGGGTTTATCGTCCGGCAGGGCAGGTGCATGCCGTCGATTTTTTGGAGAATGGTCGCGCGGTGGTGGCCTGCGGGAGCGCGGGAGTGCACCTGATCGAAGTGTTTCCCCGGCTGGAGCGTCTGTCGGTCCTGGAAACGGAGGGGTTTGCGACGGACGTCTCCGTGTCCGGTGATCGTGTTTTAGTCGCCGAGGGCGAGGGCGGAGTGTCGGTCTGCGAGGTTTCGCCTGGGAGCGATGAGTTGGTGAGAGTGGCGCGTTATCGAGAAGACCTGGGAGGCTCGATTCGACAAGTGGAAGCTCTGGAGGGCTCCCGGTA
>JAHEJT010000175.1 GCA_024638765.1 Verrucomicrobiales bacterium
GTTCAAAAGAACAATATATGTCAACCCCAAATAGATGACCTGTCCCTAATTGGCCGTCTGTCCCTAATTGGCCGTCTGTAGAATAGATGACCTGTCCCTTATTCTATGTCCGCCCCGCCCCGCGGGCTCTCCCTGCGGGCTCCGGCTTCGCCTCCGTCCAAAACGCCTCCGATCCCTCGGCGTTTTTCGATGTCGAAGGGCGGCGCGGGCGGCGGCGGCAACCCGATGAGCCCTTCCCAGAGTCCGTGAAGTCGCAGAAAGAACTCGACCTCCTCCCGGCGGATTATCGTGCCGATGACTTTCATGGTTCCCTTGCAGCAGGGACAGAGCAGCGGATCCTCGCCCCAGACACCTTCATGATCAGGTCGCGCCAGAGAGGGCGCAGGGCCCTGGCGCTCCCGGGCGAGGGCGGCGGCAGAATGACAAACAGGGGCTGGTTTGACGGAGGGCGGTACTTCACGGCGGCTTCACGCATCCGCGGGCGTGGCCGCCCCGCCTTCGCATCCATGCCGCGCCTTTTATTCGAGTAGAGCCCGTAGTAACGCACCGTCTGCTGGTGCTTGGGCGGAATGTGCTCGACGGCGGCAGCCAGGAAGTCCGTGGCGGTGAAGACCTGGAAGCCCTTCGACAAGCTCAGGGCCCCGAGCGGAGTCGAGGGGTTACGCTTGGTGTGCCAGCTGCGCTTGGAGCGGTAGATCACTTTACGGGTAGTCTCGTTCCAAGTGATCTTTTCCAGCGAGAAAGGGGCCCGGAGGAGATATTCCGCGAGGCGGCGCCGGCCCTCGACATCGTGGGAGGCGACGGGTTTGTCCCCCGCATCGAGGCTGAAGCCGCTGTGTTTCCAACCGAGCAGTTGGCGGGCTTTCTTTTCACTGATGAGCTTTTCGCGCCGCAGGGTTGCGATGAAGCGGTGGCGGAAGACTTCAGAAAGCGGTTCGATGGATTCCACCGGCATGGGGTGGAAGCGCCCTTCGCCATCGACGAGCCCGGTTGCGGCCAGGACGTGGAGGTGGGGATGGAAGTTCAGGTAATCGCCGAAGGTCTGCACCGCGGCGACGGCTGCGAGTTTGCCCTCGGGAAGATCGAGCCGGGCGCGCATCCAGTCGCGGAGGGATTCGATGCTGACATGGAAGAGGTGATCGAGCAGCCTGCGCCGTTTGCGGAAGATGCCGCGCAGGGGCCGCGGCATCGTGAAGACGAACTGGCGGTGGGGCACCTCGAAGCAGACCTCGTGCGCGATCCAGTCGCCCATGTGACAGACGCGCCGCTGGTGGCAGTCGGTGCAGTATTTGCGAAATCCCGCCGCGAAATGATTTGATTGGAAATGGTGGAGTTTGCTCGCTTTGCTCGGAATCTGTTGGAATCGCGCCCCTTTTCCCCAATTTCTGCGTTTCTCGTCAGTCGTTGAGCCCGCTCAACTTCTTCCTCGCGCCTTAAACTTGAAAAAACGGTCAGCGAATTTCGCATCGCTATTTCACAAACACCGCACCCGGGCAGAAGTGCCGGGTCTCTTGTCCCGCCGAAGCCTCGGCGAAGGCGGATGCAGGTGAAGGCCAGCAGCTTTTCGTGGCCGCAGTCGGGGCATTGCAATCGCGTGAACCCGGCGGCGAGGTCGCCGCAGCGGTAGAACTGATTCACGACGGTCACGGTGTCGCGGCGCAAGGGGCCGTGGGTCCTGCGGTGGGCGGCCTCGTATCCGGCGAGAAAATCGTCCCAGGAGTGGTGGACAATCTGCCAGAGGGGCGAGGCGCGGGGGCGCCGGGGACGATAGATGGAGGGCATGGTAACTGTTCATGCGAACAGTTATAGCCGTGCAGGTCAAACCGGGAACCCACGGGCGAACGGGGCCATCGCCCAGAGGGCTTCGTTTACACCCCGGGACGGAGATGCTACTTTTCCGTAATGGAGGCGATCTCAACAGCACCCCTGATCCGTGAAATCCGCGACCGCCTTTCGCAGAGCACCGATGCCTTGAAGGCGTTCGGGATTCGCAAACTCGCGGTGTTTGGATCGGCCGTGCACGGCGATTTCACCGAGGAGAGTGACCTGGATGTGCTGGTCGAATTTGCTCCGGGGCGGACTCCCGGCCTGGCGTTCTTCGAAATCCAGGAGGACCTGGGGCAGATTCTCCGGAGGAAGGTCGACCTCAATACCCCGGGGTTTCTTTCCCGCCATTTCCGGGACGCGGTACTGGAGGAGGCGGAGGTCGTCTATGAGCAAGCATGATCCTTCGATCGTGCTGCGCCAGATCCTGGAGCATGCCGAGGAAATCCTGGGATTGATCGCGTCCACGGAGACGCCGCGGCTCGCGGAGAATCGGTTGTTGGAACTGGCCGTCCTGAGACTTCTCGAGATGACGGGGGAAGCGGCCACGCGGCTCCCGGAAGACGTGATTGGAAAACATCCTCAAGTTCCGTGGGGACAAATCGTGGGTCTGCGCAACCGATTGATTCACGGATACGATTCCGTGGATCTGGAAGTCGTCGAACAGATTATTCAAAAAGATCTTCCCGACCTAATCGATAAACTGCGTGCTGTGCTCGATTGATGGGGCCGCACAACTGTCAGCAAAAGTGTCAGCGCCGAGCATGTGTCCCTCTTCGCTAAAGCTACGAAGGACAAGCTGAGGAGTGGGGCAGCAGTGGGAGAGGATGCTTCCGCCGTCGCTCTCCGAGCTATGGCGTGACACGTGAGGAGTGGGGAAAAACCTGCTTCGATGAACGGTGAATCAAGGGGAAAAACCACCGACTGCTTTGCCACGGCGTGGCAATCATTTCCGCGGAGCGCAGCGAAGCGAAAGAGCAGAGCGTGCCGAGACTACCGGCGCGATAGCGCTTTGGTAAACGCGAAGCGAAAATGTAGAGCCTGTAAAGCAGGATAAACGAGGCAGGATAGTCCAACAGCCGGAGCCATTACTTTTCCCCCGTTTTCAGGGCGATTGACGGCACCGATCGTCCAACTGTCATCGAAAGCGTCAGCGGATTTAGGATCGTCCTGAGTGGTTTCTGAGCGACTCCGCCTTCACTCCTCGCGCATGCTCTCTCCCTCCTCGGAATCGAGGGGGCAGAAGAGGTTGCTGATCAACATCCGGAGTTTGTACTGCTCGTTGGAAGAGTCACTGATGGGGATTTGCTTTTTGATGTCGCTTCCGCTCCACCCTCCGGGCTGCCTGTGGGCAGTCTATCTTCGCTCCGCTCCGATTCAGCCCATCCCATCACCGCAGTCACCGGCCCCGGGTTGGAGGGGGTTCAGCCGCATAAAGGGCCAAGGCGGCGACATTCCCTTCTTCGCCAAGGTTTCAAAGGACAGGCGATTTTGGTTGCTTTCGTTCATTTCCCTAAACCCCTCGCCGTCAAAAGGAGTTCTGGCAAAGCAGGCTTCAAGAGCATATTCCTATGGATCGGAAAGTTCCGTGAATACGGACGCTTCTGCGAACCCCCTGAAATGATCGCTCTTCTTCGACGCCTCGCTGGATTGCTCCGAACGCAGTGCGCTCTTCTCATTCTTTTCGTCGCCTTCGTTTTGGGCGCGGGGTGCGGGGCGGCGGAGGCCGGGCCGCTCAAGGTATTCATTCTCGCCGGGCAGTCCAACATGCAGGGTCACGCGAAGATCGAGACCTTCGAGCACATCGGGATGGATCCGGAGACGGCGCCGCTGCTGAAGGAGATGCAGGATGAGAAGGGGAACCCGAGGGTCTGTGAACAGGTGTGGATTTCCTATTTGTCCACCAACCGCGAGAAGCAGGGTCCGTTGACCGCCGGGTTCGGAGCGGACGACGGCAAGATCGGTCCCGAGTTCACCTTCGGGATCACGATGGAGAAGCAGCTTCAGGAGCCGATCCTCCTCATCAAAACCGCCTGGGGAGGCAAGAGCATGAATACCGATTTTCGGTCACCGAGTGCGGGCCCTTACGAGTTCAACGAGAAGCAGCTCGAGACCTTCGCCAAACAGGGCAAGGACGTCGATGCGATACGCGCGGAGAAGGCCGAGGCCACGGGGCACTACTACCGGCTCATGATCGATCACGTGAAGAAGGTCCTCGGGGAGATCGATGCGGTTTACCCGGACTACAACGAGCGGGACGGGTACGAACTGGCCGGCTTCGCCTGGTTCCAGGGGTGGAACGACATGGTCGACAGCGGCACCTATCCCGCGCGCGACCAGCCGGGAGGCTACGACGCTTACAGCACCGTGCTCGCGCATCTCGTTCGCGACGTGCGCAAGGAATTTTCCGCGCCGGCGATGCCCTTTGTGATCGGGGTGCTGGGGGTCAACGGGCCGGTGGCCGATTACGGGCCGGATGAGCAGCGCTACGCCGGGGTGCACCAGAACTTTCGGGACGCCATGGCCGCGCCGGCGAGGTTGCCGGAATTCGAAGGCAACGTTACGGCGGTCCTGACCGAGAACTACTGGGACCCGGAACTGAAGGCGCTCACGAAGCGGGATGAAAAGGTCAAGGGGGAGGCCAAAAAGATCCAGAAGGAGAAGGGGCTCAAGGGTGTGGAAGCGCAAGCCGTGCTGGAGGAATTGCGGGCGGCCGCGTTCTCGGAGAGCGAGCGCGAGATCCTTTCGAAAGGCATTTCCAACCAGGCGTACCACTATCTCGGTTCGGGCAAGATCATGGCGCAGATCGGCCGGGGCTTTGCGGAGGCGCTGGTCGGGATCTCTTCAAATTCTTCGCAGGCTTCCGCAGCGACGACGGCTCCGGCAGCGGCTTCCGGTCGTGGCGGCGGTCGCAACTGGACCCAGGATACGACCGGTCGCCAGTTGCAGGGCGAACTGGTAAAGGCGGAGGGCGAAGGGCAGAGTGAAACCATCACAATCCGGTCGGGGGGACGACTCGTTCCCATTCCGCTCTCCATGCTCACGGCCGAGGACCAGGAATTCGTCGCCGCGTGGAAAGGGAAGCAGGCGGCTGTCGCGCCGGCGCCGACGATCGCCCGGGTTCCGGATCACATCCCGGATTTCACCAAGGGGGCCGAGATTCCGCAGGGCGCCGCCCACGATTGGAATCTCGGACCGACCGGAGCCCGGGGCTGGATTTACAGCGACAAGAAGGAGACGAGCGAAGCCCGGCAAATTTTCATTACGGAAGTGGAAGAGGATTCACCCGCCGATGGCCAGCTCGAGACGGGCGACGTGATCCTCGGCATCGCCGATCGGCCCTTCGCTTACGATCCGCGCACCGAGCTTGGCAAGGCCATCGTCCGGGCCGAGGCGTCGGACGGCCAGCTTTCGTTGATGCGCTGGAGGGAAGGGGAGATTGTCACCGTCACCCTGCCGCTGGGGGTGCTCGGCAGCTACTCGGTCACGGCTCCCTTCGACTGCCCCAAGTCGACGCGTATTCTTGAGCAGGGCTGTGAGGCGCTCGCCCGCCACATGAAGGAGAATCCGAACGAGGGCAATCACATCACTGGCTGCTACAATGCCCTCGCCCTCCTCGCCAGCGGCGATCCGGATTACCTCCGTCTCGTCCGCGAGCAGGTCGAGCGGGTCTCCGACTACAGCGACCCCGAGAGGCGCACCCTTCACGCCTGGTTCTACGGGCCGATCACCATTCTCGTCGCGGAATACACCCTGGCCACGGGCGATGACAGGTTCATGTCCGACTTGGAGCGGCTCGCCATGGAGATCGTCCGCGGTCAGAGCGTGGTCGGATCGTGGGGGCACAGGTTCGTGCAGGAGAGTGGCATCCTCAGCGGCTACGGGATGATGAATGCCCCCGGCCTGCCGCTGACCCTGTCCCTCGTCCTCGCGCGCGCGGCCGGGGTCAGTGATCCGGCCCTGGACGAGGCCATCGACAAGAGCACGCGGCTGCTCCGTTTTTATGTCGGCAAGGGCAGCATCCCCTACGGCGACCACCGCCCGTGGACCCAGACCCACGACGACAATGGCAAGAACGGCGCCGCGGCGGTGCTCTTCAACCTGCTCGGGGACGCCGAGGCGGCCGAGTATTTTTCCCGCATGGGCACGGCCTCGCACGGCGCCGAGCGCGAAATGGGGCACACCGGCAATTTCTTCAATCTGCTCTGGGCGATGCCGTCGGTGGCACTGTCAGGGCCGCAGGCGAGCGGGGCCTGGATGCGGGAATACGGTTGGTACTACGACTTGGCCCGCCGCTGGGACGGCACCTACCGGCACCAGGGACCGGCCCAGGAGCGGAACGACAGCTACCACAACTGGAACAGCACCGGGCCTTACCTGCTCGCTTACGCCCTGCCGTTGCGGAAGATTTTTCTGACCGGCAAGAAGCAGGGCGTCGTGCCGCAGGTGGACGAAACCACCGCCGCCGGCCTCATTGCGGACGGGCGGGACTGGAGTCCCCGCTTCAAGGACGAGCCCTACGCCGATCGCGACGAGGGGGCCCTGCTCGGGGGACTGAAGAGCTGGTCGCCCATCGTCCGGGAGCGCGCCGCCATGGCCCTGGGCAACCGTGACGGCAATCCGACGCGGGACCTCGTCGCGATGCTGGGCGACGAGGAAGATCTGCACACCCGCATCGGCGCCTGCCAGGCGCTGGCCATGCTCAAGAACCGAGCCGCTCCCGCGGTCCGGGAACTGAGGAAGACCTTGAAGGCCGACGATCTCTGGCTGCGGATCGAGGCGGCGGAAGCGCTCGCCGCCATCGGCGCGGAAGCGATGCCGGCGGTGCCGGACCTGCTCGAGATGCTGGCCGATTACGATGCCGACCGCGACCCGCGCGCCATGCAGCAGCGCTACCTGTGTTTCGCGCTCTTCGACAGGCGCAGCGGCATGCTGCGAGGCTCGCTCGAGGGCGTCGATCGCGAGGCGCTCTATCGCGCGGTCCGGGGCGGGCTCGCCAATGAAGACGGCCGGGCCCGGGGCGCCCTTGGAACGGTTTACAAAAACTTGGATTACGACGAAATCGAGCCGCTCCTGCCGGCCATCGTCGAAGCCGTCGCCGCGCCGGCCCCAAGCGGCATCATGTTTGCCGACGGCATCCGCATTGCCGGCCTCGAGCTCCTCGCTCAGTATCATCACGAGGAAGGCCTGGACTACTTCATCGACGTCATGGGAGTCGATCGCTGGGGCCAGGGCGACCGGGTCCTCAAGTGCCTCAAGATCCTGCAACAATACGGCGGAGCCGCGAAGACGCTGCTGCCGCAACTGGCCGAGATCGAGAAAGAATACCTCGCGAAAGACAAGACGCCGCGGGAGCAGCTCAAGTTGCTGCGGGAGACCATGGCGATGATCGAGGCGGATAGGAATCCGCCCGAGTTGCGGTCGGTGGGTGGTGGGCGGTAGAGAGCCGGTGTCTCCTATTGTGGGATGACCGGCTCCAGCACCCGCCCGTCCTTCACCGGATACACCGCTCCGATCGACTACTGAAATTGCTTTTTGATCTCGCTGTCGCTCCACCCTCCGGGCTGCCTGGCGGCAGTCTATCTGCGCTTCGCTCCGGTTCAGCCCTTGCCATCACCGCCGTCAGCGGCCCCGGGTTGCGGCACACAACTGTCAGCAAAAGTATCAGCGCCGAGGAGTAGCGAGGAGCAGCGAGGAGTAGTGGAGCAGTGGGAGGGGATGCTTCCGCCGTCGCCAAGGCTATGGCGCGACACGTGAGGAGTCGGGAAAAGCCTGCGTGAATGAACGGTGAATCAAGGGGAAAAACCACCGACTGCCGTAGCCGCGGAGCGGCTCAGAGAATTGCGGAGCGCAGCGAAGCGACAAAGCAGAGCCGGCGCAGCCGGATAATCCAATCCCGACGGGTCGGGAGAGCCATTTTTCCTTTTCCCCGGCACATCGTCAGCCATTGGGTTCGAACAATGTTACTCACTTTCAATAAACAAGCGTCCGCACAGATCGCGCAGGCAGCTTCGTTGTCGGAGCGACGGGTTCGCAGTTCCGTTCGGCGTCGGTCTGGTAGGCCTCGGGAGCGGGCGAGAGTGACGGCGTGCTCGTATTCCGTGCCGCCCTCGGCGGTGAGGAGGTAATACCAGCCGTTGCGCTTGTAAATGTGCGGGCCCTCGGTGAGACGGATCGAACTGCCTTCGAAAACGATTTCGGGCGTTCCGACAAGCTGCTGTTTTTCCGCATCGTATTCCTGGAGGGCGATCCCGTGAAAAGGATGTCGCTCCGGGCGATGATCCCACACCATGTTGAGCCAATACTTCTTCCCGTCATCGTCGTGGAAGAGCGAGGGATCGAAGCCGGACGCATTCACGAAAACCGGATCCGACCAGGGGCCTTCGATCGCCGGGGCGGTGATGAGGTAATTCGGGGTGTCCTTGGTGGCGGCCTCATGCTGGTGCACCACGGTGTAACAGAGGTAGAAGAGGCCGTCGTAAAAACTGAGCGCCGGGGCCCAGACTCCCCCCGAACTCGGCACGCCGCGCAGGTCGAGGAGGCGGGTTTCGCGCAGCGCGTGGGTGAGCAGTCGCCAATGGACGAGGTCGCGGGAGTGATGGATCTGGACTCCGGGAAACCACTCGAAGGTCGAGGTGGCGATGTAATAGTCATCGCCGTCGCGGCAGATCGAGGGGTCCGGGTTGAAACCGGGAAGAATGGGGTTGCGAATCATGGGCGAGTTTCGTTCGGAGCTTTTTGCTTCTTGAGCCTGGCTCGATACCAGTCCGCCTGCCGTTCGTGGGCGTCGAGTTCGACCTGGGTGCCCGTGTCACCCTGGTCCGCCATCCAGTCGTCGAGCGTCCGGGACAATTGAGTTTTGATTTCTTGAAGCTCTTCCTCGCCCGCGAGGTTGTCGAGGCACCAGGGATCTTCGAGGATGTCGTAGAGTTCCTCCGGCGGCCGCTTCAGGTAGCGCTCCGCGCGCTCGCGGCTCTCCTCGTCCAGTTCGCGCGTTTCCTCGTAAACTCTGCGCGAGGAGGGAATGCTGAATTCGTTTTCCGGAAACAGGTTGCGGATGTAGCGGTGGCGTTTTCCGACGACCGAGCGGATGCCGTAGGGGGCTTCGTACCCCTTGACGCCGCGAGTGGTCTGGAGGCTGAAAGCGTGATCGCTGTGGCTCGCCGTTTCCCCGCGCAGGACGGCGAGAAAGGATCGGCCGTCCAGTGACTCCGGAATCTCCGCACCCGCCGCCTCGAGGAAGCTCGGCACGATGTCGGTGTATTCGACGATGGCGTCGGTTTCGCTGCCGGCTTTGATGGTGCCGGGCCAGGATGCCACAAGCCCGCTGGCGACGCCGATCTCGTAGCAGGTCCACTTGCCGAAAGGGAAACTGCTGCCCTGCTCGGTTGCGGCCATGAGGAGGGTCTCTTCTCTCAAATTCAGTTCGTCGAGCATCCGCACGATCTCGCCCACCTGGCCGTCGAAGTACGTGATCTCCGCGAGGTAACGGGCGTATTGGTCGCGCTGAAACTCGAACTGCTGCGGGCTGAGTCGGGTGTTTTGATAGGGAGCGGGGTCTCCCTTGGTGTAAGGGCCGTGCGGTTCGTTGCTGCAGAGAAAGAGACAAAACGGTTTTGCGTTCCAGGCGGACTCCTGCAGGAGCCGGAACACCTGCGGATAACGCCAACCGTCGACCACGGGCACGTCCTCGTTTTCCGGTTCGGCAAATTCCTCGAGATATTCGAAGGGGAAGACTGTCTTCGGGTCGATGTGGGTTTTTCCGGCGAGTGCTACGCGATAGCCCTCCTTTTTGAGGTAATGGGGAATGCTCTTCACATTCTCGTAAGCCCGCGCGTGGTTGGGATAGGCGCCGCTCCTGACCGGGTAGAGCCCTGTGTAGAGGGCGTGCCGTGTCGGCGAACACATGGGCGCGGCCTGGTAGCAGCGGCTGAAGGTCATGCCCTCCTCGGCCAGCTGGTTGAGGTGTGGAGTTCGCGCCGGTCCTCCATAGAGTTCGAGGTCCCGGTAACTGCAGTCGTCGGCGAGGATGAACACGAAATTCGGGGAAGTCCGAGGTCCGTGACGGACTTGCTTATGACTGGAATTTGCCGTTCCATCCAGTCGCGGCTTCGCCGATGCGCTTGCCGCGATCGCGGCAGCAAGGTTAAGCAGCAGGAGGAGGACACCGAACCGCCCGAATGGCCTGGGGGAAAGATTCATTGGGGCGAAAAAGCTGCGTTACCTTTAGGTAAGGGCTGCCATCGTGCAAGTCTTACCGCCGGGCAATCGCTTTTCTGCCTATCCCATCAGCCCCGCTGGGCCAAACCGACCCCATATCCCGCGCGGGGTGCGCGCCTGTTCACGGCTGCCCAAAAACCACGGAATGATGGTGGCGCGGCGGCCGTCGGCCTTAGAGGGGTCTTCGCTCCGCTTCGCCCGCCCGAAGGCGGAGGAAGC
>JAHEJT010000176.1 GCA_024638765.1 Verrucomicrobiales bacterium
CCGGTCCTCCTTTTACGTAGAGAGAGATCCCTCGACTCCGCTCGGGATGACAAAGCGGGGCGGGATGAGAGAGGGCAGATCGTTCAAATTGGATTCCCGTACGCGTCAACTTCCGTCTCTGCAGCGGGAGACATCGGCGGGCGCAGCATCCGCGCAATGACACCCCGCAGCTTTTCGCGCGCCGCCTGCGCTTCGGGAGACAGGGACTCGAGGTCGAGCGGCACCTCGCGCATGGTCTCACCGATGATATCGAACATCCGTCCGTCCGAGAAAAGCTTGAACTCGTGATCCAAGGCAAAGATCGCGCGTGAAAACCTTTCTTTATCCCAGCCGGGGCGCGGATCATACCAGAAAAAGGCCCACTCGCGCGGAGTGCCCTCTTTCCCAAACAACTGCGGCGCAAAACTGACGCCGTCGGTGTGCCAATCGTCCGGCACTTTCCCACTGGCGAGCTCGGCGAGCGTGGGCAGGAAATCGGACGCGTCGATCAAATCGGAATTGGTGCCCGCCGCGATTTTCCCGGGCCAATTGGCAATCAGCGGGACGCGAATTCCCGACTGCGCCGGGGTGGCCTTTCCGCCGGGCACGATTTCATCGCCTATGTGCGACGTGATGCGCGCATCCGTGCCGTTGTCGGAATAGAAAAGGATCAGAGTGTCCTCGCGTAATCCCAGTTTCTCGATTTCCCGCGTCAAGTCGCCCACGATCTTGTCCATGTAAGCGACCATGTCCGGAAAATATTTCGTGTCTTCCTCCAGTCGACGGCCCGGATTTTTCCAGGCATCCGAATCCGGTGTCGGCACCATGGGCCAGTGCGGCAGCGCCATCGGATAGTACACGAACATCGGTTCGCCGCGATGCTTCTCCATAAACTCAGCGATGAATTCAACCGCGAGATCTTCCCCGTACTTTCCTTCGACAGCTTCGTGCAGCTGGCCGTTGCGCAGAAATGTCGGATTGGCGTATCGCGAGCCCTTGGACTCGGTGTGCAGGGAGTGGAAGAGTGAGTACTCCTCGAAGCCTGCGTCTTTCGGGTGCATCCCGACGCCGCGCCGTTTTTCCGCGTTCGGAAAATCCGGGGGATCGTAGGATTGCAGCTGCCATTTGCCCGCGATGCAGGTGCGATAACCCAAATCCCGCATCAGGTGACCAAATGTCTGTTCGCCGGGAGGCAGGATGCCGAAGTAAAGCCAGTTCCGGTGATTGTCCTTCCCCGTCATGATTTCTATCCGGGTCGGCGTGCAGAGCGGTTGAGAGTAGGCATGGGTAAAACGCAGGCCATTCGCGGCAAGCCTGTCGAGATTCGGCGTTTGGTAATCGGTCCCGCCGTAACAGCCCAGGCCCTCGATCCCGAGGTCATCGGCCATCATGAGGACGATATGCGGGCGCGATGTCTCTTGCGCCGGTGATTCTCCGATGTGCGCGGCGCTGACGGCGGCGATCACTGCCAGCGCAATCGCGGGCAAATTCGGGACAGGGTGCTTTGTCAGGGTGGTCATTCGAGCACGGAGTGAGGGCGTATCGTTCGGTTTTCTCAAATCGGATTCTCAAATGTGTTTCATGATAGGAAAAGGACAATGTAAAATTTTGGTTGCACCGCTTTTCTGTGCTGACATTTGTGTCTCGATGCGTTAAATTACCGCGTCTCTTTTTCCGGTAATTCGTGTCTCTCTGTTCCTGAGTTCCGACTCAAACTCATCATTCTCGTGAGCGATCCCGTGGCAAACACACAACTGGAGTTGGCATGCCGTCTTGGCATGATCGATGACGTTAACGAAGCATTAGAAGACGGTGCCGATATCGATTGCGATGGCAGCGCGCCGCTCTTCGCCGCCATCATGGCGAACCAGCGCGACATCGTGACGACGCTTCTGGACAAAGGCGCGGACGTTTCCATTTTCGAACTCGATGTCACCGAGCACGAGGAAATCGTCGAAGCACTCATGAAGCTCGCGCCCCCCGAAGAGACGGAAGGCGGCGACGGATTGGAGATGGTTGAAGTCGACGCCAAGATGGTGCGCGCCTTCGACCGCATGATTCGCAACAAGGGCCTCGCCGAACCGATTCAGAAGAAGCGCGGTGAGGAATACTCCGCTTTCCGCGATGCGCTCAAATGGATCGCGGCAGAGGATTGTTACGGGGTGGTGATGGAATTTCTCGAGATGCTCGAGCTTGCAGTCAAGGAAGGCGGCGACGACGGCGTCCCGCAATTCCTCGAAGACGACGCCGCGCGCATCAAGGAACTGAGCGCAGCTTACCTCGCCGCCAGCGAAGAAGAAGTTCCCGGAGATCTCCTCAAGGACTATCTCAAGGAGCGCAAGAAGGTGGCGTGAATAGTGTGACACAGGCGTCCCGCCTGTGATCCACCTAAAACGCAGGCGGGACGCCTGCGTCATATTGTCTCCTCTCTAGACACCTATTCCGGGGAATGCTACTTTCCCCCCGAATGGATAGCCCCCGAACCATTCTCTTTGTCGCGTTGGCGCTAGGCCTTTCCGCTCCCGTGGCGCCCGCCGCCCCCGTCGACTTCCTCACCGACATCGCGCCGATCCTCGAAGCCAATTGCGCGGAGTGCCACAACCAGAACTTGCACAAGGGCGATGTCTCTCTCGCCACGCCCGCGGATTTCACCGGCGAGACCGAGGGACTCGAATCCGTCATCACTCCCGGTCATCCCGATAAGAGTCCGCTGCTCGAAGCCATCTCCGGCCCCGACCCCGACATGCCGAAGAAGAAAGACCCGCTCACCGGCGCGCAGGTCGAAACCATCCGCCAATGGATCGCCGAGGGCGCTTCCTGGCCCGACAAATTCGTCCTCCGCGAACCTTCCGCCGCCGATAAGTCGTGGTGGTCACTGCAACCCCTTCGGGGTTGGAAGATGGAAGATGGAAGATGGGAGATTGGGCAGAATCCGATCGATTCCTTTATCGAAGAGAAACTGGCGGAGAAGGGGCTCACCATGAATCCGCCGGCTGATGCGCGCGCTCTGATCCGCCGCATCACTTACGACCTCACCGGCCTCCCGCCGTCTCCAGAGGAAATTGAAGCATTTGTCCGCGCATCCAAAATCGGAAATCGGAAATCGGAAATCGAAAATCTAATCAATCGCCTTCTCCAGAGCTCTCACTACGGCGAACGTTGGGGCCGGCACTGGCTGGATGTGGTGCGCTTTGGCGAGAGCAACGGTTTCGAGCGCAACAAGCTCATTGAGAATATCTGGCCCTTCCGCGATTACGTGATCCGCTCTCTCAACGAGGACAAACCCTTCAATCAGTTCATCATCGAACACCTCGCCGGCGACGTCGTCGGCAGGGATAATCCCGACATCGAGGTGGGCACCGCATTCCTCGTCGCCGGCACCTGGGACGACGTGGGCAACAAGGATCCCAAGCAGAAGAACATTATCCGCGCCAATACTCTCGATGATCCGATCACCGCCACCGGCGCCGCTTTCCTTGGGCTCACCGTCAATTGCGCCAAGTGCCACGATCATAAGTTCGATCCCATCCAGCAGAATGATTACTACCGTATTCGTGCCGCCTTCGAAGGGATCGACCAGGCCGCCCGTGTCCTCGCCACGCCCGAAGCGCGCAAAGCGCACACCGCAAAGACCAAGCCGCTCACCGCGAAACAAAACGCACTTAAGCAACAGATTGCCGCCGTCGAGAAAGACATCATCGCCCGGGCGAAAGCCGATCCCGATAAGTATCTGCCGCCCGTTACCCGCCCCAAAGTCAGTCGCACCCTCACCGAAGATCGTTTCGAACCTGTCACCGCGAAATTCGTCCGCCTCGCCGCGCTCACCAACGACACCGATCCCGCCAAGCCCGGCGGGATCCGTCTCGACGAATTCGAAGTCTGGACCGCTGGAAAAGATCCGCGCAATGTCGCGCTCAAATCCAACGGCGGCGTCGCCACCGCACAGTCACGTCTTGTCGAAGATTCCGCCGACAACGCGAAGAACGCTTACGGCCCGGGCCTCGTCAACGATGGCAAATTCAGCCGCCGCTGGTTTTCGGCCGGTGATCACACCTTGACCATTGAACTGGCCAAACCGGCACGCATCGACCGGGTCATCTATTCCAGCGACCGCCCCGGCGACCTGCCGACCCACGCTAAGATGGTGTTCGTCGGCGAATACCGCCTGGAAACCAGCCCGGACGGCGAGAATTGGATCACAATCTCTGAATCCTGGGATCGCGAACCCATCAACCCGAAATTCCTGGACCAGCGGTACCTGCGCTTCGCGACCAGCGACGACGAAACGACGCAGCTCGACCGCCTCCGTAAGAAGCTCGCCAAAACGAATGCCGCGCTCTCAAAAATCCCCCCGCTTCAATCCGTCTGGGCCGGCAAGTTCACCCAGCCCGAAGCACCCACCCGTCTCGCCCTGGGCGGCGATCCCAACAAACCCGCCGAACCGATCGTGCCCGCGAGTCTCAGTGTCCTCGACCAGACGGTCCCCGAATACGCGCTCACACATGACACGCCGGAAGCCGAGCGTCGTCATGCGCTCGCCAAGTGGATCGTCCATCCGGACAACCCGCTCACTCCGCGCGTCCTCGCCAACCGCGTCTGGCATTATCACTTCGGCGCCGGGATCGTGAACACCCCGTCCGATTTCGGATACATGGGAGGCAAACCCTCACACTCCGAACTTCTCGATTATCTCGCGCAACGTCTCATCCACCACGGTTGGCGACTGAAACCCTTGCATCGCGAGATTATGCTCTCCAAGGCTTACCAGCAATCCGCTACCTACAATGAAGACGCTGCCGCGATCGATTCCAATGCCCGGCTCCTCTGGCGTTTCCCGCCGCGCCGGCTCTCTGCCGAGGAAGTCCGCGACACGCTGCTTACCATCGCCGGAAAACTCGACACCACCATGGGTGGACCCGGCTTCCGCCTCTACAAGTTTACCCAGGACAACGTCTGCACCTATCACCCCCTCGACAAACACGGTCCCGAAACCTGGCGCCGCGCCGTCTATCACACCAACGCCCGCGCCGCAAAACTCGATCTCCTGACCGAATTCGATTGCCCGGACTTCGCCACCGCCACCCCACGCCGCGCCAGCACCACCACGCCCTTGCAGGCGCTTACCCTCATGAATCACTCTTTCACCGTGGATATGGCCGGGTTTTTTGCGGAACGAGTCCAGGCAACTTCTGGGGATATCCCCGGGCAAGTCGAGACCGCCTTCGAGATCGCATACGGCCGGGGACCCTCGGGGGAAGAACGACGCGCCGCTATCGGCCTCATCAGGAAACACGGCCTCCGCGCCTTCGCCCGCGCCCTCTTCAACTCCAACGAACTCATCTATCTCAACTAACCGGGAACAATCGATCTGCGCCACCATGCAAATCGGAAATCATAAATCGAAAATCTCAAATCTTCCGGCCCTCACCCGCCGCGCCTTCCTCGAGCGGATGCCCACCGCCCTCGCCGGCGTCGGCCTCACGAGCCTCCTTCATCGCGACCTCCTCGGCGCCGCTTCCCGCGCGCACTACGCGCCGAGGGCCAAACGCGTCCTCCAGATCTTCTGTCCCGGCGCCGCCTCTCACATGGATCTCTGGGAACACAAACCGGAACTCGATCGCATGTCCGGCCAACCTCTCCCCGGCGAAGAGGATTTTTCTTCCTTCCAGGGCAAGAACGGCAACCTCATGAAATCCCCCTGGCCCTTCGTCCCCGCCGGCCAGTCGGGCAAGATGATCTCTTCCATGCTCCCCCACATGGCGCGACACGTCGATGACATCGCCTTCTGCCACGCCATGTGGTCGAAGACGAACACCCACGGACCCGGCTGCATCTTTGTCGCCACCGGCCACGAGGTCGAAGGCCGCCCCAGCGCCGGCGCGTGGGCGAGCTACGCGCTCGGAAGCGAAACCGAAAACCTCCCCGCTTACGTCGCCCTCACCGATATCCGCGGCGAGCCTCCCAACGGAAAAGCCAACTGGTCGAATGGTTTTCTCCCCGCCCAGCACCAGGCCATCATGATGAACGCCCAGACGCCCATCCGGAACCTGGCGTTGCCCGAGGGCGTCACTCCCAATCAGGAAACCGCATCCCGCGATTTCCTGAAGCTTCTCAACCGGAGGCATCTCGAAAAAAATCCAGGGCTCAGTGAGCTCCAGGCGCGCATGCAATCCTACGAACTCGCGGCGCGCATGCAACTGAGCGCGCCCGAGGTTTCCGATCTCGGCTCCGAATCCCCTGCCACCCGCAAACTTTACGGCGCCGACGACCCCAATCACCTCAAAGCGGCTTACGCCGAAAACTGCATCCTCGCCCGCCGCCTCCTCGAACGCGGCGTCCGATACGTGAACCTTTACTGCGCCTCGCGCGCCTCCGGCGTCGACGGCCTTCTCAATTGGGACGCCCACAAGACGCTCAAGGCCGATTACGGACGGCATTGCCCCATCTTCGACCAGCCCACGGCCGCGCTTCTCACCGACCTCAAGCAACGCGGCATGCTGGATGACACGCTCGTCCTCTGGTGCACCGAGTTCGGCCGCATGCCGACGCACCAGGCCAATACCGCCGGCCGCGACCACAACCCCGACGCCTTCACCTGCTGGATGATGGGCGCCGGCATCAAGGGCGGCGTCTCTTACGGTGCCACCGATCCCTTCGGCCGCCGCGCCGAAGTAAACAAAACTTCGATCTGGGACTTCTATGCCACCGTCCTCCACCTTCTCGGCCTCGATCACGAACGCCTCACCTATTACAACAACGGATTCAACCGCCGCCTCACCGACGTCCACGGCCACGTCATTAAAGACGTGCTCGCGTGACCTGGAGGGCAATGCTTTATCCCCACTTCGTGGCGCTCTGCAGATTGCCTCCGGCAACAGAGAACGCGCTCCGCGCTATGGCAGTGTCATTGCCGCCCGGTTGCGACGAAGCGCAACCCTCCATTCGGCAATAGAATAATCCGCGTAAATCTGTGTAAATTTATCCTGCCTTTGGCAGGCTCCGCAAAATTGCCCTCGGCTCTTATGATTCGCTAACGCGCCAAGGCAGTGTGATCAAAATGAAATCCTGGTTTCCTGTGGCCCTCGCCGTGCTCTTCACGGCTCCCGCATCCGCGGTGGCTCCTCCTTTTCGCATCGTCTCGATTCTTGAACACGATGTAGCCCTCGACGAAGCCCATGACGTGGCACTCTCTGAAGACGGTGCCCTCGCGTTCGTCCCGGGTAAGGGCGGCTCCATCGCCATCATCGACGTCGCCGATCCGGCCCACCCCGCACTCCTCTGGTTCCGGCACGACCCCGAAGCCCTGCCCGATTCCGAAACCGTCCTCCCGATCGGCGACCACCTCTTTCTCGGCACCGAAGATTTTCACTCCCTCGACATTTCCAATCCGAAGGCGCCGAAATTCGAGGGCGTAATTTCCGACCGGACGCGCATCCGCCGCATCAACGGCATGGTGCGCCGCGGCGACACGATCTTCGCGGCTTGCAAGGAGGGCTGGATCAATGCCTTCGACATTTCCGATCCAGAGCACCCGCGCCTGGCTGGGTCCCTGGAAACGCGCGAGGCCCACGCCGTCCGTTACCCCCACGATATCGATCTCTTCGGACCGCACGTCGTGGTCGTGGATCCCCGCCGGTTTGGCCGCGAGGAAAAGCTCGGGAAGGTCGCGGTGTTTCGTGTCTTCGACATAACCGGCGCCCTGCTCCCAGCGTCGCGATGGACGTTGACGGGTGCCATTACATGCCCGGAGCTGACCGGCGCCAATCGGATCGAAATCCGCGGCAATCATGCTTTCGTCGCCGGCAGTTACGGCGTCGACCTCGCGAAAGAGAGTCATCCGACAAAAGGCGCGGTCATCGATTTGAGCAATCCGGAAAAACCGCGCCTGGTCGCCTCCGTCCCTTTTCCCGATGCACGCGGTCCCAACGGGCTCACTCTCGCGGGCGATGTCTGGTTCCTGGCAGGCGGTCAGACCGTCGAAGCATTCGATATTCGCAACCCGGAGGCGCCGCAACTCCTGGCGGCCTTCAAGTCAGTCGAAGCCTTTCCCACGCCAGACGACAACGCCCACGACCTCGTCTATCGCGACGGCTATCTCTACGTCTCCGGCCAGGGCGACAATCGTTTCATTATTCTGCACGTGGACGATCCCGAGATCCGGCGCCGGGCGGACAATGTGACACAGGCGTCCCGCCTGTGATCTGAAAATCCACAGGCGGGACGCCTGTCTCACTATCTCAATCCCCGCTTCTCTTCGTCACGCCTCCACCTTGAGCAACCCACAGGCTTCCGCGTATCCCGGGGCCGGCTGCCCGGATTCGCTCGCGGTGACCCGGGCCAACCCGACGAGGTGACGCCACCGGAAAGCCGGGCGCGTCGACGCGAAATCGCTGCTGGTGGTCAGGTAATATTTTTCGGCGTGCAAGGCGCCGTCCTCGCTGGTGGCGTAACGCAGCATCAGATCCAATACGGGCCGGGCTTCGTGTCCCAGGGCGCCGTACTTGTGCACCAGGGCGCAGGCCTGGGCCTGGTCCTGCGTCCGAATCGCGCCGTCGAGATCGCGCAGCAGGGTCGCGGCCTCTTCGGTTTTGATTTGCGCCAGCTGCGATTCGTCGGGACGCGGTTGCCACTCGAGAAAATCACCTCCCCGATCGACGCGGTCGAGGGCAGCCTGGTACCCGGCCAGGATCAGGCAGGCCACCGTGTTGCGATGATTGCTGGCCCTTGCAATTCCGCGCCAGGCGTTGGCCGCGTCACTGGCATGTACTCCGATCGAATCTCCGTGCACACTGCCCTCCGGTTTGCCGGGGCGCACCATCTTCCCGGTGCGGCCGATATCGCGCAGGACCAACTGATTCGTCGCCAGCGAAATCGCTTCGCCCACCGCGTCGGGCGACATGCCCTCCGCCAGGGCCGCGGCCACGGCTTCGGCGGCTTCGGCGGCGGTGCCTTCAAAAATGGTCCGGCTCATGGTGTCAATCCAGGCATCATCCGCCGAGCGATTCCCCAACTTGCGGCCCAGCAGTTTGTATTCATCCAGCAGTTTCGGCAGGAGGGTGCGCGGTTCCTGGCGTTTGGCGCTCCACCCTTCCTGTTTCAGGCAATAACGCAATGACTGGCGCAATAGCGCATGGGCATTCTCCTTGCCGGCGAGATCGAGGATATCCCAGGAACGATGTGCGAATACCACGCGATGGACACCCGGACTTTCGGTTACGACGTGCAACAGCTCGTTATAGGCATCGTCCGTAGAGCGCTCCGCAATGGCGGCAAAGATTTCTTCGGCACTCTCTTTATCCTCATCGTGCACCGCACGGCGCAGCATCTCCACCGACGTCCGCTCCGGGGTTAAGTCGGCGGGCATTACTTCATGCAACGACTCCTGATCATCCTTCGTGTGGATCTGGTTGGTGTTGCGATAGAGCACTTTCAAGATGACGAGCGCGCGACGCGCGGGCGGCAGTTGCTGTGCCATCAGGTAAGCGGGTTTGAATGCCATGAAGGTGTGCATGCCCACGTAATCCTCGCCGCCAAAGGACCGCGCATTGGCCAGGGCTGCGGCCTGCACCAGTTGCTTCAAATCGACTGCACCATCCCTCAACTTCTTGACCAGGGTGGGCTGCAGCTTTTCGATCGGCGTGTCCTGCATTAAAGACACAAGCGGCTCGAGCTTGCCGAACGAGAGCCGTGCGGATCCTTCTTCGGCAAAGGCGGTCGAAATTCCGAGCCCTTCGGCGACGGTGGATCCGACGCTGGCAACAATCATTCCCTGGCCGACCCGGCCCAGGAACTCCCGACGTGTAGACTCATGATGCTTCATGAGAAATCTCCGGTTAAGGGTGTGGTCGCTTTGATCCCGAGGAATTCGGGAATCAGGTGTGATCTAACGTAAGCCTAGCCCGCCGCCCTCCCGCTGGCAACCGCAATCGGGCGAGGGACTGGAGGGCGGCAACGACAAGGCGTTGCCCTCCACACATGACCTGGAGGGCAATGCTTTATCCCCACTTCGTGGCGCTCTGCAGATTGCCTCCGGCAACAGAGAACGCGCTCCGCGCTATGGCAGTGTCATTGCCGCTTCTCGGTTGCCGCCGCCCCGGTTGCGACAAAGCGCAACCCTCCACGCACAACCTGGAGGGCGACGCTTTGTCGTCGCCGCCGCTTCTCGGTTGCGACAAAGCGCAACCCTCCATCTGAGGGCTCGCCTGAAAGACTGGACCGTTCCGGGCGTTTTACTTACGGTAACCTTTCCGTCATGAAACTCCTCATCATCGCTCTCAACCTCA
>JAHEJT010000036.1:0-29048 GCA_024638765.1 Verrucomicrobiales bacterium
AACGCCGAGGACGCACTCTCGCGCTACCCCGATATCAACTGCATGGTCGGTTTGTTCGCTTACAACCCTCCCTTGATTCTTCAGGCGCTCGAACAGGCGGGGAAACTGGGCCAGATCAAGGTCGTCGCCTTTGACGAGGATGACGAAACGCTCGAGGGAATTCGCGCCGGAAATGTTTACGGTACCGTGGTGCAGAATCCTTACGCTTACGGTTTCCAGTCGATTGAAGTGCTCCACGCGCTTCACAGCGGAGAGGCTTCGGTGATTCCGGAGAATAAGTTTCTGAATATCCCCGCGCGGCAGATTCGCAAGGATACCGTCGACGACTTTTGGGACGATTTAAAAGCCAAACTCGGCGAAACGGAGTGACGCGCCTGACGCCGGCGCGCAATCCAATCTCATGACAATGGACACGGATGCCGACAGCCCGCTGCTCCAGGTCAGCGGCATCTGCAAGTCGTTTCCCGGCGTGCGCGCCCTTCATGAGGTCGAGTTCACCCTGGGGCGCGGCGAGGTCCATGCCGTCATCGGAGAGAACGGGGCGGGAAAGAGCACCCTCATGAAAATTCTCGCCGGGGTCCAACCGCCCGACCGCGGAGAGATCCGTATCGAGGGCAGGCCGGTGACCATCGACTCCGTGGACGCGGCGCTCAACCTGAGGATCGCCTTGATCCATCAGGAACTGAACCTGGCAGGCAACCTCGGCGTCGGCGCCAACGTCTTCCTGGGGCGCGAGCCCACGCGCCTCGGATTGATCGACGAAGGCGTGATTCGGCGGGAATCGAAGACTTTTCTCGACATGGTCGGGCTCAGTGTTGATCCGGCCACCGTGGTCGGCTCCTTGACGGTGGGCCGCCAGCAGATGGTGGAGATCGCCAAGGCGCTCTCCATCGACGCCCGTATCCTCATCATGGACGAGCCGACTTCGAGTCTATCGCAACACGAAACCAAGCAACTCTTCACCGTGATTAAGGATCTTCGATCGCGCGGCGTAAGCATTGTCTATATTTCGCACCGGCTGGGCGAAGTCAAAGAGTTGGCGGATCGAGTCACGGTGCTCCGCGACGGCGAAAACGCCGGCGGCCTCTCGCGGGATGAAATCAATCACGACAGCATGGTGCGGATGATGGTGGGCCGCGATATTTCGCAATTTTACCAGCACGAGCAGCACGCTCCCGGAGAAATGGCTCTGGAGGTATCGGGATTGCGCACGCCTGCACATCCGGAAACCACCCTCGATTTCTCGTTGCGGGCCGGTGAGGTTGTGGGAATCGCCGGCCTCGTGGGCGCCGGGAGGACGGAGTTGCTGGAGACTTTGTTCGGAGTCGCGCCGGCCCTGCAAGGAGAGGTGCGGGTTGCCGGCGAAGTTCTAGAGCTGAGGAATCCCATCGATGCGATCCGGGCGGGCATCGCGCTCGTCCCCGAGGATCGCAAGCGCCAGGGACTGCTGCTGGAAATGGCGGTCAGGGAGAATCTCAGTCTCGCGAGCCTGCGGCGAGACAAGCGGCGCGGTGGTTTTCTGAATCGCTCCAGCGAACGCGAGATCACCTCGGAGATGATCGAGAGGCTGAATGTTAAAACGCCCGGCGACCGCCAGATCGTGCGTTTTCTTTCGGGCGGAAACCAGCAGAAGGTCGTCCTGGGAAAGTGGCTCGCCATGAAACCCGCGGTCCTCTTGCTGGATGAACCGACTCGCGGCATCGATGTGGGAGCCAAGCGAGAGATTTACGGCTTGATGGAACAGTTGGCGAAGTCCGGGGTCGCCATTCTCTTTGTCTCCAGCGAACTGGAGGAGATCCTGGGCATGGCCGACCGCGCCCTCGTCATGCACGAGGGCCGTATCACAGGTGAGATAGCGAGGGCCGACCTCAGCGAGGAGGCGGTTATGCGACTGGCGACGGGAGGCGATGCCATGGCCGCGGCGGGCTGAGGCACCGGGAATTTGCAGCGAGAGGAATTGGACGGTCCATGAAGAAAATCCTGGGTATCTTTGGAATTCTGCTCGCGGTTTACCTTGGGACCTGGATGCTCAGCGACATCATTCCCGGCCGGCAGAGTTTCATGTCGGATTTCAACCAGGAAAACCTGATCCGCCGGACTGCGCTTTTTGGAATCATCAGCATCGGGGTCGCCTTCGTCATTATCACCGGAGGAATCGATCTCTCTATTGGTTCGGTGGTGTGCTTAATCGGGTGCGGTCTGCCTTGGCTTCTGAGTGAACACCGCTGGCCGGTGCCCCTGGCCCTGGCTGCGGTGGCGGCGGTATCTCTCGGAATCGGCCTGGTCCATGGTCTCATGGTCACGAAATTGCGCCTGCAGCCTTTCGTCGTCACCTTGTGCGGTCTCTTGTTCTATCGCGGGATCACCCGGGGCTTTACCCGGGATCAGACCCAGGGGTTCGGCAATGAGTTCAAGGAGTTGCGATCACTGGCGACCGGTGAAGTGCCTTTGCCTTTTGTCGAAGGGTTCGGGATTCCCATGCCCTGGATCATTCTTGCCGTGGTGGGTGTCCTCGCCTCGCTCTTTCTTAACAAGACGATCTATGGACGCTATCTGCTTGCGCTCGGTAATAATGAGGAAGCGGCCAAGTACAGTGGCATCGACACGGATCGCATGATCATCCTGGCGTACGTGATCTGTGCGGGACTGGCGGGGCTCGGCGGAGTGCTTTTCGTTTTCGACGTCAACTCCGCGCAGCCGGTGGACTTCGGAAATTTTTACGAACTCTTCGCCATCGCCGCCGCCGTCCTCGGCGGGTGCAGTTTGCGGGGCGGGCAGGGCACCATCCTCGGCGTCATTATCGGCGCCGCGCTGATGCAGGTGCTGCGGAACATGATCACCCTGGTGGACCAGATTCCTCAGAATATCGAGTACGCGATCATCGGGGCCGTGATCCTGGCGGGTGTATCCGTGGACGAACTGGTGAAGCGGGTTGCAGCGAGGCGCAGAAAATGGACGGGGACAGAGGGAGAAGCGGGGTAGGATTTTCTTGTTTTTATTGATATTTTAATAACTTGAATTAATTCTAAAACAGAAGCACACTGTATCCCACTTGAAAATCCCTCTCCCATCCGTTTCACTTGAGTAAGAAAGCGGGTTAAGTCCCGCGCCATCAGCCAGCTAGCAACCATTCTCAAACCCCGGCGCCGCACGGGATGAGGTCACACGCCACCGCCCGGTCCGGATCCGCTACCGGACCGCATCCGCCGGCAAAACGCCTCGCCACCCGCAACTATTCCCGCCGGGATCCAAGCGTCCACCGCGCGTCACCATGAGCAATCCAGAGGAACCCGATCCCGCAACCGGCCCGGGGGCTCCGCCCCCCGGCAAACAGAAATCCGGGAAACCGGAAGCCAACGCTTCCCTGGGGCTCGCCATCGTGCTGGCTCTCGGTCTTCTCATCGGCATGGCTTACCTGTGGCAGAATTATTCGGGCGAAAAAGAGTTGCCAAGGACCGCCAGTCTTTTCGGGCAGATGCACCCGGTCATCGTCCATTTTCCTTTCGCTATCCTGCTCCTGGTTTTCCTGATGGAAGTGCTTTCCATCGTCAAGCCGTTCCGCGGACTGCAGTCGAATACCCGGTTCTTGCTCTGGCTCGCTACGCTGGGCGCCGCCGGCTCCATCATCGGCGGTTTCCTGCTCAAAGCGGGAGGCACTTACACCAGTGGAATCATGGGGGAACACATGTGGGCCGGATTCGCCGTGGCGGCGGGAAGTATTGCGGCTCTTATGTTGAAGAGCGGCACCGGACAGAGCTTTCTTTACCGCGCGGTCCTTACCCTCACTGTGCTCACGGTCCTCGTGACGACACATCTTGGCGCCTCCATCACGCACCAGCCGGATTACCTCAGCAAGCACATGCCGGACAGTTGGGCGATCAAGCCTTACCTCAACATGGAAAATGGTCTGCGGGGGATCCTGTCGCAATTGGGCGGTAAGGTCCCCAAAGAGAAGGACACGGCCGCGGGCCAGCTCGTTTACCAGGACTACGTCTATCCCGTGCTCGAAGACAAATGCGTCAGCTGCCACAACGCCGACAAAGGCAAGAAACCCAAGGGCAAGCTCAACATGAAGGATTGGGCGGCTTTCTCCGAAAGGGGAGAGGACCTCGATCCCGCCTTCGTGGCGGGCGATCCGGATGCCAGCTTGATAATGGAGCGCATTCATCTTCCGCTCGATGACGAGGATCACATGCCGCCCGAAGATAAGGATCAACTCACCGAGGACGAGATCCGGGTGATTACGTGGTGGATTGCGGAGGGGGCTTCCAACGAATTGGCGGTGGCCAACGCGAACATCGGCGACGAAATCGCGGCCATCCTCAAGACCATGGAGCCGCCCGATCCCGCGGTCCTCGCCGCCGAGGCGGCTACCAAAGAGAAGGCCGCCGCCGAAGTGGAGAAAAAGAAAGCCGACCAACAGGCCGCCCTCGATGTCCTCCAGGAAAAAGGCTACGCCCTTCGCCCCCTTTCTGCCGAAGATGCGGGTCTTCAGTTCAACGCAGTCAACGTGGCGGCGGACTTCGATGACGATGCCTTGAGTCTTTTCCAAGCTGTGGCTGCGGATATTGTCGAACTCGACCTTGCCCGCACCCGGATTTCCGACGACAGCGCGTCCCTGCTGGGGAGCATGGAGAATCTGACCAAGCTCCACCTCGAGAATACCGGCATCACCGACGCCACTCTCGCCCGGCTCGCGAATCTCGATAAACTCGAATATCTCAACCTCTACGGCACGAAAGTCACTGACGCGGGATTGGCGAAACTGAAAGACCTCGACAGCATACGCAAAGTCTATGTCTGGGAGACCGAGGTCACACCCGAGGGCGGCAAAGATCTTGAGGATGCCAAGCCGGGACTGGAGGTGAATCTGGGTTGGAAGGAATCCGACATCACGGCGGCGGTCGCCGCACCAGCCGCGGAGGAGAAGGAAAAGAAACCCGCGGAAGCGAAAAAACCGGCCGCAAAGGCGCAACCCGAAGCCAAAGCCAAGCCCGACGCGAAACCGAAGCCTGCCGCCGAAAAACCGAAGCCTGCGGCGGCGAAAGCGGACGAAGAGAAAAAACCCGGCGCAAAGGGTAAGCCATCGGACAAGAAGCCCGGGGAGAAGAAATCCGCCGCAGAAAAAAAGCCGGCTGCGAATGAAGCCGCGCCCGATGCCGCGAAACCGGCCCGGGAGAAGCCTGCGCCCAAGCGGAATCGCCCCGCCGGAAAAGACGCCGGGAAGGAGAAACCCGGCGCGGATAGACCGGACGCAGACAAGCCCGCGCGCAAGCCGAAGCCCGGCGCCACGAAACCGGCGCCCGATGAAAAGCCCGCGGCCGCCGTGCCGGAGCCCGCGCCCGGGGACCAGGCCGTCGCGGGGTGGAATCCCGATCAAGCTCCGGAACCAGAGGCTGCCGAAGCCGAGGCCGGCGCCGGGTCGCGCCCCTCCGAGACCCTTGCGGTCGCGGAATCCCGCGGGACATTCGTCTTCCGGGAGCGTGAACGCCGGAAATACGGCAGATTCCGGTCCGCCGGGAGATGATCCCCGCCGAATCCAAGTCCGGCAGAGGCGTCCGCCCATAGGCTCCGGATATAGCGGAAGATGCAGAATTTTCCGAAGATCGGCCGAGACACATCGGAATCCCGATGCAGCGGGATTCCGCTACCGCAGAGGTGACCCGGGCATGGAAGCCCGATTGACTTTTGCGGTCGCCTCTGGTTTCGTGTGCCCGCTTTGATGATCAAGATTTCACGCGAGGCACGCGGCGCCCTCTTTTTTCTCCTCTGCCTGATCCTGGGCATGCCGGCAGTTTCCTGCGGGCCTTCCGGCTCACGCCGCGAAATCGTGCAGCGGCGCGCGCTTTCGGAGTCGGACCAGCTGATCAAGCCGGACGCCACCAGCGCGGAGCGATTCGGCTTCCGGCCCGCCGGCCAATCGTCCCCGGGCGGGTCGAGACCGCAGAACCCCTTCCGCTGGGATACTCCCGGGCAGTGGAGCGAAAGTCCGCCCACGAGTATGCGCGTGGCCAACCTGACCTTCGGAGAGAGCGGGGAAGGGGAATGTTATTTGACCGCCATGCCTGGCGACGGGGGCGGGGTCGAGGCAAATCTCAACCGGTGGAGGACACAGATGGGTCAGCCGCCCTTAAGCGAAACGGAGATCGAAAAACTGCCTCGCAAAACGCTTCTGATGCAGCCCGTGCCCTTTATCGAGATCGACGGCGATTTCACGCCCATGGGCGCCTCCGAAGCGCTTAAGGATTACCGCATGCTCGGCGTGATCCTTTCCTTCGACCGTTTCACGCTCTTCGTCAAGATGGTCGGCCCGCGCGACGTGGTGGAATCCGAGGAGGAAAACTTCGATACTTTTTGCCGTTCCGTGCGTATCGTTGGGACAGACGATGGTGCCAACCCATAAAGGGGTGAAAGAACCGCACTGCGGAGGCGTTTCGTAAGGAGCCTCAGCCCGCCGAAGTCCGCGCCATCACCCGCCACCCCTCCGCCACCCAATGATGAAAGAAACTGATCTCAGTGTCAGGAGCCTGCGTGCACTTTTTGTCAAGGTGATCACTTCCTATGGGCTGGTGGCGATCGTTTTGACGCTGATGCTCATCCTGGTTTTGTTCGGCACCCTGGAACAGACCGAGCGAGGCCTCTACGACGTCCAGCGTGCTTACTTCAATTCGTTCTTCGTGGTCCATCACTTGGGTCCGGTGCCGATTCCCCTGCCCGGAGGATACCTCTTGATGTCGATCCTCTTCTTCAACCTTCTGGCAGGGGCCATCATCAAGGCGCGCAAAGACTGGCGCAGGCCGGGCATGCTCATTGCCCATTCCGGCATCCTCTTTCTCCTGCTGGGCGGCTTTGTGACCTACTACTTTTCCACCAGCGGAAACATGGCGCTCCATGAAAAGGAATCCTCCGATGAAGTCCTCAGTTATTACGACTGGCAGATTGAGGTCGCCAAGGTAGGGCCTGAAAACAGGGCGGAGGAAGCGCTCGTGATTCCTTCCGCAGATTTCAAGGACATGGAGCAGGATGAACAAAGGATTTTCTATTCCGAGGAACTTCCTTTCGAAATCGTCGTCAACGGATTTGCGCGGAATTCCCAGGTCCTCCAGGAAGGCGCGCTGGAAAAAGGCGCAGTCCGCTCCAAACCCGTCGACGGTTTTTTTCTGCAACCGCTGCCTCCCGAGAATGAGGCGGAACGCAATATCGCCGGCGCTTATGTAGTCCTCAAAGAAAAAGCTTCGGGCACGGAGCACGAAGCCATTCTCTGGGGCGTGGAACAGCACCCCTACCTCTTGAGTGTCGGGGACGAGCGCTGGGCGGTGCACCTGGCGCGGGAAAAATGGAAGGTGCCGTTCGAAGTGCATCTCGACGACTTCACCGCCGAATGGCACCCGGGGACCCGGATCCCCCGGGTCTTTGCCAGTGACATCACCAAGACCGAGAACGGGATCGAGGAAAAGATTAAGATCTCCATGAACGAACCACTGCGTCATCGCGGCTACACCTTCTTCCAGGCTTCCTGGGGACCGGAAGGCGCCGGTCCCAACGACCGCCTCTTTTCCGTGTTCGCAGTCGTCAAGAATCCCGCCGACCAATGGCCGATGTGGTCTTGCTGGATCGTCGGCATCGGCTTGTTGATCCATTTCCTGCAAAAATTGCTGGGCTATCTCAAGAACAGCCGGAAACTCCGTCAACCCGCATGACCCACAACGCCCTCAGGAAATTCTTCGCGCCCCTTGCGGCGTGGCTGCTGATCGCCGCAATCCTGGCCGCACCCGGACTGGCGGTCGCACAGGATGCAGACAGCGCTGCGCCTTCGGCGACCGGGCTGGATGGGTACACTCCCTGGCCCACGGACATCGTGGAGCTCTTCGAGAGATTGCCCGTCCAGGACGAGGGCCGGGTCAAACCTTTCGATACCTTCGCCCAGTTCCGCATGCTGCGCATGCACAGCAAGCGGACCATGCGGTTGCCAGTGAAAGACGGCGGGACGACGGAAACAGTCAAGATCGGACCCACCGAGTGGCTCCTCGATGTCCTTTTCCGCAGTGAACGCGCACAGAAATACCCGACCTTCACGATCGATGACTCCCGGGTCGTGGTCGCGCTGGGTCTCGAGCCGCATGCAAAAAAACGCGATCGCTACTCTTACCTGGAACTGCTCCCGGGCCGCGCCAAGCTCTCTGAGTTGGGAATGGAATACGCCAAGATCGAAGCCGAGGAGCGGACCCTGGAGCAGGGGATGCTCGTCAACCTGGCCCGCAACGTCAGTGATTTCGAGTTTTTGAACAACCAGTTCAGCTTCGCGCGTAAAGGTATCGCCGTGGACGGCGAGGGGCTGCCGTCGGAGATCTTCGGCGAAACCAAGGGCACGCTCGAGGTCGCGGAACTCATTTCGAAGACGGAGAAACTCCGGGAGTTCCTCGCCGGTGATCGCGGCAACCTGACTCCGGCCGTGGAAATGATGATGCGTCAGCTGGAATTCTATCTCGGCTCGGCGCGGGGGCTGGATTTGTTTCCTCCCAGGCCCGGCGCCGGAGAGAAGTGGTTGTCCGCCGGGGAAATCATGGAAGCGTCGTTTCTCGATCCGGAGACCCGCGCCTGGGGCCTGGAACGATTGAACCTGATCAAAGCGCTGGTTACCTCGGTCGATGACGAGGAGAAATTCAGAAGCGCCGCGACCGCGTTTTCCGATAGGATCGAGAGCGACGTTCCGGACGGCGTCGATCCGGGAAAAGTCGGGATGGAGGTTTCCTTTTACAAAGGAAAATTCTTTTACCGGGCCCTCATGCTTTTTGTGCTCGGGTTTATCTTTATCGCATTCAGCTGGCTCGCTCCGGTGAGCCGGTTCGGCAAGTGGATGGCAACCGGGGCGATCGTGTCAGCGGTGCTGGGATTGGTGAGCCTGGTCGCCGGAGTAGTGATGCGGTGCCTCATCCAGAACCGGCCTCCCATCCATAATCTTTACGATACCATTCTCTTCATCACCGGGGTCGCGGTGCTGGTTGCGCTCTTTATTGAATACGCCAACCGGCAGCGGCTCGGCCTGGCGGCGGCGGTGGTGCTCGGGGCGGCCGGGATGTTCCTGGCGATGCGCTTCGAGATCAAGCACGCGAACGACACCATGGAAAGCGTCCGGGCGGTCCTCGACAGCAATTTCTGGCTCTCCACCCATGTCACCACCATCAACATCGGGTATTCCGCGGGATTGCTGGCCGCGGGTCTGGCGCATTTCTATTTCCTGGCGCGACTCTTCGGCGCGCGCAAGGGAGACAAACAATTTTACCGGAATGCGACCCGGATGACGTACGGCGTCATTTGTTTCGCGCTCTTCTTCGCGCTGGTGGGCACGGTGCTCGGCGGGATCTGGGCGAATTACAGCTGGGGCCGGTTCTGGGGCTGGGATCCCAAGGAGAACGGCGCTTTCATGATCGTGCTCTGGTTTCTCGTCATCCTGCACGCCCGCATGGGCGGATACATTCGCGATCTCGGCGTCAACGCGTTCGCGATTATCGGCGGTGTCATCGTGAGCTTCTCGTGGTGGGGCGTGAACCAGCTCGGGGTCGGCCTGCACGCATACGGTTTTACCGAGGGGGTCTGGCCCGCGCTCTTTTCGTTCTGGGCGTTCGAGCTGGCGATGCTTGCGATCCCCGTTTTCCTGTGGCTGCGGGCCCGGGAGAAGCCGGGGGACAAGGTTGAGGGCAAAGGCGCACCCGCCTGAGTTCCTCGGACGGACTCAAAAAAAGCAGAAGATCGGTCCAGGCAGAACGTTGCCTCCGGAGTATTCGACGCATTCGTCCACTTCCACCTGCGGCGGATCATCGGGACGATTCGCCATCACGGCGGCGATGTTCGGATCGGAAAGGACACGGTCGACGGCGTCGGCTTTGGCGGTTTCGGGACTCTTCGCCTCGAGAAACAGCGTCGCGTGGAACGCGATCTGTTTGGCGGGATCGCGAATCACCAGATTTTCACCGGCGACGGAGATTTCGAATGCGGGCACGAGTGGTGGGGGATGACGAGTGACGAATGACGAATGAATAATGACGAATGAGACTGCAATGTGCGAGAGGCGGGTCGTGATTTTCGACGATTGGCGGAAACGCCTTGGAGTGCGCCGGCTCGACGGCGCTGTGGATCGGACGCGTCAAATAATGCTTTTAGATTCGGATCGGAATTCAATTCACCGGATAATCGCAAGCCAGAGCGCTGTCAAGCCACCGCAGTCCAAGGCGCCTGGAGGGCGATGGTTGAGCCCGAATGCCCCCTGTGCGTGGAGGGAACCCCTTCGTCGTTTCCGCAAACGGTCCCGTTCCCGCGGGATTTCGAGGATCCCTCATCCAAAGCGCCGTCCGGCTGGCGCACTCTTACCCATAGCGTTTTCATCGTGTGGGCTTGGCAAAGTGTGGCGCAGGCGAGACGCCTGCGCCACACTGGGCTAGGGCTGGCCGCCAGCGATTTTTCGAAACCAGTGCCGGTGCGCTTCCGTGTCGTGCCCGAACCCGGCCGACATGAAGAGATCGCGCCAGTCGATGCGCGCCAGGTCCAGGGCCTGGGAAAAATTCTTTTCATCCTCATGGATCAACTTCATCACTGCGAAACGGATCCGCTCCATTCCCTCCGCGTCCCGATCCTCGCAGAAGGGAATATTCTCGCTCACGGATTCGACCAGGGCGTCCACGACCCGGGTGCGCAACGGCTCCTCGAAAAGGGCCTGGGCGAGCCGGGTGGTGCGATCTGAAAGCGGGATGGGCATGGGTGGGTATCGATTGGCGCTAACGCATCTCAGACCGAGGAGTAGCTTCGAGTTTCACTCGAAGTTTTCTGGATATTGAGGCGCCGGGAATTCGAGTAAAACTCGAATCTACTTAATCTTCTCTGCACAACGACTCACGATTCCTTATCCGACCAGACCGCGTATTCATTGCCATTCGGATCGGGCAGCCGGGGCGAAAAGAAAGAGGGCGACGATGAGGGCGATAAGGGGGGTGAGGGAGTTGGGATGCATTTTGGCTGGGCGGATGATGACAACTTACTTATCCGCTTTGGGATCGAATCGGGAGCAAAAAGTGGGGCAGGTTTTCAACCTGCCTTTGTCCATCAGAGGGCAGGTTGAAAACCTGCCTCACTTTGTCTCCGACTGCAGCGGCTCTGGAGAATTGACCTGGGTCTATCGGGAACGAGTCTGGAGACTCGTTCTCCGTTCCGGATCGCGCCCTGTGTGCCAAAGAGAGAGCGTAGAATAGTTTATACTATAGTCCATAGCATAGTATTTACTATTGTCCTTTGTTGTATTGGGGAAGGCGCTCAAGTAAGTCGGCAAGAGAGGCGCCGGAATGATGCGTGAGATTTGCCTGTTGGGCTCTGCGGTCAGGCTCCGCATTCAAAATGCCGCTCCGCGGCGTGGCAGTCTCGACTTCGCTCGGGATGACAAGGGGGTAAGCGGGATGCAAAAGAGAGAGCGGAATGGAATGTGAGAACCGTATGTTTTCTGATCCCTGACACCTGACACCTGATCCCTGATAACTGATCACTCCGCCGCAGGCGCCGCCCCAAAGGCGCCCTCATCGTAGAGGCGCCAGAATTCGGCGGGGGCCATGCGCTTTTCGAATTCGGTCCCGAGTTCGCGGAGAGAGGTCATCTGCGTGCGCATTTCGTCGATGCCTTTCTTGATGGTCGACGGCGTGAAGATGAGGCGGGTCAAGGGGACGCCAAGCAGCGGGGTCAGATCTTCGACCGGGGTCTCGGCAATGTGAAGGCGCTGCAGCTTGGTCCCGGCTAACGGCGAGAGATCTTTCACCTGGGTGCGATGCAGCGTGAGACTGACGAGAGGCACCTTGGCGAGCGGCCCGATATCGCTGACAGGGGTTTCGTTGAGCCAGAGCATCTGCAACGGGGCGCCCTCGAGCGGGCGCAGGTCTTTGACGTTGGTGCCGAATAGATTGAGCTCCACCAGGGGCATACCCGAGAGCACTTCGAGGTTATCGACGGGGGCGCTGTTGGCATAGAGTTTCTGAAGCTTGGCGCCCTCGAGGGGGACGAGACTGTTGACCTTGGTGTTATCAAGGTAGAGTTCGACCAGCGGCATACCCTTCAACGGCGTGAGATCGGAGACGGGAGCGCCCTGCAGGTCGAGCGCCATCAATGGCATGCCTACGAGCGGAGAAAGGTTTTCGACCCCGGTGTTGGCGAGCACCGCAATACTGACTCCGTTCTCGTCGACGCGGAACTGGCCTTGGCCGTTGTAATTGGGATTGGTGGCTTTGAAGGCTTTATGCAGAAGCTCCTCGAGCGACAGGTTGTCGAGGTTTTCGGCGGTGGCGGGCGATGTGGGCGTCGCGGGCTCGGCAGGCGGAGCGGCCGGCATCGGAATTTCCCGCGGGAGCGCCGGTTTGGGAGGCGGAGGGGCGGAAGCCGAGGCGGATTCGGAGGCGGATTCGGTTGCCTCCTGTTTGGAACAGCCGAGGGGGAGAAGGAGGATGAGGATGAGGAAGAGTGGGAGGAGGCGCATCGTGTTGGAAGGATGAAGGATGAAGGCGGAAGGGAGAAGGACCGCCCGCTTTGTCATCCCGAGCGGAGTCGAGGGATCTCACGGTCGGGGTTTGGGGGGACTCTTACTAAAGAAACGTTCGAGCGATTACAGGAGTTTCGGCAATTTCTAGGCGGAGGAAGGCGATCGCCATCTTGAGAGATCCCTCGACTGCGCTCGGGATGACAAGAGGAGGAGTTGGATGACAAGGAGGGCGTCTGTGATGGCTAAGGATATTCTTTTGAACCTAGAACCTAGAACCTGGAATCTTGAACTAGAAAGTCACCTCGAGCGTTGCGTTCTTGTCCTTCGTCGGACGGATATCTTTGAGGTGCTTCGTTTTCTTCTGCGAAGGTTCGCCGACGATGATGCTGTATTTGGCATTGGCTTTGAAGACGCGGGGGCGGTAAGCGGTGCCGCGGATGCGACGAGTATAAACCACTTTCTCGCCAGGCATCTCGAGGACCTGGACGACGGGATCGGTCATGCCTTTGACCATCAGCTTCGGCAGGTGGGCGGAGGCTTTTCTCCCGTAATTGTCTTCCACCGAAATCGTCTTGGGCCAGCCGGGGAACTGGTCCTCGGGCTTGGGCTTCTTGGCATCCCAGAGCAGGCGATAGCATTCCATGGTCAGGGTGCGATCCTTCTTGTTGAAGCGGACGACGCCATGTCCCGATGCTTTATCGTGCCCGAGCGTTTCCTGGGTCTTGGTGCGATTTTTCTCCGCCGGATTGGCAATGGCATGGACGGTGACTCGGTTGCCGAGGCCTTCTTTGTATTCGCCGGTATTGGGGAGGTTGGCGGGTTTGGGCCGGTTGCGGACGGGCCGGCCCTCTTTATCCGGGAGCCAGGAGCGCGGATAGCCCGCCGCAATCGACGGGACGCAGAACGACCAGCCGGCGTCGTTCCACTCGTCGACCCCGTGGTGGACGATGGATGCCAGGTGCTGGTCGCCGGCGTAATGGAACGCGAACCCGCGGCGCATGGCATCCAGCGCCTTGTCGCGGCCGGTCTGGGGCCAGCCGTTGGAGTCGAGGTCGGCGATAAGGTATTGCTGATTGCTGCCGTGGTAATTGGCGAGGTTGCAGAAGATGGTCTGTGAGAGGACGCACTTGAATTGCGCGCCGGTCCAGTCGGCGGCCCAGTCGTCGAGAAATTTCAACTGCCTCTTGCCAAGGAGGACGGCTTCCGGGACGTCGAGGGTCTTGGGATCCCAGGTTTTTTCGTCGACATCCTCCGGCCGGACGTGATCGGGGCGTCCGCCTTTATCCGGAAGGACAGTGGCGGGCCCGGTCTTGAACTTGCGGTCCTCGACGATCGCGAACGAGACGCCACCGTAATTCATGTCGGTGTAATAGACGGAGATGCCGCGCTGCAGGGGGGTGGGATCGTAGGGATCGGGCATGTGCCCGGTCTGGGTGCGATGGACCATGTTGACCCACTTCGGATCCATGTGGTATCCGCCGTCGGCGTATCCCGGAATCTTGGCGAGGCGGCCGTTATGACCCCAGATGTTGCCTTGATAGACGTCGTGATCGTCGGGCATGAATACCGCGGGCCGGTCGCGAAGGATCTCGCGGAAGGCCCAGCCGCAGAGCCACCACTTGCGCAGGTAATCCAGGGCGGCAGTTTCGACCGACACCTGTGAAGTTTTCTGAATGCCGTATCCGCCGACGGATTCGTAGAGCTGGTCGCCGCTGAAGAAGAGGAGATCGGGATCCTGGATCGCGACGTTGCGGGCGATGCGGGCATTGGGGAAGAGGTAATCCGTGTTCCCGGTAAAGCCGGCGACGACGAGGGAATCCTTGTCGCGCGGGTCCTTGCGGATGGTGCCGGTCCAGTAATGGGTTTTCCCGTTGAACTCATAAGCGACGCGGTAAGGCGTGTCTTTCTTGTCGTCCCACTTTTCCATCCGGAAGAGGGCGGTGCAGGAGAGGGGATCGATTTTTTCCGTGGCCAGGGTCTTCCACTTGTCGGATTTCGGCGATGACGAAGCATCGCCCTCCAGGACCTGGAGGAAAACGGATTGAGAATCCTTGGCGCCGAGGGGCGGCATGTTGGCGATCATCTTGAGATTGCCGTTGCTTAGGGTGTGCTGGGTCCAGAGGATGGGACCGAGCGCCCGCCCGGGCCGGGCCTTGACCTTGTCGCCGGCGATTTTCCATTTCGAGAACCAGTAGCGGACATTGCCGCCGCGATTGCTGCCGCCGGTGGTCGGCTTATTCTTGCGCTTGGGATTGGCGGCCGCGGCGTCGAAGTGGGAGACCAGCGCAAAGTTACCGCTGAGCTGATCCGCGGGGATCTCGACGGAGACGGTGGCTTTTTTGTCGCCGTCCAAGGCGTGCCCTTCCAGGGTGACGCGGTAGCGGTTATTGGCCGCCGGTTTGGCGCTGAACCGGAGATTGACCGGGCCGTCCATCGGGAGGGCAATTTTCTGGGCGCGTTCTTTGCCGACAAAGAGAAAGCCGTCCGTGGTGACTCCGGCGTCGAGACCTTTGCCGTGGATGGCGGCGTTCCGGTAATCGGGAAGGGTGCCTTTGACGCCGACGCGGAAACCGCCCCAGCCTTTGGCGGGTTTCGATGCGGCGTCGGCGGCAGTGATCAAGCCGAGGCTGACGCTGAGCGTGAGGGTGCCCTTGGCGGGGAGAGATTCGTGGGTCAGGAGATAGACGTTGCGGTTGCCGCCGCTGACGGCGCACTCGAGCCGGCCCCCGGCGATTCGCCAATCCTGGAGGGGGTTGGCCCAGTAATCGGGCCCGATCCAGACGCGATCATTCTGGGCATGCCAATCGCTGAGACAATCGTCAGCCCGGGAGAACTGCGCGGCGGCAGTGAGGAGGATGAGCGCGGGCAGGGTGAATCGGGGGAGAAAACGGGTTGGAGAGAAGATTTTGTTCATGAAGGCGGTGAAAATTCGGGTCGTCGGGCGGATTCTCAGGATCAGGGAGATAAGCCGGGGCCGCAATGATTTTCTGGGGGACGATCGTGGGTAGCCCGGAGCTTGAGAAAAGTAGCCCCGGCGGAGCCGCCGGAGAACGAACCTCCAGGTTCGTTCAGAACGAGTCTGGAGACTCGTTCTCCTAGCCGCGACACCCCCGCCAACCACCGCAAAGCGGGTGGGGCGACGCGTCCCGCGGAGCCGCCGGACGGACCGTGGATGAACGCGAAGGAGTAGGTTTCGCGCCTAGAGCCCCTCAAAGGCCTCGAGGAGGATGGCCTTGGTGAGAATCTGGGGGAGGATGACCGGATTCGAGGGGTCGGCGGGATCGTAGAGAAGATAGAGAGGGACCGTGGCGCGTCCATGCTTCGCCAGGGCCTGGGTGATGGCGGGATCCTGGTGCGTCCAGTCACCTTCGAGTAGCGCGATGGATTTTTCTGCAATCGCCGTTTCTACTGCGTCCGCGTGTAAAGCGATCTTATTCGCCTGACAGGTAAGACACCACGCCGCGGTAAAGTCCACGAACACGGGGTTTCCGTCGGCGAGTGCCCTGGCGACCGCGTCCTCGGACCACGGCTGCCATTCGACCCCCGATTTCGTGGAGTGGGCCAGGGAGGGCGCGGCCTGGAAGGCAATGGCTTGGTGGGAGAAGCCGAAAGCCGCGGCCAGGAAGACGAGGGCGGCGGCCCGGGCGACGAGGCGCTGGGTCCTGGGGCGCACGGGAGAGCCGAAGCGGCCGAGGGTCCAAGCCGCGAGACCGATCAGGAAGAGGGCGCCGAGGTGAAGGGCGAGCCCGTGGATGCCGATCTGGAGACCGAGGACCCAGAGCAGCCAGATGACCACGGCGAGCATGGGAAATCCCATCAGTTGTTTGAAGGTCTCCATCCAGGCGCCCGGCTTGGGGATGAATTTGAGGAGGCCCGGGTAAAGCGAGAGCAGGACGTAAGGCAAGGCCATGCCCAGTGCGAGACAGGTGAAGATGAGCAGGCTCGAGGCGGGGGGCTGCGCCAGCGCGAATCCGACGGCGGGTCCCATGAAGGGCGCGGCACAGGGGGTCGCGAGGATGGTGGCGAGGGCACCGCTCCAGAACGATCCCCCGAACCCGGCGGATCCCGCGAGGCGACCGCCCACGCCGGTGAGGCCGGCGCCGATTTCAAAGACGCCGAAGAGGCTGAGCGCGAGGATAAAGAGGAGTGCGGTCATCGCCATGACGAAAGGCGGGGATTGCAGTTGGAAACCCCAGCCCAATTGGGCGCCGGCGGCGCGCAGCGCGATGAGGACTCCGCTGAGAACCCAGAAAGTGATCACTACGCCCACAGCGAAGACGAGCCCGTGGATCACGATCTTGCGATGGTCTTCGCCCGACTGGTTGACGAAGCTCATAATCTTAAGAGAAATGACCGGGAAGACGCAGGGCATGAGATTGAGAAGGAGCCCGCCGAGAAAAGCGAACCCCATGGCGGCAAAGATGCCGATGGAGGAAGAAGCGCCGGGAGTCGGGAGCGGGGAATCGAGGACCGGAATGTCCGCGCCGGGGGCGGCGACGGCTGCACCATCCGCAGACGCGGTGAGGCGGAGGGCTTTGACGTTATTGGCGTTCGGAAAGCCGGGAGGTGAGTAAAGGATGCCGGGAATTTTTTGGGGCAGCTCGGCGCCTGGTTTCAAAGGGAGGACGCCGGTGATGCTGCTGGAATCATCGATTGCAAAGCCCTGGGGCGCGCCCGGCACGATTAATCCTGTGGGCTCGGCGAAGAAATAAAGATCGGGCAGCGGATCACCGAAACCGTGCGGCCCGTGTAACGTCAGGTTGAGGGTGTCACCGCTCCTGGAGAACGAGAGTCTCCAGCCGATGGAGCTATGAGGAAGTCGATCGACAAAGGCATTGATGTTAGGCTTGAAAGAGGTTGGTGCCGGCGCATCGGAGACGCCGAGAGTGAGCGCGAGGTCGGCTCCGCCGGGGAGACATTGCTGGGGATCGCAGATCAGCCAGCCGGCTTTGCCTCGAATGGCAATCTCCGTGCCGGGCTGGAGATTCCCGGGCGGAGTGATCCGGGTGAGGAGAATGACTTCGTCCGTGTACCCGTATCCGGCGAGGCCGCCATTCCCATCGAAGCGGTGGGGAGAGGGGAACTGGAGGATGCCAGCCTCAAATCCTTCGGGCAGGGTCCACTCGATGGAGGTCGCGTATCCGGCGTCACCGGGATTGATCCAGTAAGTGTGCCAGGTGGGCTCGTGGAGCAGACGTAAGCCGACCCAAAAGGGTTCCCCGGGCCGGATGGCATCGTATTCGGCAACGAGTTCCGCGTTGACGTGCGGGGTCTGGACAGGGGCGGCCCCGGCTTGGGCCGGGCCGCAGATCAGCAGGATAACGGCAAAAAACAGGCGCGCCACGTTCCGGAGAACGTGGCGGCCTGGAAACACAAAACACACAACAAATGACCTCTCGTAGTAGGGATCGGTCATAATAGCATACTACTGCTGTTAAGTCTGACAGTGGGAGGGGGAGGAACGTTGAATTATTTCAGAGATTTCTTGAGGTAGGCCGCCGCTCCGCGGCGGATCCTCCTTCAATATCCGCCGCGGAGCGGCGGGCTATGGAGTTTTCAGGCTGGAGTGAGTGCCGTCGCAGAAGGGGGCGCCGCCGGTGCGTTTGCAGTTGCAGAGGGCGACCCGCTTCTTTTCATCGATGGTGACCTTTTGCGGAGCGAGGCCGGTGCCTTTGTGACTGCCGTCGCAAAAAGGCTGATGGCTGGAGCGACCGCAGGCACACCACCAGTAATCGCCGGGCTCTAGTTCGAGGACCGCGGGCTTGGTGTCGGCAATCTTCGGTTCGTTGTCGTTCTCGGATTCGGACATGGAAGAAGTATAAGTGGGAAGGTGAAAGGTGGGAAGGTGAAAGGTGGGAAGGTGAAAGGTGGGAGATGGAAGATGGATTGTTGGATGTCCCCGATTGTCATCCCGAGCGGAGTCGAGGGATCTCTCATTATTCCCAATGGGTTCTCTTTCCAAATATCAGGCGAATACATTGGAAGATGGGCGCGCTCTTCGGCAAGTGCACCCCAGGGAAGGATCGTGAGATCCCTCGACTCCGCTCGGGATGACACAAAAGAGGCTGGGATGACAACCTGCGGTTATGCCTTCTGACTACTGACTACTGACTACTGACTACTGACTACTGATAACTGATAACTGATAACTGATAACTGATAACTGATAACTGGTCACTGGTCACTGGTCACTGGTCACAGACGCTCCTTGAACAATTTCCCGCACCAACCCCGGCCCCCGATACACGAGCCCCGTGTATATCTGCACGAGGCGCGCGCCGGCTTGCATCTTTTCAAGCGCGTCCCCGGCGGAAAATATGCCACCGACCCCGATGATGGGGACGCGGTCGCCCAGGATGGCATGCAGACGGCGGACGGTATCCGTGGAGGCGCGCGCCAGGGGCCGGCCGCTGAGGCCCCCTTTCTCGCCGCTGTCCGGATGCTCCGCGACCGCGGTGCGATCGAGAGTGGTGTTGGTGGCAATTACCGCATCGACTTCACTCTCGAGAAAGACGCGGGCGAGCGCGTCGATGTGGTCGTCGGCAAGATCGGGCGCGGGCGCAATTTTTATGGCGATGGGCACCCGCTTTCCGTGGGCGGATTCCAAGTTCAATTGCTCCTCTTTGAGCGATTGGATCAGGCTGCGGCAGGCGTCTTCCTCCTGCAGATCCCGCAGGCCGACGGTATTGGGCGAGGAGAGATTGACGGTGATGTAATCGGCGACCGGATAGGCGGCTTTGAGACAGGCGAGGTAATCGTCGAGAGCCCGGTCGTTGGGGGTATCGAAGTTCTTGCCGATATTGATGCCAAGGATGCCGGTGAACCGTCGGCCGGCGAGGTTTTCGATGGCCGCCTCGATGCCCGGATTGTTAAACCCGAGCCGGTTGATGAGGGCTTCGTGCTCCACGAGCCGGAAGATGCGGGGCAGGGGATTGCCGGGTTGAGGACGCGGCGTCAGGGTGCCGACTTCGACGTGGCCGAACCCGAGACTTCCGAATCCGTCCACACAGGCGGCCCCTTTATCCATGCCGGCGGCCAGGCCGAGGACGTTGGGAAACCGGAGCCCCATGACCTCCACGGGCGCGGCGTCGCGGAACGGGGGATTAGGATCGAGAAGACCGAGCCGGTTGAGGCGGCGGAGATTGGCGATGGCGAGATTGTGCGCCCCTTCGGCACTGCAAAAGTGGAAGAGAAAAAATCGCAAAAAACTATAGGAGCGAGCGCTGCGGGCCGGAAGATTTTTTAGAATTGCGGGCGGCACTGAGGGTGTGGAGCGGGTGGCGCCGGATTTGCGCTGCGCCGGCTATTTTGCGGCTTGACCGGGATTATCACAGAGCATAGGGACAAGGGTGTAAACAGGAAAATGTTCGCCCACTCTTCCCTCCCGTTTGCCAATTCGGGGGTATTCGACCGAAAGCTGAAAGCGTGCAATTCATCTGCGCGAGTGGGATCCTGCGGGCCCCGTCTGTTGGCGGCAGTTGCCGGCGTTCCCGGGGCCTATCCATGTCTTTTCCGCCGCGGTGGGACACTCCTTCCCGTGGCAGCAACCGGGGCCGGTGCGCCCCTTTCTTTCTGAAGTTTAAGGAAGCAATACTATGTCAGAAACTAACGTAATGGAGAAAGAGCGCATGACGGGTGCGAAAGCGATCAGGTTTGACACCAACCGGCCCGGGGAACCGTTTTATCGCGGCTCGGTCCAAAATCTTTACCCGATCCCGGACGACGATGCGCACATGGCCTGCGAAACCACGGCGGGTGGCTCGGTGTTTGATGTGGGCACCATTTTCAGTATCGAGAACAGCGACCTGACGCGCTCGATTTTTCGTCACCGCGTATTCACGGACCTGGAGAAAGCGGAGACGATCGCGGGCCTGGTTTCGTGGTTGAAGTCAGGAGATGCCGTCACATCGCTGCCGGCCGAATGGCTGGAGAGCGAGTGCATCCGGCGCGCGACGCGCGAGGGAATTCGGACGCATCACATCGGCATGGTGGACGCGGTGAGCGGCGAGGTGGCTGCGGAAGAATTTCCACGGCATCCGAGCACCTTCAACGTGGTGAAAAAGTTTCAGATCATCAAGCCGGAGGCACGGCAGCTGCCGCTGGGTTGGGTATACGATTACGAGCCTTACAAGAACCAGGACGGATTCGTGGTGCCGCTGGAATATATCGTCCGTCTCGGAATCACGAGCGGGTCCTCGGTCTACCGGAAATATCTGCGGATGGCGCCCGCCGAGCAGCAGGCATACGCGAGACGATTGGGGGTCGGCGATGAATTGAAGGCCTGGGAATTTTTTGAGCGGCCGATTTACGATCTGACGACCAAGTACGAGCCCGAGGACCGCAACCTGGAGAATCAGGAAGCGCTTCTGATCTCGACGTTGTCCGGGGAAAGATTTGCGGAGAGTGTCCTTACGGCCATCTTGTGCACCACTTACGTGGCCAAGCTTCTTCAGGGCCTGGGCTTGCGGCTCTGGGATATCAAATGGGAGATGGCACGCGCCGGGGACGCGCTTTACCTGGTGGACACCATCGATACCGATTCCCTGCGGGCGACTTACACCGTCGAAGAGGGCGACGGCCGGTTTATCACGCATTTCAATAAGCAGTCGATGCGCGACTATTATAAGATCGCGGAGGCGGAATGGTTCGCCGGGGTCAACACCGCCAAGGAGCTGTCGGGCAAGGGCGGCGGACCGTTTACGGAGATCCTCGAACAAGGGCAGGCGCGTGGGGATTATCCCGCGACCCCGGACGTGGATCCGGCGTTCCTCGGTCTGCAGACCCGGAAAATGGATTTGATTGCGAAATACCTGACGGGCGAGGAGGCATCGCCACGGGGAGAACTGGAAGGGCTGGCCAGGGAGGAACTGGAGTATTACCGGGGCGGCGGAAACTTTGAGAAATACTGTGAGATGAATCAGATCTGAACCACGGAAGAGGAACCACAGGTTCACAGAGATTTTTTTAACCGCAGAGGACGCAGAGAGATACAGATTTTCTTAACCGCGAAGCACGCGAAATAAGCGAAAGAATTTTTAGCGCAGATTTTTGACCACGGATTAACACAGATTTTTTTTGATCGCCAGTCGGTTTGTCTGAAACCGAAACGTCTCAAGTCTCAAGTCTCAGGTCTCAGGTCTCAGGTCTCAGGCCTGTAGTCTCCATCATGAGCAGCAACGCACAACAGGTAGAAGTGGTGAGCCGTTTTGATGCGGAGAAGGATTGTGCGGGGTTGCTGTATGCGCCGCTGCAGGAGTCGTTGCGGTTCCGCAAGACCCGGTGTTACCATTTTGAGTACTCCGGAGATGCCGCTGCGCTCAAGGAGTTCATCCGCAAGACGCTGGTGGACGAGGTCAGCCAGGAGGTGCACATGGACGGCGCGCCGGCCCTGGATTCATTCCGGTTTTACCTGGATTACGGCTTGAAACCGGGCGTCCTGGACCTGGAAAAGGACTCGATTCTCAACTATTACCGGGAACTCGAGGACCCGGGATTCACGATCACCGCGCTGGAACTTACCACCCGGATCTACATTTTTGGAGAGACCGGAGAGAAGACACCCGATGTCTTTGTCCGGGACATCGTCAATCCCGCAATTCACCGATGGAGTCTAAGGGCGAGTTAGAAAACTCGTACGGACGCGGAATTATGATTCAGGATTTGATACAGTCAGACACTGGCAAGCAGTGCCAGCAAACTGGAGTGCGGCTCTTTTCCCCACTGACCGCGTTCTTGCACGGCTTTGTGGTTCCAACCATCGTCGCCGTGCAAAGCCTTGTCAGCGGTGAAAAGCGCTCGCACCGCGCCTCGCCCGAATTTTAGAACACGCCCTTGTAATGCCCGAAGCTGTGCTTGACCGACAAACGTTCCGCGAGATTCCGATCCGTCACCTGGGCGGCGAGGAATTAAAGCGCCTCAGTGACGACATGAAGTTGTCGCTCTCCCGCGAGGACATGGAGGCGGTGCAAACGCACTTCACGGAGCTGGAACGTGAACCGACCGATGTCGAACTGGAGGTCATCGCGCAGACCTGGAGCGAGCACTGCAAGCACCGCATTTTCGGCGCGAAAATCGCCCACACCGCCAACGGCGTCCAGGAAACCGTCGACGGCCTTTTTAAGACCTATGTCAAAGGCGTCACTGACGAGATCCGGAAACGGAAGCCGGGCTTCGTGGTGGCGGCGTTCGATGATAACGCCGGTTTCATCCGGCTCGATGGGGAGAAGGCGGTCTGCCTGAAGGTCGAGACTCACAACCATCCCTCCGCCATCGAGCCTTACGCCGGGGCCAACACCGGGCTGGGCGGCGTGATCCGCGACATTCTCGGCGCGGGTAAAGGCGCCAAACCGATCGCTTCCTGCGATGTCTTTTGCTTCGGAAGCCCGGACACGGATCAAAAGTCGATCAAGGCCGAGGACGTGATTCATCCGCTCGGCGTGATGCGGGGCGTGGTGCGGGGGGTGCGGGATTACGGGAACCGGATGGGAATCCCCACGGTGTGCGGCGCGATCCAGTTCGACGATTCCTATATCTATAATCCGCTGGTGTTCTGCGGGACCGCCGGAGTGATTCCGATCGCGGATATTCCCAAGGAAATGATCGCTGGCTTGAAGATCATCGTGGTGGGAGGGCGCACCGGGCGCGACGGGCTGCATGGAGCCACCTTTTCGTCGGCCTCGTTGACGACCGACAGTCACGAGGAAGATCAGCAGGCGGTCCAGATCGGAAATCCCATCGAAGAGAAAAAGGCGGCCGACTTTGTGCTCGAAGCGCGGCGGCGCGGGTTGATTGAGTTTCTGACCGATTGCGGGGCCGGCGGCTTTTCCAGTGCGGCGGGCGAGATGTTGAGCGAGGTCGGGGGCGAGATTTTCCTTGAGAATGCGCCCCTCAAAGAGCCGGGCCTGGTGAGCTGGGAGATTTTTCTTTCGGAGAGCCAGGAACGGATGGTGCTGGCGGTAAAAGAAGAGACCCTGCCCGAGCTGATGGAGTTGGCGGAGACTTTCGAGACCGAATGCATTGTGCTCGGTCATTCCGATGGGAGCGGCGTGCTCAAAGTGTGGCACGACGGTCAATTGGTCTGCGAACTCGACTGCGGGAAGCTGCATGAAGCGCCGCGGCGGCACCTGGTTTCGCGTTTTGACAAGGCGAAGGGCGCATTGACCCTGGAGTTGCCCGTGGGAGACGCGGGGACACGCCTGCGCGAAGTGCTCGGTGATTTCGCGGTAGTGTCGCGGGAGCCGATCATTCGCGAATACGATCACGAGGTGCAGGGGAACACTTTTCTCAAGCCGTTGGCCGGGGCCACGGCGGACGCGCCCCAGGACGGAGCCGTCATGCACATCGACGGCAGCAAGCCCCTGATGGCGATGGCGCTGTCGCTCTTGCCGGAGTGGGGAAAGACGGATCCCTTTGCGATGGGGAAAGCTTGTGTCGACGAAACGGTGCGACAGCTGGTGGCGTGCGGCGCGGATCCAAGTCAGATCGCGTTACTCGATAATTTCTGCGTCGGCAATCCGGAGGACCCGGGTGAACTGGGCGGACTGGTCGAGTGCGTCAAAGGCATGGCCGAGGCGGCGCTGGCTTACGAGGCGCCTTTCGTCTCCGGCAAAGATTCGTTTTACAATTATTTCGAAACCGACGAAGGACCGGTATCGATCCCGGTGACCGCTTTAATCAGTGGGCTTGGGATTGTGCGGGATGGACAGCATGTCACCGGCGCATCGTTGCGGCGGCCCGACAGCGCGATCTGCATCCTGGGCGTGACCCGGGGCGCGATGGGAGGCAGCGTCTTCGCCAGGATCCGTGGAGTGCAGGGCGCGGCGGTGCCGGAGACCGATTGTGCCGGTGCGTTGCGCGGCTATCAGGCGTTTGCCGACGCGCTGCGGGCGGGGCTGATTTGTTCCGCGCACGATATCTCCGAAGGCGGTCTTGCAGTGGCCGCGGCGGAAATGGCGTTTTCGGAAGTGGGCGGGCTGGAGATCGATCTCGACGGCCTGCCGCTGGGCAAGGCCGGGCCGGGGACGATGCAGAAGCTTTTCGCTGAGGACACCGGCCGGTTGCTGTTCGAAGCCGGGGCGGAGGACGTCACCGAGTTGGAGAAACGGTTCGAGGGCCTGCCGTTCGCAGTGATCGGTAAATCGGTTTCCGCGCACGGAGAGTTGCGGATCGAGGCAGGCGGGGAGAGGGTGATCTCGGAGAATCTCAAGGAGCTGAAGACGATATGGAAGAGCGGCCTCACGCCTTATTATTAAAATATCCCGGCACCAACTGTGACGAGGAGACGGGTCGAGCCCTGCGCCTCGCCGGGTTTCATCCGCGCGTCGAAATGATCACCCGGGTGAGCCGGGAGAGTCTCGAGGGCGCGCGCCTGGTAGTTTTGTCCGGGGGATTCAGTTACGGCGATTACGTGATGGCAGGCCGATTTGCGCAGCTCGAGACTGAGCGCAGGATTGGGGACGCCATTGGCGAGTTCGTGCGCGACGGCGGGTATGCGTTGGGGATCTGCAACGGGTTTCAGATCCTGATGCGGTTGGGGCTCTTGCCGGACGGAAGTCTCATCGACAACACCAGCGGCCGGTTTCAGTGTCAGTGGGCGGGCCTGGAAAAAAGATGCGAGGACAGCCCGTATCTTTCGAAGGTGCCGGCGACGTTCGAGTTGCCGGTGGCGCATGCCGAGGGCCGGTTCGTGGCGGCGGACGACAAAGCGCAAGAGTATTTGGAAGAGGGATACGTGGCCTTGCAGTATACGGAAGACGTCAACGGGAGCGCGGCCCGAATCGCGGGCTTGCAGGATGGGTCGCGCCGGGTGCTGGGATTGATGCCCCACCCGGAGCGTTTCGTTTACGCGGCCCAGCATTACGACCGCGAGTGGGACGGCGACCCCCAGTGGGGCTGGGGCCATTACTTTTTTGAAGGGATCTATGAGGTGGTGACGGCGGAGAAGAGTACGGGAGCGTTGGTGTGAAGCAGAATTAAAAAACCGTGAATGGACACGAATGGACACGAATTTTTGACCGCAGATGACGCAGACAAAGGCAGATGATCTTATTGTGACGCAGGCGTCTCGCCTGCGATCTGGGACGGGAGCGGTTTTCACGCGAGGGGCGCAGGCGAGACGCCTGCGTCACAATGCAGAGCGCCGGAGCAATTGAGTTACCCAAATCGTAAGTTTTGATTCTTTAATTTTTCATATTCCATCTTTTATCCATCGTAATGCCACAAATCAGTTACAAAGAAGCAGGGGTCGACATCAAGGAAGCAGCGGCATTGGTGGGCGACATCGGGGAACTGGTGAAGCGGACCCAGGGCAAGCGTTCGCTTTTTCAACCCTTCGGTTTGTTCGCGGCCAGTTACGATCTGAGCGCTTACCGGGAGCCGGTCATGGTGACCGGGTGCGACGGGGTGGGCACCAAGATGGAGTTGCTGCTCGAGCACGATCAGCTGGAAATCGCGGGCAAAGATCTCGTCGCGATGAATGTGAACGACATTCTCACGACCGGCGCGGATCCGCTGCTCTTCCTGGATTACATCGGGGTCGGGAAAATCGACAAGACCAGGATCAAGCGCCTGATTGCGGGGATGGCGGCGCACCTGGAGTCGTGCGATTGCATCCTGGGCGGCGGTGAGACCGCGGAGATGCCGGGGGTGGTCCCGGATGGGATGATTGAGCTATCGGGTTTTTGCGTGGGCGCGGCGGAGAAGGCCGATCTCATCGATCCCGGCGGCATCACCGGGGGCGATCTCGTGGTGGGGTATCCGTCCGATGGATTTCACGCCAACGGCTTCAGCCTGGTGCGGCGGATTCTCGACGAGTTTGCCGGGGAATATTCCTCGGAAGAGGTGCGCTCGCTACTGGCGCCGACGCGGCTGTATCATGCGGAGGTGCGCGCCCTGCGGGAGCGGGAGGTGCGAATCAAGGGATTGGCGCATATCACGGGCGGCGGTTTGCCGGAGAATCTCGAGCGCCTGCTGGGGGGCAAGGGAGCGTCCCTGCGGGTGCCTGCCTGGGAGTTGGGCGCCATTCCCAAAGTACTGGCGCACGTGGACGCGCAAGAGGCCGTGAATACATTTAATATGGGTTACGGCTGGGTGGCGATCGTCGGTCCGGATGACGAAGAAGCCGCCCTGGCGAGCGGAGCGGGGGCGCTGCGGTTGGGCGAGATTACGGGCGAAGGGGGAGTGAAGGTAGCAATGATCTGAGTTCAGTCGGGGGGTTGCAGCCGGAAACGATCAAAGTATTTCCAACATCGGCGAGTAGATGAGCGATCTGATCAAACATGAGTGCGGGATCGCTCTAGTGCGCTTGCTTAAACCGCCGGCGTATTACCTCGATAAGTACGGCACCGCTCTTTACGGCTTCAATAAGCTCTTTCTCCTCATGGAGAAGCAGCACAATCGCGGGCACGACGGCGTGGGGATCGGTTGCGCCAAGATCGGGGTGCCGCTCGGGCAGCCCTACATGTTTCGCAGCCGGTCCGCCAAACCGGATTCCCTGTCCGCCGTGTTCCAGGAACAGCTGGACAATTACGAGCAGTTGGTGAGCCGGAAGGTGATCGATCCGGACAATCCCGAGAGCGTCAAGCGGCACTTCGATTTCGGCGGAGAAAACCTGCTCGGGCATTTGCGTTACGGGACCTCGGGCTTATTCGAGGAAGGGTCCTGTCATCCGTACGTGCGCCGCAGCAATTGGCCGACGAAAAGCCTGATGGTGCTCGGCAATTTCAACATGACCAATGCGTCCGAGCTGAATCAGCACCTCATCGAGCGCGGCCAGCACCCGGTTTTCGGGACGGACACGCAGACGGTCATGGAGGAGATCGGATTTCATCTGGATGAAGAGCACACCGAGATTTACCGCGAGCTGCGGGACAAAGGAGTTTCGGGTAAAGATATTCCCGAAATGATTTCCGAAAGACTGGACCTGCCGTCGATCATTCGCGAGTCCGCAGCTATCTGGGACGGCGGATACACCATCGCGGGAGTCATCGGGAATGGGGACGCCTTCGTGTTCCGCGATCCCCACGGAATCCGGCCGTGCTTTTATCTTCACAACGACGAGTTCATCGCTTTTGCGTCCGAGCGCGTGCCCCTGATGACGGTATTCGACTCCGAGATCGAGGACATCAAGGAAGTCGCGGCCGGCCAAGTGGTGGCGGTCAAGGCCAACGGCGATATCGCGGTGGAGCGTTTTGCCGAGCCACAGGAAGTCACACCCTGTTCTTTCGAGAGGATTTATTTTTCACGTGGGAACGACCCGGATATTTACCGGGAGCGCAAGGCCCTGGGGGCCGCGATGGTGCCTCAAGTCCTGGACTCCATCGACAACGATTTGAAACACGCGGTCGTGAGTTTCGTGCCCAACACGGCGGAGGTGGCTTACCACGGGCTCATGGCGGGACTGCGTGTCCATCGGCGCAATGAAGTGCGCGACGCCTTGATGCGGGCCGTGCAAAACGGCGGACTGAACTCGGATGAAATCGATGAACTGGTGATGCGCAACTGGCCGCGCGGGGAAAAGATTGCGCACAAGGACATCAAGATGCGCACCTTCATCAGTCAGGAAGACGGGCGCGACCAGATGGTCTCCCATGTCTACGATATCACTTACGGCGTGGTCACCCCGAAGGATAACCTGGTGGTCATTGACGATTCCATCGTCCGGGGGACGACCCTGAAGAAGTCGATCCTGAAGATATTGGCGCGGACCTCACCGAAAAAGATCGTGATCGCTTCCACCGCGCCGCAGATCCGGTATCCGGATTGTTACGGGATCGATATGTCCGAGCTGGGGAAATTCATCGCGTTCCAGGCGGCGACGGAATTACTGAACCGGACCGGGCGGCAGAAATTGTTGGAGGAGATATACGAAGAGTGCCGGGAAGAGTTGAAAAAGCCGCCCACGAAGATGCGGAACTGTGTGCAAAGGATATACAAGCCCTTCAGTCCCGAGGAGATTTCGGCCGAGATCAGTCGCCTGGTGCACCCGGTGGACACGACCTGGAAGGGCGAGGTGGAATTGATTTTTCAAACCATCGAGAATCTGCATGCATCGATCCCGAAACACCGAGGCGATTGGTATTTTACGGGGAAATATCCGACCCCCGGCGGGGTGGCGGTGTGCAATAGGGCCTATGTGAACTACTTCGAGAAGAAGAAAGGGCGGGCGTATGATGTGTGGTTTTGACGCGCTGACGCGCAGTTATCAGTTATTGGTTATCAGTTAATAGGTTTTGAAAATGGATGTCCTGACTGCGCCTCCTGACACCTGATTATCCCGCATCCAGCCTTATGCATTCCTCCCGCTTTACCCATTGTCATCCCGAGCGAAGTCGAGGGATCCCTCTCCGCCCCTACGCCTTCGACTGACCTTAAATCTTTCCACGTCCAGGACGATGTGATTATTTTCTGCCATTAGACCTCCCAACTTTCAACCGTGGGATCCCTCGACTACGCTCGGGATGACAGATCGTAATGTCCCGACACCTGATAACTGATAACTGATAACTAATAACTGATAACAAATGAAAATCCTAGTCGT
>JAHEJT010000036.1:29058-34766 GCA_024638765.1 Verrucomicrobiales bacterium
GCACGCGCTGGTGACGGCATTGCGTGAATCGCCCGGGGAGCATGAGATCTACGCGTTTCCCGGGAGCGACGCGATATTCCGGATCGCCAAACCGGTGGCGGCCGATGGGCTGGCATCGTTGATTGCCTTCATGAAAGGGGAAGGGATCGATCTTTGCGTGGCGGGCGAGGAGAGTTACCTGGTCAAAGACGAAGGCCTGGCCAATGCCTGCGCCGCAGAGAACATTCCCTGTTGGGGACCAGAAAAGGAATCGGCGCGGCTGGAGGCCAGCAAGGAGTTCGCCAAGGAATTCATGGTGCGGCACGGAATCCCCACCGGGGCTTATGCGGCCGCCGCGAACGCGGAAGAAGCGCGGGCCGCGATCACGTCTTACCCCGTGGTGCTCAAATTCGACGGGTTGGCTGCCGGGAAAGGGGTTGCCATTTGCGCGGACGAGGGCGAGGCGGAAGCCTTTATCGATACGGTCTTCGGAAAGAAACAGTTCGGCGAGGGCCGGCTGCTGGTGGAGGAATGCCTGGAGGGTCCGGAGGTCTCGATTTTCTGTGCGGTCGCGGATGGAGCTTACCAGGTCCTGACCCCGGCGCGGGATTACAAGCGCATCCGCGACGATGACCAGGGCCCGAATACCGGGGGAATGGGCGCGGTGGCGACGCGCGGGCTGATTCCGAAAGAGGTGCTGTCGGAAATCGATGAGAAAGTGGTGCAGCCGACGGTGGCGGGATTCGCGAAAGACGGAATGCAATACCGCGGTTTTTTGTATTTCGGGCTCATGCTGACGGCCGATGGCCCGAAAATGCTGGAGTACAATTGCCGGTTCGGGGATCCGGAGGCCCAGGCGGTTATGCCTCTGATCCGGGGCGATTTCGCGACCTACGTTTACGAGGGGGCGAAGGGAAATCTTACCCCGGAGCTGATCAGCTTCGACGAGGGATGGAGCATCTGCCTGATCCTGGCTTCGGCGGGCTACCCGGAGTCGTCCCGGAGCGGGGACGTCATCAGCGGGCTGGACGTGGTGGAGGGAGCCCGGGTATACCATGCGGGGACCAAATTGAATGCAGCCGGAGAATTCGAGACCAATGGAGGGCGCGTGCTGGCCGTGGTGGCCCAGGCCGGCGACCGGGAATCAGCCGTGGAGAAAGTCTACGCCGAGGCCGCCAAAGTGGATTTCGACGGCTCCCAACGCCGCAGTGATGTCGGGAGATTGCATTTTGAGGCAGCCGCGAATGCGTAACCTGCTTCAGAAATTAAACCGCGAAACACGCGAAAGAAGCGAAAGTACAAACTCAGGTTCCATCCTTGATGAAATCTATTTGCGGTCATTCGCGTTTCATTTGCGGCCATCTGTGCTAAATAATTTCTTTGAACGCGAATTTACGCGAATGGATACGAATAATTCAGAATTGAAAAGCGAATCCATTCTGTAGAGTCTGCCGCGGGCAGGATCATCCAGCATCAAGTAACCAGTAACCAGTAACCAGAAGAGTGAAAGTCGTCATGATATACGGGAGCGCCAATGATCAGGCGTTCATGCAGGTCGGGAAGGATTACCTTGAGGAACAAGGGGTGCCTTACGAAGAACAGGTCCTGTCGGCACACCGGAATCTGCCGGAGCTGATCGAATACCTGGACAACTTGAAAGCTTCCGGCGAGAAAGCGGTCATCCTGGCGATTGCGGGTCTATCCGCGGCCCTGCCGGGAGTGGTCGCCGTGAAGACGGAGCTGCCGGTGGTCGGCGTGCCGGTGCCGGGAGGCCCCCTCAATGGAATCGACGCCCTCCTCGCGATCTGCCAGGTCCCGGGCCAGGTCCCGCTGGGCACCGTGGGCCTGCACAGTAAGGCGCCTCTCAACGCCTGCATGTATGCGCACCGGATCTTGAAATTTGCGGGCGCATAACGGGAAGTGATCAAGATTGCTGAACGAAGGGGCTTTTTGAAACGATTCCGAGAACAGGTCACCCTCACCCTGGCCCTCTCCCCCGGGGAGAGGGGAGGAATTTCCAGGCGTTCCCACCGGGAAATCTCCGGAAAGCTATCCGAAGGCCTATGCTCATCCATGATTTCTTCGCGTCGATCATGTCCACGGTATTGACTCTTGAGTCCCCTCACCCTTAGGGAGAGGGTTAGGGTGAGGGGAAAACCGTTGGCATGTAGCTACCGGGACGCGTAAGCAAACTGCAGAATGACCAAGGATAAAGAACTGAAAAGCCAGGTCCTGCTCAGTGAGCGGGATATCGCCACCAAGGTGCGGCGCCTGGCGTTCGAGATCCTGGAGCACTCGGGAGACGAACAGCTGTTTTTCGTGGGGATCCACAAGCGAGGCGTGATTCTGGCGGAGCGGGTGCGGGACATTCTCAAAAAGGAAAAGCAGGAAATTCCCCTCGGGACACTGGATATCACCCTTTACCGCGACGACCTCGATAACCTGGGCACCAATCCTGCCATCGAAAGCTCCGATATTCCCTTTGAAGTCGACGGCGCCCACATCGTGCTTTTCGATGACGTGCTTTTCACGGGGCGCACCATCCGGGCGGCCATCGGCAATCTCATCGATTACGGGCGCCCGTCGAAGATCGAACTGGCGGTGCTCATTGACCGCGGGAACCGGGAGCTGCCGATTCACGCCGATTACTGTGGTCATGAAATCAAGACCACGAAACAAGAATACATCCGGGTGCGATTCCGGGAGATGGACGACGAAGAAGGAATTTACCTGCTGAAATAAATGGAAGCTATCCGAACAAAATCCTTGTCGATGATTTGTTGCATTCTGTCATCGCCCAATGCTCGGCGCTCCCATCCCCTCTCCCCAGGGGAGAGGGCTAGGGTGAGGGGAATCCGGGTGAGGGGACACGGTTTCCGGGAGATAGCTTCTAAGACGTAATGGAGCCGCGCAAAGACCTGCTCGATATCGAATCGCTCTCCTCGGAGGAGATCGAATTTCTTTTGAAGACCGCGGGTCCATTCAAGGATCTGTTCGAGAAATCGGTGAAAAAGGTGCCGACCCTGCGAGGAAAATCGGTGCTCACGCTTTTTTACGAGCCTTCGACGCGGACGCGATCGTCCTTCGAGATCGCGGCCAAGCGGCTCTCCGCGGACGTGACCAACTTCTCAGTGGCGGCCTCTTCGGTCGTCAAAGGAGAATCGGTCCTCGACACCGTGGACACCCTCCAGGCGATGAAGGTGGATTACATCATCGTGCGTCACCCCGCTTCCGGGATCCCGAACCTGATCGCCAAACACGCCAACGCGTCGGTGGTGAATGCGGGGGATGGATTCCACGCCCATCCGACCCAGGCCCTCCTGGACGCTTTCACCTTGCGCGAGGTCTTTCCCAAGAGCGCCCGGAAACGAGTGCTGATCGTGGGAGACATCCTGCACTCGCGGGTGGCGCGATCCACCAGCACGCTCTTCCGCAAGTTGGGAGTCGAGGTGGGGGTGCTGGGGCCGGGCGGCCTGATTCCGGACGGTAAACCGAAGGAATTTAAGGTGTTCCGGAGTTTCGACGAGGCCTTCGAGTGGAAACCGGACTTGATTTACCTTTTGCGGATCCAGCTCGAACGACAGAAGGCGCAGTTCTTCCCAAGCTTGCACGAATATCACCAGGTATACGGGGTGACCAACGAACGCTTCGCGCGGGTGGAGAAGGAAGGCATTTGGATTATGCACCCGGGCCCTGTCAACCGCGGCGTGGAGCTGGTGGACAACGTCATGCGCTACGAGCGCTGTCTGATCAATCAGCAGGTCGAAAACGGCATCGCGACGCGGATGGCGGTGCTTTACTGGCTGAAACCGCAGACCTCGAGCCGGGAAGCGGAGGTGGAAGTATGAGTAAGCCGACGCTTTACAGGGGAGGAAAGATTGCCTCCGAAGGCAGTTCAAGGCTGCGCACCGCGGACGTGGTGGTGGATAAAGGGATCATCACGCAGTTGGGCGCCGGTCTCCGCGCGCCGCGCGGCTCGGACGTGATCGATTGCGGGGGAAAACTTCTGATGCCGGCAATGTTCGATGTGCATGTCCACTTGCGTGAGCCGGGCCGTGAAGATAAGGAGACGATTCGGAGCGGGTCGGAAGCGGCCATCAACGGAGGCGTCACCGGGATCGTGGCCATGCCCAATACGGATCCTGCGATCGATAACGGTGGGTTGGTGCAATCGGTCATGGATATCGCGGCGGAGAAAGCGCGAATCCCCGTTTTTACCTCCGGATGCATCACGCGTCGCCGCGCCGGCGAGGAACTGGCTGCCATCGCGGAGATGAAAGAAAAAGGCGCCCTCATCATTACGGATGACGGCAGCCCGGTGTGCGATCCCCTGGTGTTGCGTCGCGCTATGGAATACGCGAGGGAATTTGGGCTGATCCTGGCCTCGCATTGCGAGGTAATGGAACTATCCGGGAACGGCGCCATGAACGAGGGCCGCGTTTCATATCAACTCGGTATCCCGGGGATCCCCGCGTGCAGCGAGGAGATTTGCCTGGATCGTGACATCCGCCTGGCGCAGCACACCCGCGCCCACGTGCACATCCAGCACGTCACTACGGCGCGCGGGATGGAGACGATCCGGCGCTTTAAGAAAGAAGGCGTCAAGGTGACCTGCGAGGTCAGCCCGCATCACTTGATCTTCAATGAGGAAGACATCCGCGATTACGACAGCAGTTACAAGATGAACCCGCCGCTGCGGACGAAGGACGACAACAAGCGTCTTCTCAAGGGATTGATCGACGGCGTCTTCGATGTCATCGCGACGGATCACGCGCCCCATACCGAGTTCGAGAAGAACCAGGATTTCGGGAGCGCGCCGTTTGGGATCACCGGACTGGAGACGGCCGTAATCTCCTTGTTTCATCACTTCATCCGGAGCGGGAAATTCGGCTGGGATCTTTTAGTTAAGCGATACTCCGCCGAACCGCGGCGTTTGATGGGTTTGCCGGAGGCGAAAATTGCGAAGGGAGAGAAAGCCGAGTTCCTGGTCTTCGATCCGCACGGCACGACCCGGTTCACCAAGCAATACATGCGCTCAAAGAGCAGCAACACGCCTTTCCTCGATCAGGAACTGGAAGGCGCCATCGATCGCGTGGTGCTGGGGAACAAGGTGCTAGTCGACCGCATGAAGCGGGCCAGGGGCAAGTGACGCCATGCGCTTTTCCGAAACCCTGAAAAGCCGCATCACCGAGACGGGCTCGCACCTGTGCGTCGGCCTCGATCCGCGGCCGGAGCGGACCCAGGGAGATTTGAAAGATTTCCTTTTGCGCTTTATCGAGGAAACCGAGGCGCATGCAGCGGCGTTCAAGCCGAACATCGCTTACTTCGAAGCACTCGGGAGCAAAGGGATCGGCATTCTCGAGGCGGTGCTCGAACGCATCGTGGGACGCGTTCCCGTAATACTCGATTGCAAGCGCGGTGATATCGGGGAGACCCAGAAATATTATGCGCAGGCATACTTCGAACGCTGGAACGTCGATGCGGTCACGCTGAGTCCGTTCATGGGGTTCGATTCGGTAGAACCTTTTCTTCGCTACGAAGGCAAGGGGGCCTATCTGTTGGGGGTGACCTCCAATGCGGGGTCGGCCGATATCCAGAGGCAGAAGCTTGCGGACGGGCGGGCGGTGTTCGACCTCGTGCAGGATCTGCTGCGGCGGGCGGAAGAAGAGGGATTGCCGGGGACGGGCGGCCTGGTGGTGGGTTTGACGAATGCGGCCGAGGACATTCTT
>JAHEJT010000177.1 GCA_024638765.1 Verrucomicrobiales bacterium
CGGAGTCGATACCGTGATCGCTTTCGATCGGGGTGGCGCCCAGGTCTGGAAAACGAAGCTCGGCGCGGAGCGGCCGGCGAAGCACAAGAAGCTGGGCACGAGCAGCAACGCCTCCCCGGTGACGGACGGAGAAGGCGTCTTTGTCTATTTCAAGAGCGGCAACTTCGCGGCGCTCGAGATGGACGGGACGGTCCGCTGGCAGCGCAACCTTGCCGACGAGTTCGGTCCTCAACAACTGTATTGGGACCAGGGGACCTCACCGGTGATCCAGGGCGACCTCGTCATTCTTCCCCGCCTGCATGGGGGCGATTCGTGGGTCGCCGGTTTCGACAAGGCAAGCGGAGAGATTCGCTGGAAGCAGGAACGCAACTACGAGGTCCCGCCTGAGAATGACAATGGTTACACCACTCCCATTCCCATTCGGCACGGCGACCGGGACGCCCTCCTCGTGTGGTGTTCCGATCACGTGACCACCTACGCGGCCGACGACGGCGAACTGCTTTGGTCCTGCGGCGGTTTCAACCCGAAGGGGAGCAAGCTCTGGCCGCCCATCGCGACGCCGGTGGTCTCCGGTGATGTCGCCGTGATTCCCGTTGGGCGCGACGACCGCAAGCAGGCCGAAGTTCATGCGGTCAAGCTCGGAGGCGAAGGCGATGTCACGGCAACGCATCGGATCTGGGAGCGCGACGACTTCGGGGTGTTCGTGGCCAGTCCGATCGCTTACGAGGGAAGAGTGTACCTCCTGCGCCACAAGGGCGGAGTCGTCTGTCTCGATCCGGCGACGGGAAGACCCTTCTGGGAGGCAGCGTTTCCCCGCGCCGCCGATGCCTATTACGCTTCGCCCGTCATCGCGGGCGGAATCCTCTATGCCGCGCGCGAGGATGGCGTGGTCTTCTCTGCCCGCATCGGCGAACGCTTCGAACTTCTCGGCGAGAATGCCATGGGAGAACAGATTCTCGCGTCGCCCGTGCCCTTCGATGGCCACCTGCTCATCCGCGGTTCCGGCCACCTCTTCTGCGTGAAGTGATGCTGATTGCTGATTGCTGAAGTAAAAAAAATCCGGACTTCGTCCTTCAAAAATCAACACGCGCTAGCGTTCCCAGCGATCCAACTGCTCCAGCAGGTCGCTCGCCACCTTTTCCGGGATGACCTGCGCTTGACGGGCACGTGACACGCCGGCGCGCGCCACCTTGAAATCCCTCGGCTTCATCCCGTAAGCTCGAGTGGTTTTGGGGTCGGATAACATGAAAGGGCCTTGTCACGCTTGACCAAACAGACGATTGGCGTTCAAATCAGGGCAATTCGCCTGGACGGATTTCGCCCGTTCCTCGCCCCGCGGGCGGGCGAAGCGGCCCGTCCCGGCGAAGCGTAGCGAAGACGGAAGCGAAGACCCCTGAACACCCTTCCACCCACCTTGCCCTCCGACTTGTCCTTCGCAGCTATAGCGAAGAAGGAAGCGCGACCTGTCCTTCGCAGCTATAACGAAGAAGGAAGAAGGGGGGCACCTGGTGGGGATAAAGGGATGGGCTGTCTTCGACTCTGAGGGACGAGCCCTAAGGCTCAGACTCGAATGAGAAAAAGCGATTTCCCAGTTAATTTGAAGATGCCCTTCCCCTGCCGGCTTTTCGTTATATTTACCCTGTGCCTTGGTCCCTCTCTGCATGCGGCGGACTACTATGTGTCGCCGGATGGGCTTGATACGAATCCGGGGACGGACGCGCAACCGTTCAAGACTTTGAACAAGGCGAAGAACACGGCCGTGGCGGGAGACACTGTTTTCATCAAGGACGGGACTTATCAAAACTCGAACTACGGCAACGGAAAGACCACCGCCAATGCAGCGGCGTTGCGGCTGACGGTGTCGGGGGATTCAACTTCGGGGCACATCACCTTCAAAAACTACCCCGGTCACAATCCCAAAATCCAATTCGACGGATCGGCGGGCATCTCCTTCGCCAACGGAGTGGAATACATCATCATCGAGGGGCTGGAAATCGAGGGACCGGCAGCTGGAATCACTTATGCGGAAGCCTTTGCAAAGCGGGAGGAACGGGCGGGCAATGGACCGGCTACCGGTGACGCGAACAACTACTACAACAACCGGGGAATCGTGGGATTTGGTCCGCACAACAACGTCGTCGTCCGCAACTGTTATGTCCACGACAGCTCCGGCTCGGGAATCCGCTTTAACGATTCGGACCATATGCTGATCGAGGACTGTACCGTGGCCCGCACCTGCTGGTGGACCTGGTCGGCGGAAAGTGCCATTGTCTTCGCGGAATCCGTCGCGGCAGCCGGTGACAACACCACGGATATCAAGATGATCTTCCGGCGCAACGTGGCCTACGACAACTGGAACCGCATTCCATTCTTCTCATTGACCCCCGTCGGCAGCCCACCCGGGGGATATCCCGACTACGGGACCGCATCGCAAAATTACGTTCTCGACGGCCATGGGCTTTATGTGACACGGAGCGACCCCGCCTATGCCGGCACATTCCTGATCGAAAACAACATCTGCGTAAACAACGGGAAGAACGGGATCACTTTCGACGGCTCTGCAGCCGCCAAGGGGATCATTCGGCACAACACGCTCTACTACAATGGGGCGTTCGACTTCATCCAGACCGAACACGACGGACCCAATAGAGTTGCCGGCATCACCTCCCGGACATCCGGATTTGTGACGATGGCCAACAACATCGTGACCTGCCGCCCCGGCCAGGCGGAAATTACCGAGATAACCTGTCGTGCGGATTCGGGAGGTGACCTGAACGACACCTACTTCGACCTGGATGGCGGGAACGGTTTGCACCGGTTCTGGTATAATGTCGCTGGCGCAGGATCCGCCCCCTCCGATCCGGGCGGCGGGGTCCACGCAATCCCCATTACTGCAGGCGCGACCGATATCGCTGTCGCGGCCATCACCCGCCTCGTCATCAACAACCGCGGAGATTTTTCCGCCCCCGTTCCGGCCGGCGCCACGGTTACGGTGACCGACAATAATCTTGCCCATCGCGATGACGTGGCTGATACGGGATCGACGGGCCACGCATTCGTCGTCACCCAGCAGGGCTCGGGTTTAAACGCCTACCAGGCACTCACCATATGGGACGGCACTCCTCGCAGTGTGGATTACAACATGATCCAGGATGGCGCTTATGGTGGAACTCTCACGGCGGGGACAAATGACTCGTTTGATGACCCGGAGTTCATTAATCCGTCCACGGACCTGTCCGTCGCGGACTTCCAACTGCAATCGACTTCGCCGGCGATTGGTGGTGCCTCGGGGACTGGCGATTTTGCCTCCTCCGAGGACTTTGCAGGCACAGCGCGCCCCATTTGCTCGGGACCGGACCAGGGGGCCTATGAGGCTCTCAACAATCCTCCCTTCTGGACAAATGATCCGTTCAACAGGCCCGATGCGACGGAAGGCGTGCTCTACAGCAAATTCATCAATTTCAACGGGAACGAACCGGATGGTGATCCCGAGACATACGCCATCGTCTCCGGTCCTTCCTGGCTTTCGATGGTCAACACCAGCCTTGGCAAGATTGAGGGGACTCCTGCCCCCACTGATGTCGGGCCTAATGTCTTTGTCGTCAGTATTTCGGACGGATGCAACCCGCCGGTGGAAGCCACCATGAATATCACGGTCACTACCGACTACGACGTCTGGGCCGCGAATTTTCCTGGATTTGATCTCACCGACCCGGGCGCCGACTTCAATGGAAACGGGCTGAGTAATAACGAAGATCGCATCTGGGGTATCGATCCCCTCGGCGGTTCGTCACCCCGGCCGATCACGGTCCCGCTTGATCCCGCCGCCGGCACGTTCGGCTACACGCGGAGAGACACCGCCTTGAGCGGGATCACCTACACGGTGTGGACCTCGACCGATCTGCAGACCTGGATGGAAGACACAGGCGCCGTCCAGGCACCCGGCACTCCGGTTGTGGAAGTCGAGACCGTGAGCGTCACCCTCAGCCCCGGGTTGCTCACCGCCACGAGGCTCTACGTGCAGGTGCGCGCGGCGGAGTGAGGCCGCCGATGGAAGTGATCCCGAGTAAGCGGGAGATTCGAGATCTGGTGGCGTATCTCGCGACTCTGAAGTAGAGTGAGTTCCACTCCGATCTGAGCGAATGAATGGAATGAGCGAGGACGCATCCAATAGCGAAGAGCTTTTTGTGCAGTTGTTCGCTCAGAATGAGCGGCACCTGCGGGCGTTTGTTCGTTCGATGGGGCTCGATTGGACGTCTGTGGATGATGTCGTTCAGACCGTCAGCCTCGTGATGTGGCGAAAGTGGGAGCAGTTCGATCCGGAGACCGACTTCATGAAGTGGGCGCGGGTGATCGCGCGTTTCGAGGTCCTGAAATTTCGACGCACGATGGCGCGGGATCGACATGTCTTTCGCGATGATCTGATGGACCTGCTGGCCGATACCGCCCTGGACCAGCAAGAGCAGGTGTCCAGCGAGCGGTACCGGGAGTGCCTGGAGCAATGCCTCGAGGCGTTGCCGACGCAATCCCGGGAGCTGATTCGGATCGTATACGGCGGAGACCAGACGATCAAGGAAGTGGCGTCGGATCTCGGCAAGTCCGCGAAGGCGCTTTACAGGGCGCTGGATCGCGTTCGGGACGAGTTGCGAGAGTGCGTCGAGGGACGGCTTGCGGCGGGTTAAGCTAGTGGTCCGTCAAGATCGATCTGAAAAACAACGCCAACGGCGTTTCGTATTCCAGCCCAGGATTGGAACAACCCTGGGATAAATCGTGCGGAGAAATTCAACCGCAACGCGGTTGTGTATGCCGATCGGTCAAACGCTTCCGCAACCCATTCAGGGTTGGATTCTCTTTACACCTAAACCCAGGGTTCTTCGAGCCCCGGGCCGGGATACGCAATCCCTTCGGGATTGAATCGATCACTTCAATCTTGGCAGACCCACTAGGCCGAATTTTCTTCGCTAAAATTGGGGGAATTCCGGCGGCACCGGGAGTTGAGTGGGTGATGGGAATCGATTCGCAAGAACGCAGGCGATTGATCCAGGCCTATCTGGATCAACGACTTGGCGACGAGGAGTTCGAGCGCCTGCAGGGGCATCTTGAGGAGAATCCCGAGGCCCGGGCGGAGTTCGTGGACTTGGCCCGCCTCGATGCGGCGCTCCGAGACGCGGGCGCGGTCGCAGCGGTTCCCGAAGTGGTGGCGTTTCCTTCCATCGCTTCGAAAGCTCCTTTGAGATGGCTGGCGGTGGCGGCCTTGATTGCCGGTCTTCTGCTCCCGACCTGGCTCCTGTTGAGGGATGAGAATCGGTCGGGCGAAGGGAGCGGTCCCACCCTTGCGGCGACTCGGGGTGTGGCGGTGATCACGGCGGAAGCCGAAGCCGTGTGGGGTGCCACGGACGGAAGAATCCCCGGCGCAGGTGTGGCTCTGGAGCCGGGTGTCCTGGTATTGGAGGAAGGTCTGGCGCAGATCGATTTCTTTGGCGGCGCCTCCATCAGCTTGTCCGGGCCGGCCGAGATCGAAGTGGTCGATCGCAACACCGCGATCCTGCACCGCGGAAGGCTCAAGGCGGATGTGCCGCCGGCCGCGCGTGGCTTCGAAGTTCGCGCCGGCGACGTCGTGCTGGAGGACCTGGGCACCAGTTTTGGCCTGTCGGTCGGCGACAATAAGAAGGCCGACTTGATCGTTTTTGACGGGGAGGTCCGCGCGACGGGAACCGACGGCAAGCCCCTGCTCGTGCACGGCGGCGACGCGGTGCGCCTGGAAAACGGAGAGGCGACTCGCGAGAGCGCGGATGGGCTCGGTGCGTTTCCCGATATCACGGATGTCATTGCCGGTTCCGGTAGTCGCGAGGAAGTGCGTTACGCGGCATGGAAGGAAGCCAGTCTGGATCGCCGCCGCGATCCGCGTCTTGTGGCCTATTATGACTTCGAAGCGCTTACGGCGGCGACGCGCCGTCTTCGGAACCAGGCGCTGCACGGCGAGGGATCGGAACTGGATGGGGGCATCGTGGGTGCGAGTGTGGCGCAGGGGCGTTGGGGACAAAAGACGGCGCTGGATTTTCGAGCTGAAGGCGATCGGGTGCGATTTAATATCCCCGGGGAGTTTGAGGAGGTGACTCTCTACGCCTGGGTGCGCATTGACGCTCTCGATCGCCAACTCAATTCCCTTTTTCTCACCGATTATTTTGATCCCGGAGAGATTCACTGGCAGGTTTCCAGGGAGGGGATGATGCATTTTGCAGCGAGTCCGATGGGAGTCGTGGATATTCCCAAGCATAATCGGCGCTTCTTCTCAGAGCCAGTTTGGGATCCGGGGATGAGTGGTCGTTGGATTCACCTCGCGACGACCGCCAGCCGTCGCACGGGCGAGGTGGTTCATTACCGGAACGGCCTCCCGCTCGCCATCAGCGGGGGGACCCAGATGGATAAGGGGCTTCCGGTAATGCGGATCGGCGAGGCAGATCTCGGGAACTGGACCGAACCGATCTGGCCGGAACGGTCGATCCGGACCTTGAACGGGCGCATCGACGAGTTCGCGCTTTATTCGGTGGCCCTCTGCGCCGAAGATATCATGACGATTTACGAAGAAGGAAGACCATGAAACGCGCCGCCCTCATCGCCGCTCTCGCTCTCCCCTTTCCCGCACTGGCCGAAGAAGTCAGCGATGGTGAGAAGCTATTCGCCCTCAAGGTGAAGCCCCTCTTCGCCGAGAAGTGCAACGCCTGCCACGGGGACGAACCCGAGAAACTCAAGGGCGACTTCGACATGCGCACCCGCGAATCGATGCTCAAAGGGGGCGAAACCTTCGCCCACGAAGTCCTCGTGCCGGGCAAGGGGAGAAAAAGCTATCTCTACATCGTCACGACGCGCAAGGAGGAGGACTACGAGATGCCTCCCAAGGAAGCCGATCAGCTCACGCTCGAGCAGCGCAATTGGATTCGCCGGTGGATCGACGAAGGCGCCCCCTGGCCGGACGACGACCGGGTTGCCATGATCCAGGATCGATACGCCGAGGGTGAGCAGGTCGTCACCTCGAAGGCGCTGTCGGAAGACTGGCAGAACCGCCGCTACGATCCCAAGCACCTCTGGTCCTACCGCCCGCTCGAGGTCGAGAAAGTTCCCGCCGGCGCCCACCCCGTCGACTTTTTTGTCGACCGCAAGCTCGCGGAGATCGGCCTTGTTCCCGCGCCCGATGCCGCGGCGCGCGAGCTCGCGCGCCGCATGAGCTTCGGCCTCACCGGCCTCCCGCCCGATTCCACGCGGGCGGCGCGCTTCGAAAAGAAATTCGAGAAAGATCCCGTCGCCGCCGTGCGCGCCTACACCGCCGAGCTCATGGACAGCCCTCACTACGGCGAGCAGTTCGGCCGCCACTGGCTCGACGTGGTGCGCTACGCGGATACCGCCGGTTTCGCCAACGATTACGCGCGACCCAACGCCTGGCGCTACCGCGATTACGTGGTCCGCGCTTTCGACGACGACAAACCCTATGACCAGTTCGTCCGTGAACAGATGGCGGGCGACGAGATTGACTCGAGTAATCCCGAAAACCTCATCGCCACCGGCTTCCTGCGCATGGGGCCGTGGGAACAAACCGGCATGAGCGTCTTCCGCGTCACCCGCCAGCAGTGGCTCGACGACGTGACAGACTCGGTGGGGCAAACCTTCCTCGCCCACGCCCTGCAGTGCGCCAAGTGCCACGATCACAAGTTCGATCCCGTCCCGACCCGCGATTACTACAGCATGATGGCGGTCTTCTCGAGCACTCAGTTCACGGAGCGCGAGGCACCCTTCCTCGAAACCGAGAACCAGACGGACTTCGAACAGGCGGCCAACTGGGTCAATGCCAAGCTGGCGTATTACGACCGGCAGGAGAAAGCGCTTCGGGAGCGTGTGAACAACCAAAGGAAGAAAGAAACGGGCAGCGCCAAGACCGGCGACAACAACCTCGAACCCGGCGACGAAGCTTCGCTGGGCCGGATGAAAAAGAACATGGCGCGGCATAAATGGGAGCTGGATAAGACCAGGCCCATCGCCTTCGCCGTCTACGACGGCAACACCGTCGAGCGCAAGAGCGTGCAATCGCGCACCCGGATGCCCGCCGATCCATGGGGTAAGGGGTCGCTCGAAAAGGATCACATCCTCACCGGGGGCGACGCATACTCGCGCGGAGATGAAGTGGTCCCCGCCCCGCTCAGCGCCGCAGTGCATCTCGGTGGGATGGAGGCCCCGGCATTTCCAGCCGGGAAAGGTAAACGCCGGCTCGCCCTGGCGAAATGGATCGTGGACGAAAAGAATCCCCTGACGGCGCGCGTCATGGTGAACCGTGTCTGGTCCTGGCACTTCGGCAAGGGTCTCGCCGGCAACCCGAACAATTTCGGTGCCACCGGCAGCCTGCCGACCCACCCGGCGCTGCTCGATTACCTGGCGCACTGGTTCATGGAAAACGGGTGGTCGGTCAAGAAACTCAACGCGCTCATCGTGAACTCAGAAGCCTATCGCCGAAGCTCGCGCCACCCCGAACCCGGAGCCGTGGCGGAAAAAGATTCCAAGGGCGACTATTACGCGGTCGCCCTGCCCCGCCGCTTGACCGCGGAAGAGATTCGCGACGCCATGCTCGCGGTGAGCGGTGAACTCAACCGCCAGGTCGGAGGCGTCCCTGCGCGACCCGATATCAACATCGAAGTGGCCCTGCAGCCGCGCCAGCTTATGGGCGGCGCGGCCTCGGTCTATGAGCCCGATCCCAATCCGAAGCAGCGCGACCGGCGCAGCATTTACGCCGAGAAAAACCGAGGCCTGCGCGATCCGTTTTTCGAAACCTTCAACCAGCCCGGGCCCGACAAATCCTGCGAGCTGCGCGAAACCTCAACCGTGGCGCCCCAGGCCCTCACCCTCATGAACGCGGAAGAAGTCCAGGATCGCGCGCTCGCCTTCGCGGCGCGGCTTCTTGAAGAAAATGCCGAGGACAATGCCGTCGTGCGGCGCGCCTTCGAACTGGCCCTGGGACGCCCCGCGAGCGCGCACGAACTCAAAGCCTGCCTCGCCGAGTGGAAAAACGCGACGCGCGAGGAGCAGGGCTTGCAGCCCCAGCCGAAAGAGTTTCCCCGCCGCATCAAGCGCACGGTGATGGCCGAGAAAACCGGGGAACCCTATGATTTCTGGGAATACATGCCCGCTTACAACAAATACGTGCCCGACCTCCAGCGCAGCGATGTCGACGCCCGCACCCGCGGCCTCGCACACGTCTGCCTGGTGATTTTCAACCTTAATGAATTCGCGTACCTGGATTAGAGATATGAGCCTGATCAACGTGCCAGCGCGCTTCTTTCGTCCCATAATTAGTTGCTCGGTCTCGGCTAACGAGTGGAGCCTGAAGGGCTCACTCATCGTAGCCCAGGGCAACGCCCTGGGTATGTTATCGAGAAAGAATTCTCAGCCTGAAAGGCTGACTCAAAGGCGCGTCCATGGGCGATCCCTTGAAGCAGGCCTTCAGCCTGCGAACCACGAACACACGATTTCCCAGGGCGATGCCCTGGGCTACGATGACACTGCGCCTTCAGCGCTTCTTGCCCCAGACAGATGAAACGCCAGAAGCCAATGACCCAACCATTCCACCCCGACCGCCGCAACTTCCTCTACGGCCTCGGCGCCAGCCTGGGATCGGTGGCGCTCACGTCATTGCTCCACGGTGAAGAGAAAAACAAACGCCCCTCCGGCGCCCATCTCCCGGCCCGCGCCAAGCGCTGCATCTTCCTTATGATGGAGGGCGGCCCCTCGCACATCGACACCTTCGATCCCAAGCCCGAACTGTCGAAACGGCATCTCCAAGCCTTCTCCCGCGACGGAGAGATGGAGAGCGCCATGTCCTCGGGCAAACGTTACTTCGTCCAAAGCCCCTTCGATTTCATCAAGGCCGGCCAGAGCGCCGCGGATATCTGCACCGAATGGGTCCACCTAAAAGAGATGGTCGACGACATGTGTTTCTACCGGGGCTGCCAGGTGGAATCCGTCAACCACCCCACCGCCTGTTACCACGTCAACACCGGAAACCGTTTCGGCGGAGATCCCGCGGTGGGTTCCTGGGTAAATTACGGCCTGGGTTCACCAAACGAAAACCTCCCCGGCTTCGTGGTGCTGCCGCGCACCAGTTACCTGCAGGGCGGCGCCGCCAACTGGTCGAACGGATA
>JAHEJT010000178.1 GCA_024638765.1 Verrucomicrobiales bacterium
GGTAAAGAATGCGCCGCACTTCCTCGATGGCCTCCGGGTGCGGGGTGATCGTCGTGTGGCTGGCGGGGACAATGAGTTCCGAAACGGCCTGGTCAAGGTGGGCACTCCAGTAAGGGACCACCCCGTCGGCACTGTCCGGCGTGTCGCCTTTGCCCCGGTCGCCGATGATGGAATGCACCGTAACCCGGGGATGCACCGGAAGTTCGAGGATCGCTTCCAGGGTGGGTCCGTGGGCGCGAAGATCCATGACGCTGTCCGGCGGCTTTCGGATGAAGCTTTCCGCCAGCGGGGTCATGCCGTCGACGGGTTCCTCCAGCGGCTGGGAGAATAGGAACTCCTGGGGATACTTGATGAGGTCTGCGCCCAGCTTTCCGATGGGAGTAGTCGCGACCTCGCTGCCGCGGTGCGGGCTTGCGATGAAGATTGCCCGGGTGACATCCGGATTTGCGCCGAAATAAATCATTTTCCGCACCGCGACTTCCTGATCTTCGGTGAGATCGATCTGGTCGAGGGGACGCGTGAAGAGTTTCTGGTGCAGGCGTTCGCCACTGGAGCGAATCTGGATGTTGCTGAGAATCCCGCCCATGCTGTGGCCCACGAGCATCATTTTGCGCATGGCCGGGAGACGTCGATTGGGGTCGTAATGTTCCTGGAATTCCTTGAGCCGGCGCCTTAGATTGAGGCCGTTGTAAGCGATGGGGAAACCCGTGGGGTACAAGTAAACCAGGAGCTGGTATTTTTCGCGGAGCACGGGGTCGGCACGCAAGGTATTGAGAGCCTCGAGCCAGGTGACGGGGCTGGACATGAGTCCATGAACGAAGACCACGGGGATCTGGTCTTTGCGGAAGGGCTCGATCTGGTAGAGTCCGGTGTTCCCCTCGTACTTGTCCGGGTGCAGCATTCCCTTCCAGCCGAGCTTGGTCGCCGGTTCGTATTCGACCATGTAGGCAAGGGGCGCGGTGAAATCGGTGGAGAGATCGAGTTCGCGTCCGTGAATTTGGATTTCGTCTTTGATGAGGACATCGTGAAAGGCAAGTTCCGTTTCCGGGCCGTCCGCAGCGAAGTGGAGCGTGGCCGTGAGGGGGAGGCCCATGCCGACGATCGGTAAGAAGGGATCTGCGGCTTTGCGTTCCGGGGTGGTGCGCCGGTGGCCGACGAGGGCAGCCCCGAGGCCTTTGCGCACCTTGCGCCTGGTGATGCCCTTGACCTCGAGGTAATCGGCGGGGATCAGGGTGTCGAAGTAAGCGGGTTGGAAAAAGCCGCTCCCGGCGGTGGGAGGCCGGAGCAGATAGGCGTGCAGGGGTCCCTGGATTAACCGCGGCTGCCGCCAGTCGCCGCCTTGATCGAAGAGGATGCTGGCGAGTCTGCCCGTGCAGTGATTGTAGAGGATGCTGAGGGCCTCCGCCATCTCGCGCTCCTCGCGCGGCCGTGCGGAGGAATCTGAAGTTACGTAATCGATCGCTTCTTCGTAAGCCAACTCGGCCGCGGCCAGATAGTATGCCAGCGCTTCCTTGCTTTGCTTGCGGCCATACAGCGATTCCGCGGTTTTCGCGCAAAGCTCTGCGAGGGCGGCGCGGCGCGCCAGGGTGGGTTCCTCCTCGAGGCGGCGCGCCAGTTCCTCGATGGCGGGGGCGGGATCGTTGCGATAAGCGGTAAGCAGGTCTTCCTGGCGCAGGTGTTGGCGCGACTGCGGCGCCAGCCGGTTGGGATTGAGGATAGCCGCCGCGAAGGGGTTATCCGTCAGGGGCCGGGTGAGTTCCACGACCCCGGGCGACTGGCAGCCGGCGAGGAGCGCGATCGCGGCGATGAGGAGGGAGAGGCGATGCACGAGGACAGTCTATAGCAGGTCCCGCGGATTTTTAACCGCGAAATACTCGAAATTTTACCAGTCTTCCGCTCTGGGGTGCGGGATAAGCGAGGGGAGAAGTGAATGAGGTGATGGTCGGTAATTCACTCGCGGGATTCGAGAGGGCTTGGGGTGTGCTCGGTGGCCGCTGTTTCCCGATTTCATTTTGTATTCTATCGGGACTGCGCTCAGCGAGGTTTCAGTGTTCGGTGTTCAGGATGGCAGACTTACTTCGGAGGGCCATCCTGAAGAGGTGCGCTCCTCCTTAGAGCCATAGTGTTCAGTTTCTTCTTCGACCGACCAGCGGCGATCTCTCGGAGGCAGGTGCCGTTCTAGAGATTTCTCCAAGCCATTGAGCATTCGAATGCACTGTTTGTAACGATCTCGATAAGATTGGTAAACCTCATTTGTGATGTAAGCCTTGAGGTGGGCCATGTAGAGATGGTGAATTGTTTCGGCCGCTTCTCCTCTGCTGCGATTGACTCCTTCAATCTTGTTTCGGATATGCCTGTCGTCGTTCTTTTCCGCGAGCTGTGCGGGCGCGCTATTGGAGGATCGCCGGACTTGGGAGCCCAATTCATACTTCTCCTCCTTCGGCCACTCGTGGCTCAACGCACAAACCTCCAGATGAAGCGCACAAAGCTTTCGGTAAGCCTCCAGGTCCTCAATATCCAAATAGGTCTTCATTTCTCCATCCTGCTTCACCGCTCCTTCTCTCCTTCTGACCCTGAACCCTGAACACTGAACACCGAACACTGAAACCTCGCTGATCCCGCGGAGCGGGAGAAGTCCCGACGTAGTCGGGAAACACCGAACACTTATCCGGAAGCCTCGTATGGCCGAAACGTTTTCGAATTGACCCTCAGAGAGCGATCACACCCTACATTCCCGCCTCCACCCGCTTCTTGGCCTGGTTGAGCATGCTGCTATATCCGATGGTCCCGGTGAGGAAGGGTTTCTTTTCATCCACCCCCAGGTTGCCGGCCTGCTTGATGGAGACATCACAGGTGACCCGGGTGGCATTCTTGGTGGGGTGCGGGCTGAGGGTCACTTTCGGTTCGATCCAGGGAGTGTTCGTGTTGCCGAGGTTGCCCCAGACAGCCCGGGTGGTGCCACTACCGGGTTTGTGGAAATAGAGGTTGGGGGGCGCGCCCCTCAGGGTCCGGAACCCGTTTTCTTCGAAGACATCGATCAATGCTTCGCTGATGGCGAATTGGTCGTTCGAATTAATGGTGACGGCCGCGTAATCGCTGAGGGGTCCGTCTCCCAAGCCCACGCTGGAGCAGGCGGACATAAGGGTGAGCAGGGCAGGAAGTATCAAGCTGGCAATGGATAGACGCCATTTCATAGCTTACGAAGATAGGCAGAGAGGGGGGGAAGACACAAGCACTCGCCGTTCCGCCAGAACCTTGAGATCAGTAGTCCCATTGAGCCAGGCACCGGCATTCATCGCTACTCGGGCTGGAATATCCCCTCTCCCCCGGGGAGAGGGATAGGGTGAGGGGAATCTGATATTTGAGATAGCAAAACTGGATTCCGTTGATCCAGAGTAGGATCCCAAAACGTAGAGATTTTTGCAATGTCCGGGCGCGTATTGCTTGTTGATGACAACCCCACGAATCTCCAGGTGCTTTACCAGGCGCTGGAGGAGCAGGGCTATGAGCTTCTGATTGCGATGAGCGGGGAGGAGGCGCTCGATATTGCCAAGGAAGCCAAGCCGGCGCTGATCCTGCTGGACATCAACATGCCGGGGTGGGACGGATTCGAGACCTGCCGTCGCTTGAAGGCGGATCCGGCGACCAAGGAAATCGTGATCATCTTTTTGTCGGCGCGTGACGCGGTGACCGACAAGGTGGAGGGCCTCAAGCTGGGCGCCGTCGATTACGTGAGCAAGCCCTTCCAGTTCGAGGAAGTGGTGGCGCGGGTCAACACGCAGCTGGAATTGAAGCGGGCCCGCGAGGAGCTGCAGATCGCGCGGGAAAAGGCGGATACCCTGCTTTTGAATATCCTCCCTCAATCAATCGCCGATCCGCGACCCGAAGGGGGAGGTCACGCACTATGTCGCCATCGAGGACGACATTACGGAGGAAAAGGAGGCGGCGGAAGAACTCAAGCGAAAGGAAGAGCGATTCCGGACGCTGGTGGCAAACCTCCCCGAGACGATCTACCGGTGCCTGCACGACGAGGCGTGGACGATGAAGTTTATCAGCGAGGACGCGGAGGAGCTGACGGGCTACCCGGCCTCCGATTTCATCGAGAACAAGGTGCGCACTTACGACAGCGTGATTCATCCGGACGACCGGGCCCAGGTGGCGGAAGATGTGGAAGCGGCGGTGCAGAAGAAGGCGCCCTGGATTATTGAATACCGGGTGGTGCGCGCGGACGGCTGCGTCCGCTGGGTCGGCGAGCGCGGGCGCGCAATTTTTAAGGAAGACGGAGTAGTCGAATACCTCGACGGCGTGATTGCAGACATCACCCAGCGCAAGGAACTGGAAAAGGAGATCAAGCTGGCCCGGGAACAGGCGGAAGCCGCCAACCGGGCAAAGAGCGATTTTCTTTCACACATGAGCCACGAGCTGCGGACGCCCTTAAACGGCGTCTTGGGTTACGCGCAAATCCTGCAGCGCGACAAGGACGCGACGCCCGGGCAGAAACAGAACCTGGACGCGATCGTAAACTGCGGAGATCACCTCTTGTCGTTGATCAACGATGTCTTGGACTTGTCGAAGATCGAGGCCGGTCATCTCGAAATGGACCAGGCGCCCTGCGATCTGCACAAGCTGATCAAGGGCGTGGGCGACATTGTGCAGCAGCGGGCGACGAATAAAGGAGTGAGTTTCGAAGAAGAAGTGTCACCGGAAGTGCCCCGGGGAATCGTCGCCGACGCGGCCAAGCTGCGGCAGATCCTGGTGAATCTCCTGGGCAACGCGGTGAAATTTACGGACGAAGGCGGGGTAACCCTGCACGTGGCGGAGTCGCCGAAGGGCCGGTTGCGGTTTGAAGTGACGGATACCGGGGTCGGGATGACTGCGGACGAACTGGAACACATTTTCGACCCCTTCAAGCAGGTGGAAGCGGGGAAAGCGGCGGGGGGGACAGGGCTGGGCCTGGCGATCACGCGCCGTCTCGCGAAGATGCTGGGGGGCGGGATCGAAGCGAAGAGTGAGAAAGGAAAAGGGAGCACCTTTATCGTGGACCTGCCCCTGGAAGAGGCGCCCACGGAAGATTTTGCTTCGTTGGAAGAGGAGGGCGCGCTTGATTACGGGGAAGCCGTGCTGGCACCGGGGCAGGAGGCCGTGGTGATGGTGGTGGACGACCGGGAGACCAATCGCGATATCCTGGAGCGGATGCTGGAAGCGGCGGGGATTCAATCGATTATCGCTGACGACGGGGACACGGCGCTGGTGAAGCTGCGGGAGCACGCGGAAGTGGACCTGGTGCTGATGGACGTGCGCATGCCGCGTCTCAACGGAATCGAGGCGGTGAAACAGATCCGGGCGGATGAAAAATTGAAGCATTTAAAAGTGATTGCGGTGACCGCGAGCGTGTTCCCGGAGTTCCGCGAAAAAGCGATCGAGGCGGGATTCGATGATTTCCTGGGCAAACCCTTTCGGACGGAAGAGTTGATTCAGAAATTACAGAAGCACCTCGAGGTCACATTCGAAGCCGCGAAACCCCCGGAAGAAGCTGTGGCTGCCGAAAGCGGGAGCGAGGTCGCGGCCGACATCCCGGCCGAGGCGCTGGAGAAACTCCGCGAAGCTCTCAAGATCAAGAACTTGACCGCCATCAAGGCGCTGGTGAAGGAGTGGGAGGAAGATCCGGCGACCGCCGCCTTCGGCGCACAAGCCGGCAAGCTGGCGGGAGCCTTCGACTTCGCGGGCCTCGAAAAGCTCACCAAACAGACAGAGACTTGAACCGCGAATGGACGCGAATTTTTTTAACCGCGAAATACGCGAAACACGCGAAAAATATTCCTTTAGTTTATCTAGTCGGACCCATCGCTGACCAGGGGCACGGATTAAAGAGGGTTTCATAATACTCGAAGGACTGTCCTCAAAAAATATTTCGCGTGTTTCGCGTATTTCGCGGTTAATTATTCTGCAGTAATTCCCTTTAGCGGTTTCGAAATGGCAGATCGGGTTTTGTTAGTCGATGACAACCTCACCAATCTCCAGGTGCTTTACCAGGCGCTCGAGGAGGAGGGGTATGAGCTGTTGGTGGCGCAGTCGGGGGAGGAGGCGCTCGAGATCGCCGGCGCGGCCAATCCCTCGGTGATCCTGCTGGATATCAACATGCCGGGGATGGACGGGTATGAAACCTGCCGGCGGCTGAAAGCGGATCCGGAACTCGCGAAATCGGTGGTGGTGTTCTTATCGGCGCGCGGAGACCTGGACGACAAGCTGGCCGGATTCGATTCCGGCGCGGTGGATTACATTAACAAGCCGTTCCAGTTCGAGGAAGTGGTGGCCCGGGTGAAGAAACACCTCGAGACGTTTCATCGAGAAAAGGACCTCGAAAGCGAAAAGAGTGAGCTGCAAGCCAAGCTGGGCGAGGGGTTCCGTGAATTCTCGGAAGAAAGCCTCAAAGATCTCATTGCCGGAGGCGAAAACCAGCGGGTGGAGTTCAAGTCGACGCTGCGGCACAACTTGCGCACCGACAAGCCGGACAAGAAGATGGAGAACGGCTGCCTCAAGAACCTGGCGGCTTACCTGAATTCCTCGGGGGGCGTGCTTTGCGTCGGTGTGGACGACGAGGGAATTCCGCTGGGTCTGGGACCGGACAACTTTCCCAATGAAGACAAGATCTTGCTCTATCTCACCAGCATGATTTGCAATCATCTCGGGAGCGAGATTGCGACGTGCATCAAGTCGTCGGTCATCACGGTGGAGGGCAACCAGGTGCTGGTGGTGGAGTGCCTGCGGTCGCCCCAGCCGGTCTATTTCCGGCGGGACAGCGAAGAATTCTTTTTTGTGCGCACCGGACCATCCACGCGAAGCTTGTCGCCTAGTGAGGTGGTGGCGTATCTCGAGAACCGGGGAGCGTAGGAAGAAGTTTGTGCCGATTGCAGAGTGGGAGCGCAGGCGTCCCGCCTGCATCTTTTTAAATATGCGGCCGGAACGGCCGGTTTCTTTCTAAATGCAGGCGGGACGCCTGCGCTCCCATCGTGATATCGTTCCGCCGAGAGTGGCGGTGCCCTGCACTCCCACTCTGCATTCGGCAGTCGCCTTCCGGCCCGAACACCGAACACTGACACCTGAAACCTCTCAGAACCCCGGCCTTCCCTCCCGAATTCGTTTCGAAAACTCCGGATCGTCGTGCGCGGCCTGGGCGGCTTTATTGATGAGAGCCTTTTCCCGGAGGACGGGAAACGCCAGTCCAAAAGTCACGAACTGCCCGCGTTCGTAAGCCAGCTCATCGAGCTTGCCGTTGATCAGCACCCGGATGTCGAGCTTCTCCTGCCGTTCCACCGGCGTCTGCGACCAGTAACTCGTGGTGCAATTGTGCGTGATTACGTTGTAAAAACGCGGCCGCGCTTTCAGTGCGTTCAAGGTGTGCGCCGAGTCGAGAAAAGTGTCGCGCACCTGCTCCATCGGGAAATCCAGCCGGTAGAGGTAAACCGGTTCCTCCCGGATATTGGTGCGGACCCGGATGAAATCGCGCTCGTCGCCGAAGAGGTACTGCAGCTCGAACATCTTGTAGAGTCCCCCGACTTCCGAATACGACTCGCCCTCTTCGCGACGGGTTTCGATCGAGACGAGGATGTGTCCGTCCGGGCCGAAATCGTACGAAAGCATCGGGTGGGCCCACCGGTCACCCCCGAAAGCGTCGAGAAACAGGTCGGCGCCGCGGAGATTGGAAAGGCGCACCGTCCGCGTCTCCCACCGTTCCGTAATCGAGCCGTCAGGGTCGTAGTCGAAATTCCGGAAGTTGTGAAAGGTGAATACGTCTCCGTCGATTTCACACCAGCCGGTCTCGGCCCAGTCCGGTTTCCAGTCGCGGTCGTTGGAGGCCGGGATCAGGAGCCACGGGACCAGGACTACGGCGAAACAGGCGAGCCAGATTGCGAGGCGTCTTTTGAGACCGCGCGCGCGAATAACAAGCGCTCCGGTTACCACCGCCCAGCCGATCGCGAGTGCCTTACTGCCGTTCCCGGGTCCGGCCGGCCCATCGAAATAAATTGCTCCAAAGGCCCACAGGGATGCGAGCGTGAGCGGGATGGCGAGGATGGGAACCAGGATAAACCCGAGGCAAAACGAGTTAAGGTGTTTCCGTGGTGCTTCAGTCCTCGCCTTCTCTTCGCTCATTATCGCTTCGGCATAATTACCACAGCTACTGTCCCTGGCGCAAGCGGGGTGAAATGGCTGCCGAGGGTAAGGGGATGTGACATCTTCCAGCGAAAGCGGAAACCTGGCCTCGGGACCATCGTAGCGGCATTCTGCATTTACAGGAACCGCTGCGAGCAAATCTGAAACTGCTCACGGATTTCGGTGATATCCGGAACTCTTGCGCTTTGAATCAGTCCACTGATCTCGGGCTTCGTGAAACCGGCGCGCTTCACAATAAAGCGCGCGTCCGCGAGATCGAGAGGATCGTCACGCATGAGTTTAGACAAAAAGAGGTCGCCGTTTCCGAGACGGAACAGCTTGAGCCGTGTCCAAGGACCCGCGACCGGTACGCGGTGATCTCTCCAGTCCGCCTGCAGGATGACCTGGTCTTCCTCGAAGAAATGACTGATATAGAGTTCGTCCCCGGCCAGGGCCTCATTGACCGCCTCGACGGCCTGCCAGAAATTGGTTTTCTCTGCCAGCTCATCGGCTTGCCCGAGCCAGAAAACCGCATCGACGTCACGGCTCAGCGCGAACTCCTGGGGCGGGTTTTCGAATCCAAGCTGCAGTGCCGCCCGGCCGTAAAGCGTCAATTCCACTTCCGAGTCGAGCTCTTCCTCGAGCGCGTCGAGGATCTTCTCGGCATTGCTTCGTTCGGGCATCAGCGAACGAGTTTCCAGCTTTCCGCGTTGACCCGGCCGCCTTTCATCACGGGTTCGGCCAGACGGGTCCAATGCAGGATGGGACTGCGAGGCGCGGGCTGCCGGCGAAGCGAGGTGTGAAGCTCTTTCCAGAGCGGGTGATCCGGTTCGGCGCGGATTGCCTGGCGTGACAGCTCCGCGGCCACAATCCCGACACGTTCCCGGGCAATGCGCAAAAGCAAGGGGCGAAGCGCGACTGCCTGGCGGGAGATCAACTGGGCGGCGAGACGAAGCATCTGCGGGCGATCCCTGGAATCGAGCAGCAGCAGTCCGACCACGAGTGCTTCCTGCGAAAGCATTTCTAAAGAAGGCGCGCAAAATTCACGACCGGCGCCACCGGGGCGTTCCACGATCCGCGCGCCGCGCGCATTGGCGACGTCCACCAACCAGTCCTCGAGTGATTCGGCCCCGGGAGAAGGATAGTCTTCCGACAGTTTCTGAAGTTTTCTGCGCAAGGGAGAAACGTGCCAGGTGAGCCCGAGCCTTTGCGCTAGAATCGGTTCGATTTCCATGGTCGAAGGATAGCCCGGTTCATGGGGCGCTTCAACGAGGATTGCGAGGGACGACCAAAAGAACCAGCACGATTCCGTTGACGGTGCAGGCGGACTTCCCTAGATCATAGTGAATCTTCGTCCTCCAAGCGGGGGATAACCGTGTGTCGGCAGACTGAGGATGGAATCAACCCCATGAACGTCCACTGTTTCGAGCTCGATGCCTCCCGGAAGCTGAAACCCGCGGACCCGGACGAGGCGTTGTCCCGGTGGCTCGCCGGCGAGGGCACCTATTGGATCGATGTGGATACCTACCAGCCGGCGGAACTGGAACCCTGGCTCGAACGATTGAACTTGCCGCCCTTGCTGGCGCAACAATGTCTCAAGGTGGGAGAAGCGACCCAGATCATTCCCCTCCGGGAAGTGGCGTTCCTTGAAGTCGTCGTTTTTGCTGACACCGGCTTTACTCGCCTTGCCAGCGTGGGCGTCCTTTGCCTGAAAAACCTGCTCATCACCCTTCACCCCCAGGCAATCGACATATTCGAGCAGTCGCGCCGCGCCTTCGCCGAGTTTGAGTTGCTGGAGAGCACCACCTCCGATCTGCTCGCTGCGCTTCTGCTGCTGAAAACCAATGAAGCTGCCAAGGTCGGGCGGGTGATTCGTGCCACGCTGGATGACATGGACAGGCGCATGATCACGATCCCGGTTCCGTAGGTCTCGACGAGATTCTCGACGCCAAGCAGGCCGTCACCCGGCTCGTC
>JAHEJT010000301.1 GCA_024638765.1 Verrucomicrobiales bacterium
CTGTGCCCGCCACTTGATGTTTTCGTCCTTCCCCCAATTCAAAGGCGCGCGCGTCTCGTCCGCGATTCCCGTCCCGTGCGCGCCCCGGAACTGCGGCCAGTCCCCCGCGAGCGCGGGCAGACACCAGAGGATCGAGAGAATTGGGGCGAATCGAGGGAGATTGTTTTTCATGGCGGAAACCGGATGCACTTCGGCAAAGCAAAAGCTCTTACAATAAAACGCGGCCACGCGCGAGTTGTTGCGGACTTTCTCAATGATCCCGCCGATACTCCTGTCAATGGACGCATCCTGGATTAGGGTGGACGGCGTCGTGGTGGCGGGACACGGCGTCGCTTCTGGTCGTAGCGGGGACCCTCGCTTTCCTGGGGGGACCCTGGCCGCCCAGATCCCGCTCTTTCGAGATCGCAGCCTCGATCTCTCCCCTTTTTATCCCGGGACTATCAATGTTACCATCCGTCCCCGCGGGTTCACCCCGCGCAAGGCTTTCCGGACCCTGCGCGACGTCGATTGGTGCGAGGGAGTTCCTCCGGAAGATTTCTCCTTCTTCCGCTGCCGTATTTCAATCGCCCACGGGACGGAAGAGAAATGGGAGGACGGCCTCGTGTATTACCCGCACCCGGAAACCAAACCGGATCATTTCCAGGATCCCAGTGTCCTGGAAATCCTGGCGCCGCGACTCCGGGGAATCTGTCCTGGCGCGGGGGTGTCTCTGCAGCTGCGACGGGAAGAGTTGGAGATCAAATAAGAAGCCGCGCCGCCCTCCCGGCATCCGCCCCATGAAGAGGCGGGAAGCAAGGAGAGACGGCACGGCGCAGTTTAAAACAGATGCGAAACGAATTCTATTATCTTACGTCTGGCTCGAGGGTTGCCAGCACGATACCGGTGGCTTCCTCGAGATCGAGCGCTCCGTCCTCCGGATCGTTCACCAGCGCGGTCAGGTCGCGGTTGAGCCGGTAGGAAACACGGTCCGACTGGCAGAGCCAGCCGGGCGACGTGGGACCGCCTCCCAAGGGCTCGAGCGATCCCTGCTCAAGGAAACCCGAAGAGCATTGCAGCGCATTCCGCGAGCCTCGCAAAAACAAGGCCACCTTGGGAAGCACCACCTCAATCCGCTCAAGGGTCTTTGGCTCTTCATACCGGAGCGTCAGTTTGCGGGTATTTCCCGAGACCTTGGATTGAAACGAGAACAATTCTCCGGGCCCGCCTAGCCCCTGCGGCGTGACAATCATGGGCTGCTCTCCGTCACTGCAGAAGGCTTCGATAATCGCCTCCTTTTGACGCGGGCGATCTCCCGGACAAGTCACGCAAAGCACCTTCTGAAATGACAGCTCGGAATCCACGCCGTCGACCCCGCCCTCGGAATCCAGAAAAATCTCCGAATACTGGTCGCGCCCGTCCCTCAGGTCGCGCACGATGATACTCATCGAGATCGACCGTTCCCTGAAACAGTCTTCCCCGTCCACATTCACTTCGAAGGTGCCCCGGGCAGTGCACTTATAAACGGCGAAGTCTCCCTCGAACCCGTTGTCCCCTGCCTGCAGGGAGGGGCCGGAGCCCGTCATTAAGGCCGCGCCCATCATGGCGACGGCAAATCCAAATCGTTTTGTTGTCTTCATAGTTACTTCTCTATTGGTTGTTTTAGTTTGTTAGTGACGAAACGCGTCGCCTTCCCGCCCGGCCATCCTTTCGCCGGCAGCACGTGCGAGCGTTGGATTAAAAGCAAGAACACAACTCGATAGATCTGTGTGGGCCAGTAAGGCGCCCGGGAGAGGGCGCCGCCCGAAAAATGGACTCGCAGTCCCGATTGCGTCAAAGAGAGAGATGCCGTGCCGAGAAGCTGGTTTGCATCCATAATTTCCTCCCCGTTCTTGGAAAGGCGCCTGAAGTAGTGCATAAGGGCCGGGATTAGGTCAATCATATTAACTCTTGCAATGAGAATCCGGAAAGGTGCGGACGCGTCTGCAGCATCGCAACGTCTTGAGCTGATGGTCATTCCTTGAGTACGAGCTCCGCGTCATAACGGTTCCGATTCTCTTCCCACCACGCCCGTCCCTCGGCGGTGCTCGAGAATTTCTGGTCGATCAGCCAATCCACCGAGTGCCGCGCCCGGCGCTGGGTATCCGGGTCGGGAGAGTCCAATTGGCCAATCAGAAGATCCACCGCCTGGTGAGTGGCCTCGAACTGGAGCGAGTCGATAGTCCCCAGCTTCACCTCCTGGTAAGGACTATCCAACCCCCTTTGGTAAGCCTGCAGGCGATTGCGGTCAGTGAGTTCTTCAGCCACTTCCATGGCCGCGAAACGCACATTGCCATCCTGATTCCCGTAAGCCTTGCCCAGAAAGTCCACCACCGCACCCGCACGCACTTGGCCCGCCGCATAGACCGCTTCCACCCGGACGTCGGCAGACGCATCCGCCAACGCCCTCTCCAGCAAGGGAAATATGGCCGGAGATGTATTCCCGCTGAGAAGCTCAACCGCCCGCAGCCGCAGGTCTTCCTCGGGTTGGGTCAGAAGCTTGCCCATGAATCCAAGCAGCTCTCTTCCGTAATATGATTCCATCTCGTCGAGGATCTCGAGACGCGTATCAAGATCCTCCGTAGCCCAAAATTTTTCCTCAAGCGCCAGGAACTGCGCCCGCTCCGATTCCGTAAGATCGAGAAAATCGCGCGGCTCACCGGCCACCGATGGAAAGCCCCCTCCGCCAGGCCCGCTCGC
>JAHEJT010000179.1 GCA_024638765.1 Verrucomicrobiales bacterium
GCGAAGCGGTTAGGGCGACGCGTCCCTGCGGAGCCGCCCTTCCCTTAAGTGGGATCGTTTTCCGATCACTCGGCGGCTCCGCGGGACGCGTCGCCTTACCTTCGCCACTCGAAAGGTCGGAATATCAGGTATGACTATCCGGGTAAAACAGACTTCGGCACTTTTAAAAACCATCCTGCACTTTTCCCTGCCCATGACGGTTTTCAGCATCTATCGTTTGGGTACAGCCTATCTACGGTTGCCTATCCAAATAAACCGCTTTTATTTGCCTGCCTAAACAACGTTCGGCGTCGTCCGGGAATGAGAAAGAACTGCCAACTCGCGAACACTGCCGTGAAACGCCTAATCGCCGTCCTCCTCGCCATCGCCACCCTCCCCGCCGGCGCCGCCGAGAACTGGCCGGAGTTCCGCGGGCCCACCGGACAGGGCCATTCCTCGCAGACGAACCTGCCGACATCGTGGAGCGAAACCGAGAACGTCGCGTGGAAAGTGCCCGTGCCCGGGAAAGGCTATTCCTCGCCCATTTTTGTCGATGGCCGCATTTACCTGACCACCGCCACCAGCGAGAACGCAGACAGCATCAAGGCGGACCGCTCTCTTCGCGCACTCTGCTTTGACGCAGCCGACGGGGAAATCATCTGGGACGTCGAGGTTTTCCACCAGGACGGCCCCACCGCGCCCCATATCAACAGCCGCAAGAACAGTCACGCCAGCCCCACTCCCGCCGCCGAAGGCAAGCGCCTCTATCTCCATTTCGGGCACCAAGGCACCGCCTGCCTCGATTTCGACGGCGAAATCATCTGGCAGACCCGCGAGCTTCGTTACGAACCGCACCACGGAAACGGCGGCAGCCCCGTCCTCGTGGATGACAAGCTCATATTCAGCTGTGACGACGTTAATCATCCCTTCGTCGCCGCGCTCGACAAACGCACCGGCAAGGTCCTCTGGAAAACACCGCGCGTCACCGCCGCGGAACTGAAATTCTCCTTCAGCACCGCGCTGCTCATCGATGTCAACGGCCGTAAGCAGGTCGTCAGCCCGGGGAGCGGCGCCGTGTGTGCCTATGCACCCGACTCGGGAAAAGAAATCTGGCGCGTCAGTTACGGGGAAGGATGGTCCCTCGTCCCCCGCCCCGTATACGGTCACGATCTCCTCTTCACCAACACCGGCTGGGGAATCCCGAGACTCCTGGCCATCCGGCCCGACGGCAAAGGCGACGTCACGAAAACCCACGTCCAATGGAGCATCGACAAAGCCGTCCCCCAGGTGCCGTCGTTGCTCCTTGTCGGCGACGAACTTTACGCCGTAAAAACCAGCGGCGTGGTCTGGTGTGTCGACGCCAGGACAGGGAATAACCTTTGGTCGAACCGCGTCCTCGGACCCTGCTCCGCGTCACCCCTTTACGCCGACGGCAAAATCTATATCCAGGACGAGACCGGCAGGGCGGCCATCATCAAGCCCGGCAAAAAGTTCGTTAAGCTCGGCGAAAACAAGCTCGACGAACCCGTCTTCGCCTCTTACGCCGTCGGAGACGGCGCCCTCTTCATTCGCGGAGAGGAACACCTTTACCGGATCGGGAAGTAACAGAGTGGGGCAGGTTTTTAACCTGCCTTTTGATCCAGATGGCAGGTTGAAAACCTGCCCCACTTTCCCTATACCGAAAACGCCCCGCTTCTCTAAGCGGGGCGTTTCACTTCAAGGCAAAATTGCCTGGATAGATTGGCAAGGTGCGGGCTTAGCGGAAGATCGGGGGCGCACCCATCTGCTCATGAATCTGGTTGCAGAGATCGGGGTTGAGGCCAAGGGCCTGGGCAAGTTGTCCGAGATACTGTGCTTCCGATTGTTGGTCCAGCTTGATGGCCATCACGGAGAACGCGTAGACCTGCGGCGCCGCTTCTCGCGGAATCGAACGGGCGAACCCCTGCACGTCGAGCGGTTGGGCCAGCTCGTTGCGAATGAACTCGATTTCCTCCTGCTCGACATCGCCAAGCCGGCCCAGGATCTTTTCCTGTTCCTGCTGGTCGAATTTGCCGTCGGCCTTGGCGGCATTGCACATGGCGCGAATCAGAATCTCGGCCTCTTGCTGCGGATCCTGCGGAGGGGCCGCCTGGGCGGTCGCTGCGGGCGTGTCGCCGCCGATGGCGCCGCCGCCGAGCGTTTCGGAGAGCGCCTTCAGTCCGCCGCCGCCCGGTGCGCTGCCTCCGCCGGCACCGGCATCCGCGCCGCCGCGACCACTGAGCAATCCGCCCAGGATGGCGGCCGCAAGTCCGCCGCCGCCGGCACTTCCGCCTGCGCCGCCGCCGAGCATTTTGCCAAGCACGTCTCCCGCGCCGCCGCCGGCGCTTCCTCCGAGCATCTTGCCAAGCAGATCGCCTGCGCCACCGGCGCCGGAACTCGCGCCACCCCCGCCAAGGAGGCTGCCGAGAATGTCTCCGCCCGTTGAATTATTCCTGAGTAAGCTGCCTAATATCTTTACTGCGTCCATTGGTCTGGTTTTTTTGGGGTTGTCTGATTGTTGAAGCCGGACGGCGTCATGAGATCGCCGCAAGGCATCGGGGAATCTACCCGCGATCTTAGGGCCCAGGGGGTAATTTGCAAGATGTGGTGTGGCGAATCCAATGCCCGATTCCAGGCGATCGAATGGAATTTCCGTTAAGAATTTCTCGCTTCCCGTGTATAGTAGCGCTCAGCCTGGCGATCTCCTCCGGAGCATGCACCCCCACAATAGCCCCCATCCAACTGCGTGGTTGGCCGCGCTCGGCTCCGCCCTGGCGCTCGCCTGTCTGCCGATCGAGGCGGCGCAGCTGCCCGTGCGGGTACTCAGCTGGAATGCGGCACCCACCACCGAAACGGTGTCGGTGAACGTCCCCGGAGGCGCGAATCCTGCCGACTGGCTTTACGCGCAAATTCATAATCTCCGCTTCGGCGGGCAGGTCTCCGTCCGCGTCAACGATGGCGAATGGACACATGTCTACAATCATACAGTCGGTGTTTTCGAACCCGAGAAGAGCCAGGGCGGGATCGGCGGGATCAACGGAAGCATTCGACTGGCCGTCCCCCTCCTCCCCGGTCAAGTCGTCGCGGGACAATCGAACGATGTGTCCTTCCGCCTCAACGGGACCGATGGGATTGTGAGCGCGATCCGCGTAGTGGACTTCGATTTTCTCGATAGTGCCGGAGACCGCCTCTTGGCTCCTGGCGAACTTACCCAGGAAGATCCGGCCACCTGGACGCCGCCCAGCACGAATCCCACGGACATCGCCGCAGGCGCGAACCTCTGGGCGAACGCCGCCATCAATAACGACTCAATTAATCAATCGCCCCTCAACGCCAAGTGCGCCTCATGCCACTTCGTCGACGGCAGCGACCTCAAGTATTTCAATTATTCCAACGACTCCATCATCACGCGCGCACGGTTTCACGGACTCACGCAGCAGGAAGGCGAGCAAATCGCGAGTTACATCCGATCGATCACCAAGCCGAGCCCGGGCCGCCCGTGGGACCCGCCCTTCCAGCCGGGCCCCAATCTCGACCCCGACCCAGGCGATTCGCCCGCAGTGCAACAGCAGAAAGCGGAATCCTGGATGGCGGGCGCCGGGCTCAATGCGGTCGTGCAATCCGAAGCGGAGATCCTGCCCCACGTCTTCCCCGAGGGCACCTCGCCTGCGGCTATCGGGAAAACCATCGAACACGAGAGCACCTTCAGCGTTCGTGAAATTCCGATCCCCATCCAGTTCCCCGATTGGAATACCTGGCTCCCTGAGTTCGCTCCGGAAGATATGTGGGCCATGGCATTCTATTACGACGAGCCCTACAATTTTTACGGCACCCTGCGCTCCACCCTCCAGACCCAGGGTGTCACCAGCCTGACGAATAACGGCGATCTCAACGAAACCTTCCGCAAGTTCAAGAGCGACCTCGAGGACTGGTACGGAGGATTTCGTCTCCAGGACCAGGATCTCGCCAACGACACGGCCGTTTCGCTGGCCCGCGTGGCTGGATTGACCCGCGAAGATGTCCTCAAGTCCCTGATGCGCTGGATGGTTATTAAAATCACTGAGGTCACCCGCGACTACGACCTGGAAGCCGAGTCCGATCTTCCCAGCGCGATGGCCGGAAAAGGCCACCCAAACTTCACCCCGGAACTGCTCGCTGTCCCGGGAGGAGAAAACCGCGCCATCGTCTTTGGCCTCGCGCCTCATATTTCCGGGAACGTCTACGTACACTTCGAAGGACAGCCCGAGCACCTCGGTAAGATGGAGTCGAACCAGTGGTACCATCTCCAGCTCTGCATCAATTCCGGATACCGGATGCAGGTGAACATGAATGTGCCTCTCGACTGGGCCTACCAGATCATTCATCTCGAATCCGCCAGCGAACGCGCCGGGCGTTGGTACGGGTTTCAGCGTCTGATCACCCAGATCAAGATGCTCCAGATCCGGGAAACCGGGAAAGGCATCCAGCAGGGGGGCTTCTCACAACGGACGCTCAACCCCTGTTTCTTTTATTCCACTCCACAGCGCGATCGCTCCCTCATGATCGGCGCCCTGGACGAGGTGGAGCCCGGGCTCTGGCGGAAAGTCTTCGAGGAATACCTCTACGAATGGCTGGACGTCGTGCAATCTCACAACCTGAACACGATGCCGCGCGACGACGCCGACCGGCACCAGTTCGAAACCAGCACCTACGTGCCGGTCCCCTGGCCCGGCGGTGGCGCCAAGTTTTTCGACCGCCCGGGCGAAATCCACGCCGATGCCCTTTACCGCCTGCTGCCGCTTCTTCCCGCCGAAGGCGTCGACGAGATGCTGCTCACCGACATCCGGGAATGGTGCAAACTTGCCTGGCCCCTGGGCAATTGGGACAGCCTTTTCAGCACGGCGAATCTCTACGCCGAGAATTTCGAGGACAATGCTTCGGACTTCACGGGGATCAACACCGTGACCGCCATCAAGGACGTGAACTACGTCAATATCAGTTCGAACGTTCCGGTAAACGGCGGCGGAGCCTACGTGGGACAACGCGGGCTCACCGCCAGCGCCATCCGCTCAGGAACGCACTCCACCCTCAATGTGCCGCTCAACGGCGCCACCCGCTTGAAGCTCCGCGCCCGCACCGCCTTCCGCGATAACGATGGGACCGATCCCGGCGTCGTAAATTTCCGGATGCGTGTGCAGTTCGATGGGGTGCCCACCACTTACGAGGCCGAGGACACCATCACCCTGGACCCCGATCTCTACGGCGCGGAATTCGAGAGTTACGAAAGCCACCTCGACGTCCCCGGCGGCGCCAATGCAGTCACCTGGCTGTCCGTCTGGTGGGAGCGCGTCGGCGGCACAGGCGGAGGTACCGTTTACGTCGACAACATACACGTCCTTCCGGTGGATGAGACCGTGGACACGACTGCGCCGGCTGCGCCCGTTCTCACGAACGTGACTTCACCCGCCAATTTACGGTTGCGCGCCTCCTGGAGCAACACCAACCCGGCTGGCGACGGCGTTGTCGGATACAATGTCTACCGCTGGCTCGATGGGGAATCCGTTGGGACCAAGATCAAGATGAACACGGGGCTGATCGACAATCCCTACATTGAATATGAAGATTACGCCGTCGAAAAGGGAATCACCTATCACTATCACATCACGGCGGTGGACGCCGCCGGCAACGAGTCCGCCCCATCGAACAGTAAGAATAATTCCCTCACTGACACCGACGTTCCCCTCAAACCTTCGCCTCTCTGGGCGCTCAACGGCACCGGTGCACTGCATCTCGGCTGGTTCGGCGTCATCGACTGGGATCTCGCCGGGTACGATGTCTACCGCAAGGCCGCCGGGGAACCCGGATTTACGATGCTCACGTCGGTCGCCCATCCGGCAGAGGCGATCTTCTTCGAAGACCCGACGGCAGTCGACGGAATCACTTATGATTACTACATCGAGTCCTTCGACCTGGTGGGCAATCTCTCGCCTTCCTCTTCAGTTGTTTCCCTGCAATCAGTGACCGGCATCACCCACGTCGATGCCTGGAGTTACGGGCATAACGGCACCAACGGTTGGGATTCGGAAGACCCGGCGATCTCCGGCGACGATGTGGATTACGATCGTGACGGCCAGTCGACCCTCTGGGAATATCTGCAGGGGACCGATCCGGCGGTCGGTGACAGCGCACACCAGAGTCTGCAGACTGTCTCCATCGTAAACGTCAGCGGAAGCGATTACCTCTCGGGAGGGTATACCCGCCAGGAAGATCTTCCGCCCGGCATCGTTATTAAGGTGTCGCTCTCCAATGATCTCGCGAGCTGGCCGGTGCACGAAGTCGTCGAAGGCGCCGTGCCGGGCACGGGGATAACCATCACTATCGGTGCGCCCTCGGGCGGAAAGCGCACGGTCGCCGTGCGACAGGACCTGCCAATCGGCGACCCCGGCGCGTATCGCTTCATGCGGTTTATCGTCGAACAGGGGCCCTGAACCCTAACCCCGTCCACCGCCCGATACTTGCGGCGGGGATGTCCGATGCGTTCGACGACCTCGAAACAAACGAGGCCAGGTTCCTCATGCCAATCCTTCTGGCAATTTCCGCAGGAATATGAGGAAGCGGCTCTGATATTGAACTTCAGGGTAAGGTCGCGACCCCCTGCGCTGCCCTCGCTTCAATCTCGACGAGACGGGCGCGCATCTCGGCGAGGGTGGCGGCACGCTCCGGTGAACGGGCGAGGTTGTCGTGTTCGTCGATATCGTTCGCGAGATCGTAGAGTTCCTCGCCATCGGGCCAGCGAGCGTAACGCCAACGCTCCGTCCGGACGGCTTTGCCGAGGTTGTCGCCACGGGAGACAACGGTGTAAGCCACCTCTTTTCCGGGGGCGGAGGAATCCTCGAGCATCGGGACGACACTTCTTCCCTGGAGATCCTCAGGGACATCCATACGGCACAGCTCTGCCAGGGTGGGAAATAAGTCGATCAACTCCACAAGCCCCTCCGAGACCGATCCGGGTTTCGTCATGCCGGGCACACGCACGATTAACGGCACGCGATCGCAGACTTCGAAGAGCGTCACCTTCCCCCACATGAAATGCTCGCCGAGCTGGTACCCGTGATCCGAGGTGAGCACCACGATGGTGTCTTCCCAGAGCCCGTTTCGCTTCAGGCTCTCAAGCACCAGTCCAATCTGGGCATCGATGAACGAGATGCACGCATGATAAGCCTGCATGTATTCGCGCCGGAGGGCGTCGTTCTCGACTCCCAGCTCAAATCCGAATGCCGAAAACCGTTTCACCATCGCCGTCTGCGGCGCGCCGCCCCAGAAACCGGGCGGATCCAGTGTGAACTTCAGTTTTTCCACGGGATACTGATCAAAATACTTTTGCGGAGCCAAGAACGGCACGTGAGGCTTGTGAATGCCGCAGGCGATGAAGAAGGGCCGGTCTCCGTAACTGCCGTCCTCCAGCCACCGGATCACCTGCCGCGCGTTCTTTCCGTCGGCGTGCCCCGCATCTTCGAGGCCGCTGGGACCGCGTCCCGGGGGCGTCTGCCCTGCCAGGGGTCCGCTGACTCTCTTTGACAGCGCTTTCCACGCCTTGCGATTCTTCCGTTCCTCCACCGACCCGTGTTCGGCTTCGAACGCGCGCCGCGCCTCGGCCAGCACGGGAAGTTCATCGTTCTGGAATCGCACAAATTCATTCCACGCCACGTCGCCATGCTCGTGACGCGTGGAATGAAACACTTTGCCGGTGGACGCCGTCCAGTAACCCTGCTCCTTGAACGCCTGCGGCATCGAAACCGTGCCCGGACGCATCTTGCGAATATCGGAAGTATTATCCAAAACGCCGGTCGATTCCGGGTAGAGCCCGTGGAGAAACGATGCCCGTGATGGCCCGCACACCGGGTACTGGCAATAAGCGCGGCGGAAGGTCATCCCGACGGCCGCCAGCTGATCGAACGCTGGCGTCCTGATGTGCGCGTAGCCGGAGGTGGAGACGTGCGTGTTCAGGTCATCGCATACGATGAAAAGGATATTAGGTTTGCGTGTTGCGCCCTGCGCGCTGGTGAGGATCGAAAACATCGCCGCAGCGACGAAAATCAACGACGTGGTTTTCATAATCGTTTTGGGGTCTCGAGCCCAATATCGGAAATACAGGTTACTGCGCACGTTCTCCCCTCACCCTTGCCCTCTCCCCAGGGAGAGGGGATGAGGCAGTTGGGCAAATCTACAATGCCTGCAAGTTGATTGCTTCCTCCTCTCCTTGGGGAGAGGACCGAGGTGAGGGGTTTCGGTTCTGAACATCGTTTGAACTCCGGTTAACGAAGTGCGAAATAAGGCTGCAAAAGAGGTGTCGGCTAATTATGAGCGTTCTCCGGCATTCTCTCGATCACAGGAATTTCTCCACGCAGCATTCTTCCTCCGAGGCCGGTGAGGCGGAGGTAATGATCGGATGGCAACCCCTCGTTGGCCAAGAACGAAACGCCGTCACCGACCCGTCCTTCGCCAGAGGCTCCGGAGGGCAAGCTCGGCGGATCATTGGTGCACTTGAAGATCGCCGTGCCCTCGTCCACTTCGTCGAACATCGCAACGTAAATCATTTCACAACCCGCCCGTTTCACAGCCACCATCTGCGACCAGAGGAATTCCCCTTTGGCCCTGGGAATCTGATCGAGTGCACCGCCGTGCAGGTTGTGCCAGCTGAAGCCGGGAAAGACGACGGGCATGTAATCGAGCCCGTGATTCCCGCACCAGGCGAGGTCGGGTTTCCAGCGCCTCTCGGTGTGCCTTACAATCTCCGCGAGGTTCCGGTATCGGCCCACGGTCCAGGGACTGACGACATCCGCGAGCTTGACGATCTCTCGCAAGAGCGGGTCGTCTGCGGCATCCCGGTCTCCCTCTCGCCAGCCGGTGGGCACTCCGAGCATCACGGTGCAGCCGTCTCTCTTAAGATACATCACGAGCGCACGGCACTCAGCCAGAGTGTATTCCCGCGCCGGCTCTTCGCCGCCGAACCCCACCCCCCAGACCGCGACTACCGGCCGGCCTTGGTGGTGCAGATAGGAGCGGTCCTGCGTGACGCCCATTGTGTTTCTCAGCATCTCCCAATCTTTGCGGACGATGTCGACTTCCCCCGCTCGGAGTCCGCCGAGATCGTACATCACCGCGTAGGCGCGCCCGGATCGCTTGGTTCCGTCCCGCACATGTGAGAGGACGGCGTTCTTATGGCGCAGGGAATTTGCATCCTCCAGATCATTCGCAAACCGCTGCAGGAATGCCCCATCAATTCCGTAATCGCGCATCCACTCGAAATGACGCGATACCGTCGCGCGATTGGCGCTGCTGAAAACTTCTGCGACGCGACCATCGCCATGTTTAAACCCAGTCGCAAACCGCTCCTCCGGTCCCAGTTCAGCGACGTCCGGCCAGAGATCGACCCCTGCGTTGCCCGGGGCAAAGGGTTTCCGCCGCTTGCGGGCCCAATGCATCCAGCCCAGGTCCATGCCGTCCCCCGGACAACTGAACCATCCCTGGTACCCGCACATCACTTTCCCGGTCAGCGTGGTCGTATCGACTTTCTCCGCGGAGACGGGCTGCGCCGCCGTGCTAAGAAAGGCGATAAGCATAAAAATCGGGACGCACCAGGGGAAGCCGACGAAGAGTGCGGAGAACTTTGCCATTTGCGATGGAGGGCAACGCTTCGTCGTTGCCGTCGTTATCGTCGTTGCCACCATTATCGGGAGAGTGATATTGCGTTTGGAGAAAGCTACGGCGACGACGACGCGTCGCCCTCCGGTCATTCAGCTGAGTCAGGTGCTTTCTCCCCCGCCCTCGCTTTCCTCCGTCCCGCGCGCATTTTTTCGCGTGCGGCGTCCTTCTCCGCTCTGGTCATCTTTATCATTTTCTTGTTCGTGGGAGCCGCGCCCCGACTCCAACGCTTGCTCTGGTTGCCAAGCGGTTCCGCCATCTCCGCAATCCACCCATCAAAGGCCTTTTGCAACTCGACGACCACTTCCGGGTGCGAATCCTTCAAGTCGTCGGCTTCAGCGATGTCGGCGTCGAGATCGTAGAGCCAGGTCTCTCCCCTCACACCGG